>JACQTX010000183.1 GCA_016210585.1 Chloroflexota bacterium
CATGGTGAGCTTGTCGAATCCATGAGCGGCCAACAGTAAGAAGTCACCTGCGCCAAGCTCAGGGTGAGCGGCAATAAATAGTGTTGGTCAAACAAAGGAGCAAAGGAATGAGAGGCAGTCACCCCGCTTCCTCATATCTGGCCAGAGTAAAAAGAAGGTCGGCGGCACGGTTAAGATACTGCAGGATGGCCTCGTTCCTTAGCTCACCCATGTCTTTGAGGGCGCAGGCCCTTCGCTCCGCCCGCCGCAGGATGGTCCGCGCCATGTCCAGCGATGCTGATGCCAGGCTGGCCCCTGGGACAATGAACGCTTCCGGCATCTCCACTTCGCCCTCTATCTCCACAATCAGCCTCTCCAGGTCATTCGCCATAGCCGTGGTCACCGGCTGGAACCGTGAGATAAACTTCTCGTAGTCCTCGCATTTCGTTGCCAGCTCGGCGCTGACCATGAATAGCGCCTTCTGGACTTTCAGTATGGCATCTCTCGTTTTGTCCTTCTTGACGAGATTGCGGGCCATACCCAGGGATGAAACAGCCTCGTCTATCGTCCCGTAAGCCTCGCAGCGCGGGTCGCACTTGCTCACCCTCTGTCCAAAAAGGAGGCTGGTCTCCCCTTTGTCCCCTTTCTTACCGAATGTCTTCAAATCTGTTCCCCGGTTTCCCCAATGGACTGCTTCGCCACGCAGAAGTTCGCCCGACCTTTTGCGTTCCCTCTCCCTTGACGGGAGAGGCTAGGTGAGGGTGAAAATAGGGGGTAATCCCCATGCTGGCTTGCCGCCAGCACCACGAAAGATGAAAACAAGTATGCACTGTCATTCTTCGCTACGCTCAGAATGACCTTTCGCTCGTTATTTTCGGGGTAATGACATTTCCGTCGCTATGGTGCAGCACGGAGCACGCCCTTTACCGCTACCCTTCCGGAATCCAGCACATATCAAGGATGGTATTGGTGGGGTCCTCTGTCCGGAAGCAGGCCTTGACCTTCATCCCAATAGTCGGCTCGCCGTAAGCTAGATAGCCTTTGAAGATGGTGCAGACCCCGGGTAGCTCCACGTCCACCTGGTAATAGGGCGTGGTAAGCTCAACGCCCGCCCCGGCATACTCCACCCGGGCATAGGTGTGCACCGTCCCGATAACGGGCTGGGGCATCTCCACCCACTCCATCGGCTGGTTACAGTCGGGGCAATCAGCCCGCGGTGGTAGCCACAGCCCTTTCTCTGCGCATGATGAATTAGAGCATCTCGTGGCCAGCAGCTTGCCCTGGCCCAGTCCCTTGAAAAAGGGGGACAGCTTGCCGTAGGTGTGGCGGTGGGCCAGGCTGCGCGGCCATTCGATGACTAGCGCCGGCTCAGCCTGCAGCACCTTCGCCGGTTGGCCAATATAGCGGGTTGCTTCCTTTTTGCTCGCCATGTTCCTCCTGTGGTGTGCATTTCTGTAGATTTCCCGGACAACTCCTCTCCCTTGATAGGAGAGGCCAGGTGAGGGTGAAATGACTTTTATCTCCCTCACTCTAATTCTCTCCCCCTCTTGGGGAGAGAATTACCAATCTATCATGATACCAGATGTTAGAAAGCTTTTCTTAGCACGCCTACCGTGACGTGAGACCCCACGCCGGCATGGGATATCCAGGCCGCCTGCCTGGCGTTGGGCACCTGGAGGCTCATCCAGTCCGCCGGTTTTCGCTTACCAAAGGACGCCCATATCTTCGGGTCACCATGGAACTTATCGTATTTGCCCTGCAGCTGCCACAGGCACTCTATGCCCTGGAATATGCCGGTAGCTCCGACGGCGTGCATGGTGCCAATCAGCCCCCCGGAGAGGTTAGCCGGACATTTGCCACCAAAATAGGCATCCCCGGACTCAATGAAGTCAGGCTCTTGGCCATAGGGACGCAGTCCCACGTCTCCGTAGGTCTGGATATCGCTGATGGTGAAGGCGTCATGCGTTTCTATCAGGTCAAGCTCTTCCAGCGGGTTGGCAATGCCGGCCATGCGGAAGGCAAAATAGGCGGCGAAGCGGGCGGCGGCGAAGCTCTCAAAGCCGGGCCAGCGCTGGCCCTCCTTCTTGCGCAGGCCTTCATACATATCTGGCGTCTCGTGGGGGAGCAAAGGTATGGCCATGTCCCGCCGGTCGGCCACCCGCAGGGTATGGCTGCCGCCGGCGATATAGACCTCGCATGGTTTGTCCGAGAGGCGGTAGGCCGTCTTCTCATCACACAGTAGCAGGCAGGCGGCGCCATCGGTCATGGCGCAGCATTCGAGGAAGCGCAGGGGATAGGTGGACATGGGGCTGTTCAGAACGTCCTCGACGGTATATTTCCCTGGCTGCTGGGCGTAGGGCGAATAGTAGGCGTAGAGGTGGTTCTTGACGGCTACCTTGGCCCGGGTCTGCTCGCTGAGGCCATAGCTCCAGGCGAAGCGAACGGCCATGGGGGCGTAGTAGGCTGCATAGATACGGGACAGGCGCGTCTCGAAGTCCTTGCAAGCCGCCGTGGAGATGTAGTAGTTGCCGGTCCGGGTGTCAACCTCGGACATGCGCTCCCAGCCCACCGCCAGGGCGACATCGGCATAGCCGCTGGCCACCGCCATAGCTGCCGTCAAAACAGTCGAGCCGCCCGTTGCCCCGCCGGTCTTGACACCGATGTCATACATCGGGTCGAGGCCAAGGTAGTCGGTCACCTTGGCCTCACAGAGGAGCTGGTCCTGGAAATGGTCGGCGAAGTTGCCGGCGGCGATGAAGTTGATCAGCCCTTTGACCTCCACCGGCGAGAGCTTCAGGTCATTGGCTTCCAGCATCTGGCGAAAGGCGACCATCACCTGCTCTTCCAGCTTCATCTCGGGGCAGAACTTTTTATACTCCGTCAGACCGCCAGCGACAGCATAGACCTTTCGATTCCACCTGGGGACGCGGAGGTTACCCTCCCGCAAAACAATCATAAGATACCCCTTTCCAATTCGACAGGCTCGAGGCAATCCAGCCGTCAGCTATCAGCTATCATGATAGGCCTTAAACTGAAAGCTGATTGCCGAATGCTCACAGCTTCGTTGACCCAGCTTTGGACTTTGACCTGAGAAGATGTCCGGGCTAGTAAGGGATTATACCACCAAGCGTGCTTAAGCAAAAGGGGAGGACTCATTTTGACTGGGACAAACGTAATTAATAGTACATAATTGTCATTGCGGACCAGTCCGCCGCAGGCGGACGGCGAAGCAATGACAGTAATACAGCGTTAGTTAATGCATTTGTATTAGCACCCCCTCGCATAGTATAATCACTGCCAGGAAGCGGACAAAGACGCCACTGTTCGTGTCTCTTTTTTCCAAGGTCGCAATATTTTCCCCATAGCCTGAGGGACGGTCTGCCATTACAAAAACAGCGTTTACCCCGGAAAAGCGCACCGGTATCATAGGCCGCACCTTCACCTCCATCATCCTTTACCGGGACTATCGCCTTTTCTGGATGGGCTCCTGGACCGAGCATCTCGGTGAGTGGATGGAGACCACTGCCCTGCTCTGGCTCCTGAACCAACTGACCAACTCCCCTTTCATGGGCACCCTGATGGTTACCCTTCGCTTTCTGCCCATGGTCGTTTTTGCCTTCATCGGCGGCGTCGTGGCCGACCGCATGGACCGCCGCCGTCTCCTGGTTTATGCGTTGTCTGGCTCGGCATTTGTGTCTATCGTTCTGGCGGTGTTTGTCCACACCGGACTGGTGCAGCCATGGCATATACTGACCTATTCCGCCTTCGCCGGGGTCCTTACCAGCTTCAACCATCCGGCGCGCAGCACCCTTCTGCCCAACCTCGTGCAAAAGGAGCACTATCTCAATGCTATTACGTTAGATACGGCCTCGGTAATGGCCTCGCGCGTGGTGGGTGCTCCGCTCGCCGGCTTCATCATCGGCCTAGCGGGCACAACGCCCGTGCTGGGGGTAAGGGCGGTCGGGGCCATACTGGCCATTGCTTGGTTGGGCCGCATGCGCGCCCCATCCACGCCTGCCGCGGCGGGTATGGAGACACCACTGCAGAATCTCGCTGAGGGCATAGGCTATGTCCGTGACAACAGGGCGGTATTAACACAGGTCCTGCTCTATCTGCTGCCCATCTTCCTTACCAACACCTACACTGGCCTGCTGCCCTACCTGGCGACCAACTACCTGGGTATAGGGCCAGGGCTTTACGGTGTGCTCAATGCCGCTCCCGGCGCCGGCTCTGTGCTCGCCGTGTTTTCGCTCGCTTCCTTTGTCAGGCTCCACCACAAAGGCCGCTTTCTTTTGGTCGCCGGCATCGGCCAGGGGATGGCGATGCTGCTGCTCTTCGCGGCCACGTCCTCCTTTGTCCTGGCACTGCTGCTACTAGTGCTCATCGGGGCCGCCAACACGCTGTTCATGACCCTGAACAACACCATCATTCAGGAGATGACCGATGACCATGTGCGGGGACGGGTAATGTCCCTGCGTGAGGTTGCCTTTGGCCTTGGCCCCGCCGGCAGCCTTGTCTCCGGGGCCATGGCAGTATCGGTCGGTGTCCCTCTGGCCCTGGCCAGCGCCGGCGGTGTATCTATCGGTGTGCTGCTGGCCATAATGGCCCTCCTGGGGCACGTCCGGCAGCAGGACTGAGCCAAAAGCGCGGAATTTGACAAAGACCCCGTTAATTTGCTACTTTTTAGATACTGTTTTGCTTTTGGAGGGTAGTGCAGGAGGGAAAATGGAAGGGTATTCAAAAGAACAGCTAGAAGAGTTTGAGCGATGGCGCCAGCAAAGGCACAAGCGGATTGAGGTTGCCGATGTGGCCGGCCCGGTGCGCGTGGCGCCGGCGAAGATGGAGGAAACGCCCCGTTTTGAGCCGGCAACCTGGCCAGTCCCGAGGCATGAGCTGTCCAAAAACCTGGCGAAGTATGTTGGCCTGGCTCTGGACATGGGCGCCGTGGATGCGAAAATTGTCAACACGAAGGATATCCCGCAGGACCTGCGGGCCTATTACGTTGGCTGCGTGATACCGTCTTGCCGGTGGCTCAACTCCAATGCCAACTGCCCCACCGTGCGCACCTTCTCCTTTGAGCACATGAAAAAGTTCATCTCCGAATACGATCTTGCGGTGGCTTACAAAGTCCTGCCGCCGAAAATTGAAGAGGTCCCAGACGTAGGCCCTATCCAGCTTGATATGTACTACACCATGGGCGGTGCCCCGGCGCCGGACAAGGCGATGCTCGCCCGCAATATCATCCGCCTGAGAATCCTCCTGGAGATGGCCCGCCGCATTCGGGCGGAGGCCTACTATGACGGCTACCTGATGGCGGCACCACTGACCAGTGGCCCCTGTCTGGTGGCCAAATGTGCTGACATACGCCGTTGCCCGGCCATCGAGAAGGGAGGACATTGCCGGTTCGTTGACGTCCAGCCGAATGCCTCCGGCTGTGCCTATGTGAACTTCTACGCCCTGGGCAAAAAGCTGGGGTGGGGTGAGCTGCAGGTGGGCGGCAATTGCGCCTTTCCCGAGGACACACCAGACCCGGCGAGCTACTACAACATCGGCCTGGTCTTGATAGACTGAGGAGCACGACGATGGATGTGATAAAAGAAGTGAGACTGATGACGGAAGACGAGAAGCTGATGGCCGACCTGTCGAAATACCGGCAGATGGCCCTCGATATGGGTGCCGCCGATGCCCGTGTATTCCCGACTTCGAATTTGGTGCAGGGTATTAGGACACGCCTGGCAGGGTGCTTTTTTCCGCGCTGTCCGTGTCTGGGGCTGTCCATGTGGTGCCCGCCAAACTGGGAGACCCCGTTCGAGCTGTCCCAAACTATCAGGGATAGCTATAAATACGCCATCGTGTTCCGAGGCGAGATTCCACCGGAAATCTGGACGGGCCCGGCCGCCGGCTCCTCTCGCTCTGGCTTCCTTGCCGCGCAGGTCAAGGTGTATGGCGAAAGCTGGGGAGAGGAGGCGGAAGAGTACTGGCGCAAGTATGCGGAAGACCAGCACGTGACTCGACAGATGGTCTCTTTCAAGGAGATAAGCGCCTCAATCATGGCCCGGGCCAGAAGAGAAGGTCATCCCTTCGCCTTTCACACCTCCGCCGGCTGCTGCGCTGACAAGCAATGCGCCCCCTTCGGCTCGGTATGCGTTGCCCTGAGAACAGGTATCTGCCGTTTCCCCAATGATGCCCGCCCGGACGGTGCCGGGGCCATGTACTATGACTGGCTGCGCACGCTCCCCAGCCTGGGCTGGCAGTACACGAACGTGGGCTGGAGCGTCCTGCCGGAAGATATTCAAGATAGGAAGCCTTCCCCGGGGATAACAAGCATTGTTTTTATAGAGTAGTCACTAATGCTTTGCCACTAAGGAAAGAAAGAATCAAGAGGAGGAAGAAATGAAACGAACAAGATGGTTAAGTGCCCTGCTTGCCATTGTCCTGGTCACGGCCCTGGTGCTGGCCGGCTGTGCTAAGACGCCTACGCCTACTACAGCACCTGCCAAAACAGTAACAGTCACGCCCACAGTAACGACAACGGTAACGCCGGCACCAAAACCGACGACACCCGCGCCGACGCCGACGCCCACTGGTCCGCAGCAGCCCTGGGACAAATGGCCGGTAACAGAAATATCTAAGTCCTGGGGCTGGCCGGAGTTCTTCGTGACTAACGGCGTCGGCACACGCTACGCTGACGCGGTGGCCATGGCCGAGCTATTGAAGAAATACACACCGATGAAGACACAGGTAGCGCAGATCGGCTCCGGCACCAAAGGGGTCGTCGCCGTCCTGGACAAGCAGGCGGACTGGCAGAATGCGGCAGCCAACAATGTTGGGGACGCTTACCTTGGCGTGCGTGACCTGGCCACTTTCAAACCAGGACAGGTAGCCGTCCTCGCCATGGGCAAGGAGCCTACCCTTTATGGCATGATTGCCCGCACGGGCTCAGGCATAAACAGCCCGGCTGACCTCAAAGGTAAGCGAGTGGCCTACGCGCCTACCATTCCGCTTTTCAACTGGATAACGGATGCTATCCTGGCGGCCTACGGCATGAGCAAGGCTGATGTCCAGGTAGTGGAGTATACCGAGTTCGCCCAGCTCGCTACCTTGCTGAAGGAAGGCAGGGTTGATATGGGCGTGTCCACAGCTTCTGCCGGGGCGCCTCAGCCTACTGAGCTAACTACTATCGGTGCTGCCTACCTTGTGAGTATCGGCGACAAAATAGACGCCGTGGTCAATGCCGAAATCTTCGGTGGGCTGTTTCCCAAGGGTGTGTTGCCCGCCGGTAGTTTCAAGGGACAGGACAAGGACGTGGCGGTAGTTGAGAGCACCGAGATTATGCACATCAGGACCGACCATCCGGAGAGCCTGGCCTACACCATTGTCAGGGTATTGTGGGAGCAGAACGCGGACTGGAAGGGAATGGCCAGTTCTATCGGTAAGAGCATTAATTCAATTGAAGCTGCCGTAAACCCGGTTAAGATGCCGGCGGCCTTCCACCCCGGTGCCGTCAGATACTACAAGGAGAAGGGAGTGTGGGGCGCGGCACAGGAAGCCAAGCAAAAGGCGCTGGAAGACAAGATGAAGGCCCGCCTCGCCGAGTGGGAAAAGACACAGAAGAAATAGCACACCCTCTCCAGGTGATACAGAGGGCAGATACCAACGGTATCTGCCCTCTGTCTTAGCTTCGCCCCAGGTTGGGGCGAAGCTAATGGCTGGTCCCGCATGAATATGCAAACTGCCAGGACACAGGGTATTTGAGTCACAGGACACCAGACATGGCATGAAGGAATACAAGGGGATAACTGGCAAGCTAATAAGCGCGTTTGTGGTCGTAGGTGGCCTTTACCACCTCCTCTACATCGCCCACGTCTTCGAATACTTCCGCATATCCATCCAGCTGGAAGCCCACCGTGCCTTCCACGTGGCCTTTGTGCTGGCCTTGTCCTACCTTCTCTTCTCGGCCACAAGACGGGAGAGTGATAAGCTACCATGGTATGATGTGTTGCTGGCACTCCTGGCGATTATCATGCCCCTCTACTTCGCCTTTGGCCTGGACTCAGAATGGATACGCTGGGGCACCGGCAAGACGACCGCCTTTGAAATAGTCCTGGGCGTTGTTGGGCTGGTGCTGCTGTTCGAAGCGGCCCGGCGGGTGGTGGGTCTGGCCATGTCCTTGCTGGCGCTCATCTTCCTCCTTTATGCTGCCCTGGGCTACTATTTCCCCGGCTTCCTGCAGCACCGGGGATTTGCACTGCAGCCTATTGTCAATACCGTAGTCTATTCCGAGATAGGCCTGTTCGGTTTTGTTACGGGCATATCCAGCACCCTTATTATTGCCTTTATCTTTTTTGGCTCTTTCCTGGTTGTCTCGGGGGCCGGAGAGTTTTTCGTCAAAATAGCTTATGCACTCGTAGGCAAGTATCGTGGTGGGCCAGCCAAGATAGCCATTGTCGCCAGCATGTTCTTCGGCATGATTTCCGGCTCGACAGCGGCCAATGTGGCCACTACCGGGACCTTTACCATCCCCTTGATGAAGAGGATTGGTTACAAGCCGGCCTTCGCTGGCGCGGTGGAGGCGGTGGCTTCCAATGGCGGCCAGTTTACGCCGCCGGTCATGGGTGCCGTGGCCTTTATCATGGCCGAGTGGCTACAGATACCCTACTGGAACATCGCCCTCGCGGCCGCCATTCCGGCCGTGCTCTACTATATCGCCCTCTATGTCTATGTGGACATCGAAGCCATACGTCTTCGCCTGCATGGTCTGCCGGCCAGCGAGATGCCCTCCATAAAGGGATCACTCAAACAGGGCTGGGTCTATGCTATCCCTGTTGTCGCCCTCGTCTATTTCATTGCGGGCCTCAACTATGCCCCGGAGACGGCCAGCGTGTATTCCATCGTTCTGATAATTGTCATTAGCCTGTTCCGTAAAGAGACCCGGATGGGGCCGCGCAAACTGCTTCTGGGTTTCAAAGAAGGGATGAACGGTGTCCTCATCGCCGGCATATCCTGTATCATGGCCAGCGTGATTGTCGCCGCCATAATGCTGACCGGCCTGGGGCCAAAGATCACCAGCCTGCTCATTGCCGCCAGCGGGGGTAGCCTCATCATCCTTCTGCTGCTCGCGGCTATAGCCAGTTTTGTCTTCGGCATGGGTATGGGCTCCATTCCCATTTATATCATCCTGGTTTCGCTGGTGACGCCGGCCCTGGAGAACCTCGGCATACCCAGACTGGCTACTCACCTCTTTGTTTTCTGGTGGGGTTTGACCTCCTTTATCACGCCGCCGGTGGCTCCTGGAGTGTTCGTTGCCTGTGGCATCGCCAAGAGCAAGGTCTGGGAGACAGGTCTGATTGCCATGCGTCTGGGTATGCTAACCTATCTGTTACCCTTCATCTGGATATACCAGCCAGCGCTGATACTAATCGGGACTAAGGCCCAGATAGTCATTGTTACGCTGACCACGGTAGGTGTCGTCCTGATGGCCGGGTATGGCATTGCCGGCTTCATGCTCAAGTGGTGGGAGCGGCTCTTGCTCATGGCAGGCGCGGCAGCGCTCTTGACTTTCAACTGGATATATGGCGCTATCGGCCTGGCCATCGGCGTGGGTGTCATTTTGTCACACCGGTGGGCAAGACAGCGGCAGGCGCATCTCGCCTCTGGCAGTGAAAAGTTGCCAGGATAGGTCACAGCGTCTCAATCTTCCTGAAGCCAGCTAACCCGATACCCTTAAAGACCCGGCATAGAGATAAGGTCACGGGCAATTCATAGGGCGGGACCCGCTCAGGGAGTCCCCATGACCAAAAGACCAGCTATCTTCTATGGTTACATCATCGTCTTGGCCGCCTTTGGTATCTACGGCATTAGCTTCGGCATAATCGCTTCTTTCGGCGTTTTCTTCAAACCGATGCTGGCAGAGCTGGGCTGGACAAGGACGCTGACCGCTGGCGCCTACACCATGTATTCCCTGTTGTCCGGCGTGTTGACCATTCTCATGGGACGGCTGACCGACCGGTTTGGGCCGCGGCGTGTCATTATGACATTTGGACCTTTCCTGGGGCTCGGGCTGCTGCTCGTGTCCCAGGTACATTCTCCGTGGCAGCTATACCTTTTTCAGGGCGTGGTTGTAGCAATTGGTGTCAGCACAGTTATTGCCCCTGTAACAGCCACAATTGCCAGATGGTTTATCAAAAGAAGAGGACTTATGCTAAGCATAGTTACAGCAGGCGGGGCGGGGCTTGGGGGACTGGTCATGTCACCGGTAGCTGGCTGGCTCATTGACAGCTACGGCTGGCGCCAGGCTTATATCATCGTCGGGTTGGTCGGGCTTGTTTTGGTGACAGGGCTAGCTTTTTTGATGAGGCGGACGCCGGGGGAGGCGGGACAGTTTCCGGACGGCATCGCCGCTCCGGTGGAATTCAAAGAGGTCGAGTCTCCTTCCCGGGATAGCTTTTCACTCGGGGAAGCCATCCGCAGCAGGCAGTTCTGGGCGGTCTGGACCATATTTTTCTGCTATGGCTTTATCCGCTCCGGGGTCTTCTTGCATCTGGTGGCCAATGTTACCGACCTGGGGTTTTCCCTGGCCGCCGGTGCTGCTGTCCTGGCGGTCACTACCGGAGTGAGCAGCGTGGGCGGTGTGGCTGTGGGCCGTCTTGCTGATATGGCCGGTAATAAGCTAGCACTGTCAGGTAGCTTTCTGATAGCGGCAGTCATGCTGCTCGTAGCCATATGGGCCAAGGACTTGTCGCTGCTTTATCTTTTTGCCGTGGTCTTTGGTCTGGGGCGGGGTGGCATTGAGGTGACCAGGTTCACGATGGCCAGCGAGATGTTTGGCCTGGGCGCAGCGGGCGCCATTCTGGGCGCCGCCAGCTTTGGCGCCGCGGTGGGCAGTGCCTTCGGTCCGCTCCTGGCCGGCAAGATATTCGACGTTACCGCAAGCTACCAGTTCGCTTTCCTGCTGCTGGCAGCAGTCGGTCTTATTGGCTTCGGCCTGGCGGCGTGCCTGGCACCACCACGAAAGATGACGACTTGATTGGATTTGTTTGGCCCGAGCTACCATTGACCTTATGCATTGACTGTGCGTATAATTACAAGGTATCTTGCCTGTGCGGCCGATGAGTCATTCCACTGCCAATAATATCTTTTAGAAGGAGGTATGACCAATACTGATGACAGAGAAGAGACAGGTACCCATAGAGAAGGGGTTGTTCACCTGGCCTTCGGACAAGCCTCAGCTTATTGGTGGCAGATGCAAAGGCTGTGGCGTCTATTTCTTTCCGAAGTTCTACATAGTGCACAAGCCCGGTTGTAAAGACAGGCAGGTAGAGGAAGTGCTGCTGAGCCGCCGGGGCAAGCTGGATACCTATACCATTCAATACTACCCGCCACCCCCACCCTTTATTACTCCCGTCCCCTTTGTTCCCTATGCTGTGGGCTGGGTGGCCCTGCCTGAGGGAATCTGTGTGGCCGGGATAATTACGGGCTGGAAGTTTGAAGACATCAAGACACATACCGATATGGAGCTCGTGGTCGAGAAGTTCTGGGATGACCCCGAAGAAAACGAGGTCGTGTCCTGGAAGTGGCGCCCCGTCAAGGGTGCCAAGTAAGTTTTAGTGAGAAGGAGGAATCAGAAATGGGCAAGGTTGCCGTAGTTGGTATTGGCCTGCATCCCTGGGGCAAGTTTGATGACAAGACCATTACGGACATGGCCGTAGAAGCCACTAACCGGGCACTTAAAGACGCCAGTCTGGAGTGGAGCGATATACAGGAAGTCGTCGCCGGCGAGTGGATTTGGGGTGCTGGCACCGGGCTGAACCTGGGGGCCGCCCTGACTACCGTGATGGGGCAAACCGGCATTCCGACGATGAACGTCTTCAATATGTGTGCCACGGCCACCAACGTCTTCCGGGCCGCTTACAATGTGGTCGCCAGCGGGCAGAAGGACATTGTGCTGGCCATTAGCGGTGATAAGTCACCCAAAGGCTTCTTTACCTGGATGGGGCATACGCCCGATTCGATGGACACAGACTATCTGCGCTGGAAGACCATGGGTTTGACCAATCCCGGCTACTGGGCCATGGAGTGCCGGCGCCGCATGGAGAAATACGGCACCACCCCGCGCCACCTGGCCCTGGCCAAGGTCGTTTGCAGCAGGCACGGTGCGCTGAACCCGGATGCCCTCTACAAGAAGGTCTTCACGGTTGAAGAAGTGTTGAACTCACCCATGGTGTGCGACCCGCTGCGCCTGTTCATGATTTGTGCTACGCGGGACGGTGCCGCTGCTGCTATCCTGTGCAGTGAAGAGGTGGCCAAGAAATATACCACCAAGCCCGTCTGGATAGCCGGTGTTGGCGAGGGTAGCTCGCTCTTTGGCGACCCCACCCCGGTCCTGGGACTCTTATGTGCCCAGTATCCCGGCTCGGCACCGCTGGTCAGCGAAAGCTACGCCTCCTCGCAGATGGCCTACAAGATGGCCGGTATCGGCCCTAAAGATATGGACTTCGCCGAGATACCGGACAATAGCTCCTGGCATTATTTGCAGTACCCGGAGACGCTCGGTTTCTGGGAAGCCGGCCAGACCGACCGCATGCTCGATGAGGAAGCCACCTTGCTCGGTGGCAAACTGCCCCTCAACCCAAGCGGCGGCATTGCCAGCTTCGGTGAAGCCGTGGCGGCCACCGGGCTGGCCCAGATTTACGAGCTGGTTGTCCAGCTAAGGGGCCAGGCCGGGGCCCGGCAGGTAAAGGGCGCCAAGGTAGGTATTGCCCAGACCTATGGTCAGTTGGGCAATAGCGCCACAGCGATAATGAACGTCTAGTCAACTTCACGAAGATCAGCTGTAAAAGGGAAAGCCTCCGCCTTCGGCGGAGGCTTTCCCTTTTTGTTTCTATTCGCCCGGACCGGGCGGCGGCTTGCTCTCTCAGCAGCCCGGCTCACCGGGATGGCCGCAGCAGTCCTGCCGTTTCCACACCCTCAGCCAGCCATTGCGGAAGATAAGGCGCAGTTTCCGGGGCAGCGGCATGGGGGCTGACATATTTGTAAAGTAGGCTTTTAGACTGGGCATGTTCCACCAATAGCCAAGAACTTGTCCTCAACTCGATTCAGGACACAAAAACCAAACAAAGCTCAAATATCAAAGCTCAAGCCACAGTACCCAAAATCAGCGATTCCCTCTGTCAGGTCGGGTTTCCTAACCCGACCTGAAGTGACGGGCAGGTTGGGAAACCTGCCCTACGGGGGGCTTTTGAGTCTTGAACTTTGCCTTAATGAACCGAGCACCTGCCAAGTCATTATAGCAGAAAGAAGACACCGGCCTCTGTTTCGGCTAATAGGCAGTGTCACTATCGTGCAAGAATCATCAGTTTAGTGTATTGACCTACAGGGATGCCTGGCCATAATATACAGATTTAGAGTATTCAGACTAAAGTAATCTGGAGTTGGATATGAGCTTCTTGTCTAAACGTAACCTGGTGGTGTTTCTAGTTTTCGGTATTCTCGTGGGACTGGTGCTTGTCCTGGTGGGCTGTGCCGGGAAGACGGGCCCACAAGGAGCAGCCGGACCTCCCGGTAATCCCGGGCCGCAGGGCCCGCCCGGGCCACAGGGAACGGCAGGAGCAGCCGGGCCGGCCGGACAGACCGGGCCAGCCGGAGCAGCGGGGGCAGCGGGTGCTCCGGGACCGCAGGGGCCAGGCGTGCCATTACCCCCGGGGACAGAGCGGCAGGTTAGCCTTGCTGTGGTAGTATCCAAACCGGCCAATGGGACTCATTTTGTCGCCGGTGAGGCACCGGTGCTTACCATCACATTGAAAGACCAGACGGGCAATGCCTATGACCGTGCCAATGACTTTTCGCAGCTAAGGCTGATGGCATCCGGCCCGATTGAGACCACAGAGACAACAACCGCCGTCAAGCTGCTCAAGACCTCGTCCGACTATGCCCAGAGTGTCCACCACTACATAGACCTCAAGACGAATGCTGACGTGCAGGCCAGCGCCGGTGTGCTGACCTACAAGCTCGCCGCCGTCTCTGACGAGAAACCGGGGACATATACGGCCAGCGTCTGGGCAGCGGGCAAGGCTAATCCGCTAGTCCAGCAGGCCATTGCAACGGCAGACTTCCAGGTAGGGACGGCCACGGTGGAGAAGCAGATAGTGGAGAAGGAGAAGTGTGCCTCCTGTCACCTGGGCGCCGATAGCGGCAAGTTCTACTTTGCTCACATTGACCCCGGCTTTAGCCCCGTCGGCAACTGGGCCCTCGACCAGGCGGCGGTGACCATTTGCAAGACCTGTCATAACAATGCGGGTTACTCGTCCTACGTTTCGCCCGCAGACGATAAGACCAGGATATCTGACCCCATCGTAAACCGCGTGCATGGTGTCCATAATGGCGAAGAGCTCTCCAATCCGATAAACATAGACCCGGAAAAGGGTGTCTTCAAGGACTACACCGGTGTCGTCTTCCCGGCTAATATAAAGAACTGCACAGCCTGCCACGTGGACAACCGCTGGAAGGAGAAGCCATCGCGTCTGGCCTGTGGCACCTGCCATGATAATATTGACTGGGCTACCGGTAAGTCCGTTGTTCAGGGTAAGCAAGACCATGGCGGCGGCCCGCAAGCTAATGATGCCGCCTGTGCGGCTTGTCACACGCCTGATACCGGCGGCGTAAAACCGATTTCCGAAGCCCACAAGGTCAACCCGGCGGCCTCTTTGACGGGTGCCACGCTGAACAAGGTTGACTTCTCTCTGACGCCTCCGGCGAACGGTAAGTCCTATGTTGGCGGTGAGAAACCCACGCTGACCATCGTCATCAGGGACGATACCGGCAAGCCGATTGACCATACCAAGGTAGATGACACCGCCTTCTCAGTGGCTTCCTTCATGGTCTATGGCCCGCGCTCTAATTCCGTGCCGGTCCTGACTAATGCCGCCAGGAATGCGGACAGCAAGGTGCGCGCTTCGGTGACCAGCACTATCCCGGCCTCCGGCACGCCCACCAAAGGGTGGACCTTCGCCGCCGGCGATACCTTCAAGATTGCGGCAAACGGCGGCCCTGTCCAGGAGCTGGCGGCGCCGGTGGGCTTGCAGACCCCTGACCAGGTCAAGGACTGGCTCGCGGCTAACCTCAAGGACGTAACGGTGAGTGCCAACGCCGCGGGCAACATCAATCTGCAGAGCAACGTGCTCGGAGCTCCTGCTTCCCGGTTTGAAATTTACAACAGCCCCGTCACCACCAAGATGGGCTGGAAGCCTGGTCCGCTGCCTCTCATCAGGGAAGGCGTGACCTATGGCCAGACGGCGGGTACTACCATGGAGCCATATGTGGTCATGGCGAGCGTCAGCATTCCGGCTAACGATATGCGCCAACGCAGCGAGGCGTTCCGCAGTAACCCCCTGAACTACGTTGACCCGCTCGTGGTCCGCAGCGCGGACAAAATTACCTATCAGCTGGATGATGTCAAGGGACTACAGCCAGGCACTTATATGATCTACGCCTATGTCATCCCGAACGGTGTCCTGGCAGGCACCCTGGCTGCCCCTGGTCCCGCCGGCCAGCCTAGCGCCGCGGCCAAGGCACTGAATGTCAGCCGCACCGCCATCGGTTTCCTGACGTTCCAGGTCGGTACGGAGACGCCCGACAAGAAGGTTGCCACCAACTGCGCCAATTGTCATGCCGATACCATCTGGCATCTTGATGAGGGACCAATTCATCCCGCACCTTTCGATGCCGATTACTGTAAGGCATGCCATGACTATCAGCGGTGGTCGGGCACCGGCGACCTGTTCCCCCGCACGGGCGGGAACTCAACCGCCGGTTGGGCCGGCTTTGGCGCCAAACCGATAGGACCCAGGGTGCATAACGTCCACTTTGGCCGTTACGTGACGCATCCGGAATACGGCTATGCGGGGAACCCGAATGCCTTTGCCGAGATTATCTTCCCGCAGGATGTGCGTAACTGCTCCAAGTGCCATAGCGCTGACACAACGGGTACCTGGAAAACGAGCCCGAATCGCCTGGCGTGTTCTTCTTGCCATGACAGTGAGAAAGCCACATCGCACATGGACCTGAACACGAAGAACCCGAACCCGTCAGACCCGTACGACGCTCGCCGGGCCGAGACGTGTTCAGTCTGCCATGGTGCTGGCAGGGAGTTCTCTCCAGACAAGGTGCACAATATCTCGAATCCCTTTAAGCCGCCGTATCCCCGTGAGGAGTAGTAGCCAGGTCTAGCCAGTCACCTCAAAGGGGGGCATGTCCGCCTGGACATGCCCCCCTCCTTTTTCTGCTCAAATGCCCCAGGGAAGATAACAGCCAGCCTTACCAGACGTGGAAATCATAGAAACCTGTATTAATGATAATCAAAACTGTGTATTGACCCGCCGAATGGCTAGGTCTTAACCTGTATACCTAGAGCATGAGGCAGACGTCTCTTCTGAGACGGCATAGTCTGACGTGTCCAGATACGATTTTGTATCTGGCACTATTGACAGTTTGGGGGATGGGTCATACGATGGAAAGAGGGGGATAGCTCTGGAAGAAAGCGAGGGCCATATGAAACAGCGATTACTGCGCAAGGAAAACCTGCTCCTCTACATTGGTTTTAGTGTTCTCTTGGGGTTAGTCCTCATCCTTGCCGCCTGTGCCGGGAAAGCGGGGCCGCAAGGGCCAGCTGGGCCGCCCGGCAACCCGGGGTCGCAAGGGCCTGCCGGGCCAACAGGTTCAGCCGGACCGACCGGAGCGGCCGGGCCGCAAGGACCAGCCGGGGCACCGGGGACACCAGGCGCACCAGGACCGACCGGACCTGCCGGGGCACCCGCACCTGTCCCGCCCGGTGCCGGACTTAAGCTCACTATCACCAAGGCGGAGATTCCCGCCGACCGCAAACCTGTGGTCACCTTCAAGATAACGGACGATGCCGGCGCACCATTGAAGATAGAGGATTTGGACCCGTTGCCAATCCCCGGTGCCATGCCAGCGCGCTTTACGATTGCTTATCTTAAGCAGGATGCCCAGACGGGGTTGACCGAGTGGCTGAGCTACGTGCTGGCGCCAGGTCAGGGACAGCCTTACACCTTGAAGGGGCAGCAGAAACAGCCGGCCATCGCCCAGGGCACGCAACCTAGCATCCTCCTGGATATGGGTGGGGCTTACAAGGATTTGGGGGGTGGCAGTTTCACCTACACTTTCGGCACCGTCTTGCCGGACAACTATGATAAGAATGCCACCTATCGCGTCGGTGGTGAGGCAACCCGGGGCAACCGGGAGATTGTGGCCAACGCTACCTTTGACTTTGTGCCATCGGGCGGCGCCCTGGCTACCCGCCAGGTGGTAGCTACAGAGAGCTGCAACCAGTGCCACGACCCCCTGGCCCTCCACGGCGGCCTGCGGCGGGATACCAAGCTCTGTGTCGTCTGCCACACCTCTCAGAATGTGGACCTGGAGACCGGCAATGTGCTCCAGTTCAACCAGATGGTGCACCGCATCCACTACGGGGCGAACTCGCCGGCCGTCAAGGCTGGCACGCCCTATATCATTAAGGGGTTCCCACCTGAGCCAGCAGATTTCTCTACGGTGGTATTTCCGCAATTCGGTGGTATCAGCGGCTCCACTATTGGCGAAGTCCGGACGTGCACCGTCTGCCATGGCGCGCCGCCGAAAGCAGGTTCTGATAAAGTCAGCTATCCTGCCGTCCAATTCCCCTCGCCGATCATGAGCGACGCAGACTATGCCAAGCTGGCGCCGAACGCCGACAACTATAAGACCGCGCCCAGCCGGGCGGCCTGCGGC
>JACQTX010000177.1 GCA_016210585.1 Chloroflexota bacterium
AAAGAGGAGCTAATTGGGTGATTATTGCCTGTTTAAGTAGTCCTTGAGCCAACAAATTAGTTTGAATGTGGGGGTTAATTTTGAAAAATGCCCTCAAAAGCATACTGTCCGGTTACATGAAAATCAATCGCTGATTTTGGGCTAGAAAGGGAATGGATGTATTTTCAGAATATATTAGGGAACATGCAGAGCAGTGGCAAAAGATAGACAGTGCAACAAAAACTAAAAAGGAATGATGTAATGCTTAAAGGCACAGTCCATAAATACGGGGCGAATGTTGATACGGATGCTATTATTCCGGCACGCTATCTGAACGTCTCGGAACCGGCGGAGCTGGCCAGGCACTGCCTGGAGGACTTAGATAAGGACTTCGTGCAAAGGGTCAGGCCGGGGGATATTATCATGGCGACCACCAACTTCGGCTGCGGGTCATCGCGGGAGCACGCCCCCATCGCTATCAAGGCGAGCGGCATCTCCTGCGTCATCGCCAAGAGCTTTGCCCGCATCTTCTTCCGCAACGCCATCAATATCGGCCTGCCCCTGCTGGAATGCGCAGAGGCGGTGGACAACACGGCGTCCGGGGATGTCCTGGAGGTAGAGCTTGCCACCGGCACTATCAAGAACCTGACCAACGGCAAGGTGTTTCAGGCCAAGCCCTACCCGGACTTCATGAGCGAGCTGATTGCCGCCGGCGGGCTGATTCAGTATACGAAAAGACGGTTGGACATTGCCTGAATTGTCATTGTCACAAGAAAATAACGACCGAATTGTCATTCTGAGGAGCGAAGCGACGAAGAATCTCGGTGGGGTGATGGCAGTCCACTCACACCACCCTGAGATTCTTCGCGGAGTTTATCCTGAATCACATGAAGGGCTCAGAATGACAATGCTGGTGGCATCAATTGCAAATTCCATGGCACTCCTGAAGGCAGGAGAGTCCCTTCTCTCGCAGGGACATCCGACTTGGACGGACCGTGTCCCCACCTTAAATTCTAAGGAGGATGTTGCATGAAATTCACTATCGCAGTCCTGCCCGGTGATGGCGTCGGCCCGGAGATTGTCGCCGAGGGCGTGAAGGTGCTGCGGGCGGTCGGCAAGAAGTCCGGGCATGAGTTCAATCTGAAATACGGTCTCATCGGTGGTACCGCCATTGATAAGGAGAGCACCGCCCTCTCGCCTGAGACGCTTAAGATGTGTAAGGCCACTGATGCCGTCTTGCACGGCGCCGTAGGCGGGCCGAAATGGGACGACCCGCAGGCGAAGGTCCGCCCGGAAGAGGGCCTGCTGGCCATTCGCAAGGGTTTAGGCTTGTTCGCCAATCTGCGCCCGGTCAAAATGTTCCCGGAGCTGGTTGATGCCACCAATCTGAAGCCGGACGTGGTCCGGGGCGTGGACATGGTCTTTGTCCGCGAGCTTACCGGCGGGCTGTATTTTGGCCGGCCCAAGCGGCAGTATGTGACATCACGGGGGCGGCGGGCAGTGGACACCATGGCCTACTCCGAGCAGGAAATCGAGCGTATCGTCCGTGTGGGCTTTGAGCTGGCGCGCACGCGGGGCAAGAAGCTTGTCTCGGTGGACAAGGCCAACGTGCTGGAGTCATCCCGTTTGTGGCGGCAGGTGGCGATGGAGGTGCATCAGCACTACCCTGACGTCACGCTGGAGCACATGCTGGTGGACTCCTGCTCGATGCGGCTCATCCAGAACCCGCGGTATCTTGACGTCATTGTTACCGAGAACACCTTTGGCGATATTCTGACCGATGAAGCCTCCATGCTGGCCGGCTCGATGGGCATGTTGCCCTCGGCCAGTCTGGCGGGTGTGCCACGGGCAGGTGAGCACATCTTTGGCCTGTTCGAGCCGATTCACGGCAGCGCCCCCGCGCACACCGGCAAGAATGACATCAATCCCATTGCCACCATCCTCAGCGTGGCCATGATGCTACGCTACTCGCTGGGGCTGCCGAAGGAAGCCCAGTCGGTGGAAAGCGCCGTCGAGTCTGTCCTCCGGGCGGGCTACCGCACCTATGATATAATGAGTGAAGGCAAGGCGAAAGTGGGCACACGGGAGATGGGTGATTTGATTGCGGGGAAGGTGGGGGGTTGACGTGACTTCAGTCCATCTCTATGATACGACGCTCCGGGACGGGGCACAGCGGGAGGGCATCTCCTTCTCGGTAGTGGACAAGCTCCATATTGCCCAGAAGCTCGATGAGTTGGGCATCCACTTTATTGAAGGCGGCTGGCCCGGTTCCAATCCGAAGGACATCGATTTCTTCCGCCGGGCGCGTAACCTGACGCTAGACCACGCGCAGCTTGTCGCCTTTGGCAGCACCCGGCGGCCAAACGCCACGGCAGAGAGCGACCCTAACCTGCTGGCACTGGTTGACGCCGGCGTGAAGGTGGTCACCATTGTCGGCAAAAGCTCGGCACCGCAGGTGACCCAGGTGTTGGAGACTACCATGGAAGAGAATCTCGGCATGGTGGCAGACTCCATCCGTTTTCTCAAGGGGAAGGGTCTCACCGTCTTCTTTGACGCGGAGCACTTCTTCGATGGTTTCAAGGCTGACAAAGACTATGCCCTGCGTGTCTTGCAGGTTGCCGCCGAAGCCGGGGCAAGCTGCCTGGTGCTCTGCGATACCAATGGCGGGGCGCTGCCACACGAAGTAATGCTCGCGGTTCAAGCTGTCCAAAAAGCGACTTCAGTCCCGCTGGGCATTCATGCCCACAATGACGGCGAGCTGGCGGTGGCCAATACCCTGGCTGCCCTCAGCGCCGGCGTGAGTCAGGTGCAGGGCACTATCAACGGCTACGGCGAGCGCTGTGGCAACGCCAACCTCTGTTCCATCATTCCCAACCTGCAGCTGAAGATGGGCATCGCCTGTCTGACAGAAAAACAGCTCGCCCGGCTGACCGAGACCGCCCACTTCGTCAGCGAAATCGCCAACCTGGTGCCTGATGCCTTTCTGCCCTTTGTCGGGGCCAGTGCCTTCAGCCACAAGGGCGGCTTGCACGTCTCCGGCATGCGGAAGTGGGCGGGAAGCTACCAGCACATTGACCCGCTCAAGGTGGGCAACCAGCCCCGCGTGCTGGTCTCGGAGCTATCCGGCAAGGGGAACATCCTCTACAAGGCCGGGGAGCGGGGATTGGACCTGCCGCAGGGCAAGGAGGCACAGGAGCTTCTGGAGCAGGTCAAGCTGCTGGAGAGCCAGGGTTTCCAGTATGACAGCGCCGAGGCGTCTTTTGAGCTTCTGGTGCGCCGGGCGAAGGCCGATTACCAGCCGCCCTTTGTGCTGGTTGACTTCATGGTGCTGGTGGAGAGACGCCGCCGCCTGCCGACAGGCAAGGGTTCACCCGAAATGCTCTCCGAGGCCATGGTGAAAGTGCGTGTCGGCGATGAAAATATGCACACCGTCGCCGAGGGCAACGGCCCGGTCAATGCCCTCGACCAGGCCCTGCGCAAGGCGTTATTACAGTTCTACCCCGATTTGGCCCAGGTCAAGCTCGTGGACTACAAGGTGCGCATCCTGGAGGAGAGTGTGGGCACCGGTTCCTCGGTGCGCGTCCTCATTGAGTCCAGCGATGGAAACGAGGAGTGGCACACCGTCGGCAGTTCCACCAATATCATCGAGGCTTCCTGGCTGGCCCTGGCGGATAGCGTAGAATACTGGCTGCTGAAACATAAGGCCCACTAGGTGAAGTCGAAGAAATCCGCGAGGAACAGGCCATTTGCCGTTCTTGTGCGAGCATCAATAAAGACACATTCCACATTCCCAATATCTAGCAATTGGTCAACTATGTCGTTGATGTTCTGGATAAACGAATTTATCAACGTCCCACGACTATCTGGCGAAAGAAAGCAGATCCTTATACGTTCAGGTGAGAATTGTCTCACGAACGATTGAATCGTGTCCGCAATACCCGGCATATTGTTTTCGGCTGATGGCTGTAGTGCCGAAGCAAAGCACCACCTTCCTGACCTGGTTTTCTTCACTATCTTTTGGAGGAATGTTTTAGGGATTTCTTTTGCCTCATGCGGTGATGTGAGTCTAATGTATAGCCATCGATCGTTGCTTATCGCAATCGTTTCTCGGAGTCTACGTTCTTCAGGTATTTGCCCGCCTGTGCCAAATCTTCGGTCAAGGAACATACTTCGAATCTGTGTACTTTTGCCAGAGTTCTGCGGACCAACTACAAATAGCGCTCGCTCCAGGTAAAGCGGTCTGCTCATGTCTTGTTCGTCTTCCCTCCATTCTTTACTTTCGGATAAGTGCGGGTCATGGCGGTCAGCTTCCCAGCGGTGGCTCGTCACCGGAAAGGTGGCTGGCCGGTCTTCCTACCGGCATGATATACATCGCCCGCAGCTCTGGCCCCAGCTTGAGAAGCTCGCTGACTTGTTTGCCGCGGAAGGCCGCCACCCCCACTGTCGCCAGGCCGAGGGAAACTGCCTGCAGATAGATATTCTGCCCCACGTGGCCTATCTCCATGTTGACGTATCTCTCCGAGCGGTCACCATAGCGGACTGTCACTCGTTCCAGGGCAGTGCAAATTATGATGTCTATGGCGGCCTTGCCCAGGAACTCCTGGTCTGCCCCGGCGACCACAAGCTGCGGCCGGACATCGTCCGGCTGGTGCAGGCTGAGGGAATGGCCGTCCGCGCTGTAATGATAGACTCCCTCGTTCAGCCCCTCCACCGTATTCTTACCGCAAGCTATGAAAAGCTCCAATGAATAGGTGGCACCGGGACTGGGCGCCGTCCGCCGCCCGTAATGCATATCGGTAATACCCTGGGCGGCCCACAGTATCTGGGACAGCTCTGCCAGGGATAGCGGCTCGCTGCGGAAGCGTCTTACGGACCGCCGCCGGGCGATGGCTTCCTCGACTGACATGGCGCTCTTCAAGACAGGCGGTCGCAGGTGAATCTGGTTATCTATGGCGAGTTTACCTCCTTGTTCGAAATCCTAATACCTAAGCCCCAAACCCCAAAATGTCATTGCGAGCGGCTGGAAGCCAGCGAAGCAATCTCGCACGTATTGACCAAAAAACGGCATCCGCTTCAGGCGTGCGACGAGTTACTAATCGTTTCATAATAATTTGATCGTGCTCCCCCTTTATCAAAGGGGGATTGAGGGGGATTTTGCATTTCAAATCCCTCTCATTCTCCCTTTTCCAAAGGGAGAGGTTGCGCTTTTCGAGTCCGTCTTATTTTGAAACTATTAGTATGAGATTGCTTCGGCTCCTTCGGCGAAGGATGCTCTCGCAATGACATCCTTTTGGTTATTGAGATTTTTGAGATTGTTTAGAATTTAGAGCTTAGTGCCTAGCATTTATCCCTTAATCACCCCCATCGGCACGGCGCGGGCTACCTTGCGGGATATGCCCGCCTTATGGACTACGTCAACTACCTGGGTCACGTCCTTGTAGGCTTCCGATGCCTCCTCAGCCAGCGACCCCATGCTGTCCGCCTTCACTATAATGCCCCGCGCCGCCAGCGCCTGCGCCACCTCACTGCCGCGCTGGCTGCGCTTGGCGGCATGGCGGCTTTGCAGCCGGCCGGCGCCGTGACAGGTGGAGCCAAAGGTCTCACGCATAGCCCTCTCTGTCCCGACGGCCACGTAAGAGCACCGCCCCATATCGCCGGGGATGAGCACAGGCTGGCCGATGTTCCGGTAGATGCCGGGCACGTCAGGGTGACCGGACGGAAAGGCGCGGGTGGCGCCCTTGCGGTGCACGCATAGGGCCTGCCTGACACCGTCCACCACATGTGTCTCGAGCTTGGCAATGTTATGGGCTACGTCATAGACCTGCTCCAGGCCGAGCACGCGTGGGCCTTTGCCAAAGACCCTCACAAAGGCTTCTCGCGCCCAGTGGGCAATGCACTGGCGGTTCGTCCAGGCGTAGTTAGCGGCACAGGCCATGGCGGCCAGGTAAGCCTGCCCTTCCGCTGACTGCACCGGGGCGCAGGCAAGCTGGCGGTCGGGCAGACTGATGCCGTAGCGGGCAGTGGCGTCCACCAGCAGCTTGATGTAGTCACCGCAGACCTCATGCCCCAGGCCACGCGAGCCGGTATGGATGAGCAAGAGCACTTGTCCAACATCGTTGATGCCCATAGCGGTCGCCGCGTTTGGGTCATAGATTTCGTCAACCACCTGGACCTCCAGGAAATGGTTGCCGGAGCCTAACGTGCCAAGCTGGGGGATGCCGCGCTTCTTCGCCTTGACACTTACCTTATCGGGATTGGCACCTTGCAGGCAGCCCGACTCCTCAGTGACAGCGCTGTCCTCGGCGTCACCGTAGCCTGCCTGCACCGCCCACTGGCTGCCTTTAGCCAGGACTTTGTCCAGCTCTCTCTCGCTGAGCCTTATCTTGCCCTCGGAGCCTAGACCGGAGGGGATGCTGGCATAAAGCTCGTTGACCAGCCGCTCAATCCGGGGCTTGACCTCCTCTTTGGTGAGGTTAGTCCGGAGCAGCCGCACCCCGCAGTTGATGTCAAAACCGACCCCGCCCGGTGAGACCACGCCATCGCTGGCCCTGGTGGCGGCCACCCCGCCGATAGGAAAGCCATAGCCCCAGTGAATATCGGGCATGGCCAGCGAATGACCCACAATCCCCGGCAGGAAGGCGACATTGGCGACCTGCTGGAAGGCATCATCCGTCCAGATATGTTCGAGCATCGCTTCGCTGGCAAAGATAAGGCCGGGCACCAGCATACCCGGCTTATAGCTCTGCGGCACCTGCCAGCGGTAGTCATCTATCTTCTTGAGTGTTGCTGCCCACGGTGCTGCCATATGCCCCTCCTCAGACCAAGCCCCTGTCTCACGCGCCAAAATAGCTGCAAAGAGATTATACCATTCAACGCAGCAAAAACAATAACCTGGCTCCTGCTGTAATCATCCTTTTGCATTCAAATCAGTTCGCCTCGTGGTTCTAACATACTAATAGTTTCATATTAGCATGGACGCGCAATATAGCTTCTCCCTTTGACAAAGGGGGATATTTGCCTTCAAACAATTATGAAACGATTCGTAAATTGACGACTCCGCAAAAACGTCTGCGAGACCATCCCGATGAGTCCTTCAGAGAAGGATGAATCGGGAGGCGAAGCAATCTGCGATTCGCTCCCGCTGGCACACAATTCGGAGTTTGCTTCGGCTTCGCCTGCGGCGAACCTGTCCCATTCGCTTCGCTCAGGGCAGGCTTTGAGCCAAGCTGAAGGATGCGCTCGGAAAGACAATTCCGACAGGGACACAGCCAGCCCTGGCGGATGTCCGTCCTCGTTCGGAGTGAAACCGTCATCCGCAAAACTGGCAAAATCTCAAATCCTCTGTTGACTTTCTCCCTCGCGGCAAGGTATTCTTTCGATACAAGGGTTGGCTTTGCCAACCGCGAGCGGGAGACCACACGCGCCACATGGAAAAGATTGGGGGGCTGTTCCATGGCGTCAACTGTTCTTTGTAACTCACCGGTGGGGGCAACGGGAGGTCTAACAGGCCTGACGGCGGACAGCTGCAGGCACCGGCTATGGCTTGCTGCCCTTTCTCTTTTGGCCAGCTTACTGCTCTTCTTCATCTTCTCCGGCACGGCGCAGGCCATTATCCTGAGGCTGAGTCTGGAAAAGCTGGTCAGCGGTGCTGATAACATCATCCTGGGCCAGGTATCCGCTATCAGCAGCCAGTGGAATGCCGGACGCACAAACATCGTCACCTCGGTGATCATCACGGTTGAGGAGGAGTGGAAGGGTGCCCGCGGAAACGGCAGCGTGGTGGTCACGGTGCCGGGCGGCACCGTTGACGGCATCACCGAGCGGGTCTCCGATATGCCCGGGTTTGTCCCCGACGAGAGAGTAGTCCTCTTTCTGGTCGCGCTCCCTGGCGGTGAATTCGAAATCTATGGACAGTCCCAGGGCAAGCTGATTGTTGCCGGGGACACGGTCGCCGGCTTCGCCCTGGCCGATTTCAAGGAGCGGTTGGGACATGTCCTGAGCGGGGATACCACCGCCTTCGAGACCGGCACCATGGCTACGGCACAGCTTGACCTGGCCAATGCCAGCGTGATGGAGTATGACGTCACCGGCGCGCCGCAGATTACCACCATTGACCCGCCCAGGGCCTCCGCCGGGACAAATACCCAGGTGACCATCACTGGCACCAATTTCGGCACCACGCCCGGAGTGGTCAGCTTCTTCTACCGCACCGCCCAGCCCTTCATTACCGCCAATATCATCTCCTGGACTGATACGAGCATTGTCGCGACCGTGCCCATTGGCACGGTAAATAGCTACCCCGCCTCGGCGAGCAGCGGGCCGGTCTATGTCCACCGTCCCGATGGCGTGGACAGCCCCTGGTTCCCCTTCACCCTCAGCTTCTCCTACGGCGGGCGGAAGTGGGACGGCAGCAGTCCCTCTGTCACCATCGCCATCAATCCCAACACTGCCGATACCACCGGCGAGGAGTTAGCCGTAAAAGCCGCCGTGGATACCTGGAACGCCGTGCCCAATCATGGCTTCCGGTTTGTTGTTACCACAGGCACGGCCACTGAGCCCGGCTACGGTGGCGGCGGGGAAAACGATGTGATGTGGAAGGACCTGGGCGGGACTGGCCCCATAGCCCGGGTAAGCTCCTGGGAGATTGGCGGCACCGTGGTGGAGGCCGACCTGGTCTTCAATGACTACCACACCTGGAGCACGGAGGCGGTCACTCCTGGCAATCAGATTGACGTGCAGAGCATCGCCCTGCATGAGCTGGGGCATTTCCTGGTGCTCTCCGATATATACGGCGACCAGGCGGGCTATCCGCAGGACACGGCTAAGGTCATGTATGGCCGCTACTACGCCGGCGATATGAAGCGTGCCCTCACGCCAGATGACATAGCCGGCATCCAGTGGATTTACCCGGCCGTAGTCACCTTCCCTGACGCCAACCTGGAAGCGGCCATTCGCGAGGCGCTGAATAAGGCGACCGGGGACATTACGCAATCAGACATGGCTACGCTCACCAGACTCGATGCCATAAGCCGCGCTATTGCCGACCTTACGGGGCTGGAGTTCGGTGTAAATCTCACCGAGCTCCGCCTTGACAGTAACCAGATAGGTGACCTTTCGCCGTTGGCCAGTCTGACCGGCCTCACGCGCCTCGAGTTGCAGCTAAACCGAATAAGTGACCTCACGCCGATGGTCTCGCTAACGAACCTCGCCCGGCTGGATCTCCGCGATAACCAGATAAGCGATATTAAACCCCTGGTTGATAACACCGGGCTGGCCCAGGGCGACGAGCTAGACTTGCAGGGGAACCCCCTAAGAGCGACCTCACTTAACACCTATATCCCCCAGCTTCAGGCCAGGGGGGTGACGGTATCTTATGACCCCAACCAGCCGCCTGCCATGCCAGCAAACGTTGCCCCTGCCGCCGGAAGCACCGTGCTGACCTTCACACCCGCGCTGGAAGCCAGTGCTTTCTCTGATGTGGATACGGGTGATACCCATGCTGCCTCGCAGTGGCAGGTGAGCAAGGTCTCAGGGGACTACACCAGCCCGGTCTTTGACAGCGGCACGGATACGGCTAATTTGACCAGCATCACCATCCCGGCCGGTAGATTGAAGCGGAATACCACCTACTACTGGCGCGTCCGCTACCAGGACAGCCGCGGGGCGGCCTCAGACTGGTCGGCGGAGACGGCCTTCAGCCTGCCTCTTACCGGAGACGCCAATGGGGACGGCAAGGTGAATGCCCTGGATATTACCAAGACGGAGCGCATTGTCGCCAAGCTGGATGCCGCCACACCCCTCGCTGATGCCAACCTGGACGGCAGCCTTGACGCCACTGACGTTACCCTCATTGAGCGGATTATCGCCGGCCTGGAGAGGTAGGCAGGAGCCGCGTGTTTGGGGCGAAAACAGGCGAGGCTACCATCGCCCAAAATAGAAATCCCTCTTACTCCCCCTTTAGCAAAGGGGGAAATAGGGGGATTCCTGATGTGAATGCTCTAATTATTACTGCGCTCATATTAAAACAGCGGCCTGATTTGTATGGTCTGGGACAGGTGCGGGCCGACGGAGATGATACTGACCTGGCAGCACAGGAGTGTCTCCAGGCGGCGGACATACTGGCGGGCCTCCAGCGGCAGCTCTTCATAATGGCGGATGCCGGAGGTAGGCGTCTGCCAGCCGGGCAGCTCCTCATAGACAGGCTCGCATTGGGCCAGGACGGTGGCACTGGCTGGGAAATGGTCAATGACCTGCCCGTCCAGCTTGTAGGCCGTGCCGATTTTGAGCGTGGGCAATGTATCCAGGATATCGAGCCGTGTAACGGCGATATCCGTGAAGCCATTGATGCGGTGGCTGAAGCGGGCGGCCACCATGTCAAACCAGCCGCAGCGGCGCGGCCGGCCCGTGGTGGCGCCATACTCGCGGCCGCGCTCCCGGATGAGGTTGCCGGTCTCGTTTATCAGTTCGGTGGGCAGCGGGCCGTTGCCCACCCTGGTGCAGTAGGCTTTGAAGATGCCCAGCACGCGGTTGATGCGGGTGGGACTTATCCCAGCGCCCAGGCAACTCCCCCCCGCCAGCGGCGATGACGACGTCGTAAAAGGATAGGTGCCGAAGTCCGGGTCGAGCAAGGTCCCCTGCGCCCCTTCCAGCAGGACGACCTTGCCCTCACCCAGGGCTGTCTCAATCATGGCCGTGGTCTCCCTGATACGGGGGGCCAGGCGGTCAGCATACTGGCAATATTGACCATAGACCTCATCCAGGGACAGCGGGCTGGCCCCATAGACCTTGGTCAGGATGGTATTCTTGTAGTCGAGGATACCACGCAGGCGCTCACGGAAGGCGGTCTTGTCCAGGAGGTCACCCACCCTGATGCCCATCCGGGCTACTTTATCGGCATAGACCGGGCCGATGCCCTTGCGCGTGGTGCCGATGGCTTTATCGCCCCGCCCTGTCTCCTCCAGCCCGTCCAGAAGCAGGTGGTAGGGCATGACCAGGTGGGCGCGGTCGCTGATAAAAAGGCGGCTGGTATCAATGCCACACTTGTGGAAAGTCTCGATTTCTTCCAGCAGGACAGGAGGATTAACGACAACGCCGTTGCCGATAATACAGGTGGCCCGCGGCGAGAAAATGCCGGAGGGGACAAGGTGCAGCTTGAACTCGCCGCAGGGGTTGACGACGGTATGCCCGGCATTGTCCCCACCGGAGTAGCGCACCACCATGTCCACATCCTGGGCAAGGAGGTCAACCACCTTCCCTTTGCCTTCATCGCCCCAGTGACCCCCGATAACCGCTATTGCCGGCATAGCCCTCCTCCTGTCATACTCACTACTTTGGCCTCGTCTTCCACCAGACGTGAAAAAGCCGCTGTCCGGCGGTCAAAAAGCTCAGCACCGCAATAAGACACAGGGCAATTATCAGGACATTCTCAATACGACTCAACAGCAAGCCCAGTGCCAGCACAATGACCCTTTCCGCACGGGTGAACCAGCCCTCCTGCAAGCTCAACCCAGCCCCCTCTGCCCTGGCCCGGATATAGCTTACCAGAAATGAGCCGAGCAGGACAGCTCCGGCCAGTACCACGCCGGCTGTTGACCGTTCCCCGGCGTAGAAAATCAGCAGGCCCAGCAGCAGGACACCCTCAGACAAGCGGTCAAGGGTAGAGTCAAGGACGCCCCCGAAGGTGGTGGTGCGGTTGGTCCGGCGGGCCAGCTCCCCATCCAGCATATCGAACAGGCCGGCGAAGAGGACTACCCAACCGGAGGCAAAGAGGCGACCAGTGCCCACCAGCGCCGCCGCACCCACCGTGAGCGCAAAGCCAGCCCATGTCAGACCATTAGGGGTCACCGGAGTCCTGGCTAAAAGCCTCACTAGCGGCAGTGTGAAATAGTTGCCCAGCTCTTTACGCAATCCCGCAAGCCTTACCATCTACACGCATTAATACATTTTGTCATACACGAGTCAAGACGCAACCAACAGGGTAAATCCTAACCCGGACTAGCCGGAACCAAAACGCATTTGTCATTGCGAGGAGTCCGAGTCCGCCTGCGGCGGATGAGGACGACCCCGTATCAA
>JACQTX010000178.1 GCA_016210585.1 Chloroflexota bacterium
GAATGTTGTATTGCGCACACGTCCTCAGAATGACTTTTGATACAAGGCCCCTACTAACGGTCTCATTGCACTCAAGTTTTTTCGTAACAAACTGGAAACTCGAAATCCGAATCTTGTCCTGAGCTTGTTGAAGGAATCGAAGTCCGAAACAAATCCTAATTACCGAAGCAAGGTTGGCCAAAACGTGGAGATTAGTGCTTTGCATTTATTTCGGATTTCGTGCTTCGGATTTTCCTGTTTCTAAGGAAATGGCTCTCTCCCGGGCCTGTGCCAGCGCCCGGGCGGTCATAACTCTTACCATCTCTCGCTTGTATTCAGCGGAGCCATAGACATTGGCAACCGGGCTGCTGGCCTTCTGCGCCTCCTGGGCTATCTCTGCAATAAGGCCGGAGCCAAGCTCCCGGCCTACGGCCAGGTCTTCCGCCACACGGACCCTGATGGGCGTCATCCCGGCGCTGCCGAGGGCAACACGTAGCTGCCGGCATTTACCGTCCGACCCCAGGCCCACGGTAACGGCGACTATCACCACGCCGATGCTGTTCGAGGTCTTGTTCAGCTCCAGGAACGACCATCCCGTCCTCGGCAAGGGCGGGGGAATTTCGATTTCCGTCAATACCTCGTTGGGTTGAAGGCTGGGCTGCAAATAGTCCACGAATAGCTCATCCACAGGAATCTCCCGGCTGCCTTGTGAGCTGAAAATCTTGAGACGAGCGCCGAGGGCTATCAGCGCCGGCGGAAAGTCAGCCCCGGGGTCGGCATGACAGATATTGCCGCCAATAGTCCCCTGGTCCCTGATGGCCGCGGAGGCAATCCTGGCACCCGCTTCGGCCAGCAGGGGGCATCTCTCGCGGATGACGGGCGACTCGATGACATTCTGGTGCGTAACGAGGGCACCGATTCTGGCACCGCCTTCACTATGGTATTCGATGTTGTCCAGGCCGGGGATTGTCTTCAGATTGACCAGATACGCCGGTGCTACCAGCCTGTTCTTCATCAGGACCATGAGGGAAGCGCCACCAGCAAGGACTTTTGCCTCCTCGTGGCTGTCCAGCATGGCACACGCCTCCTCCAGCGTGGCTGGCTCCAGGTATTCAAACTCTCTCATAGCCCACACAGTGACCTTGATTTCAATTTTCGCTTCAGGCAGCAGTGAGCGTTAGCCGCTCTTCAGCCCCAGCAACCTGGCAGCGTTTTCCCCCAGAATGCCGTCCACCTCTTCCTGGCTAAACTCAATGCCGAACTTCGCCGCTCTTTGCCGCGCCTCTTTGAAGACGGCAGTCCAGGCGGTATGGCCCACATGCATCCGCGTCAAAATCGGCCAATCACTACCAAACATGACACGGTTGCGGCCGCCCAAATTCAAGAGGACTTTTATCCGCTGGTAGAAATCGGCCTCCGGAAAGGCGAGATACATCTTCTGCCATGAGGCGAGGTCAACATAAAGGTTCGGGTTGACCGAGCAGAGCATGGCCGCCTCCTCATAGCCGGTCATGCCGGCATGTGCCATGATGATATTCAGCGCCGGGAAGTCCTTGGCTACCTCGTCCAAATACATGGGCTGGGCATATTTGCTATACATCGGGCCTATCTCCGGGCCGGTATGGGTCAGGACCACCAGCCCCAGCTCCTGGCACCTGTCAAAGAGCCGGTAAGCGCAAGGCTCGTTGGGATAAAAGCCACAACACGGGTGAATCTTAATCCCTTTAACGTGCCACTCTTTGGCAGCCTTCTCAACAAAGCCGACCGCCGCCGGGCGCCGCGGGTCCACCCCGGCAAACACCAGCAACCGGTCGGGATACCTCTCTGCTGCCTTCACATAGACCTTGTGCTGCTCCTCCAGGTCAAACGGCGTGCTGATGCCGCCGGGCATGTAATCAATAGCTAGCAGCACCGCCTTGTCTATACCGGCGGTATCCATATCGGCGACAAGCTTCTCGCCGGTGGTGTCCCACAAGCGCGGCATCCTGTCCACTATCAACTGCTCCGGTTTGCGGAACATCGCCGCCAGTACCTTAGCGCTGTCCTGCCAGTATGGCCGGGAGGGAATATCCCAGCTAAACAGGTGGGCATGAACGTCAATAATCATGTTTCCTCCTTCTTCAATTTGCTATTTTTATTCCCTTTTGCTCACGGTGAGCCTTGCTCCTAAATCTACCTTCACGTCCTGTCAATGAAAGCACTCAGTTTCCATCGTAAAGACATTCGGGCTATGGCCATTAGCTTCCTACCCGCCAATTTGTTAAACTAATTTTAGCATGTTATCGCATACTATTAAAAAGCTTACCCGGACAATATCTGGCGTGACCCCGGTGGCCGTGATGACGCAGCCGATGGGCTGTCCCGGCCAATGCGTCTATTGCCCTACCTACCAGGCGACCCCGCAGAGCTATACGCCGGAATCGCCGGCCGTGCTGCGGGCGAGGGAGTGCTTGTATGATGCCGGAAGCCAGGTCAGGCTCAGGCTGAAGGCCCTATCCGAAATGGGACACCCCACCGACAAGATTGATCTGATTATCATGGGTGGCACCTTCCTGGCAGCATCGCAAGAATACCAGTACCAGTTTATCAAGGACTGCTATGACGCCCTGAACGACCAGGAATCAGCCACCCTTGCTGAGGCAAAGCGAATCAATGAGACGGCCCGTCAGCGCTGCACGGGACTATGCATCGAGACCCGGCCGGACTGGTGTGGCCAGACAGAAATAGAGCGGATGCTGGAGTTCGGCACAACCCGGGTGGAGCTTGGCGTGCAGACCATGGATGATGAGATCTACCGGCTGGTGAAAAGAGGCCACCTTGTGAAAGATGTGGTCCGTGCCACGGCTTTGCTCCGTGACCATGGCTTCAAGGTGCACTACCACTGGATGCCGGGCCTACCCGGCTCGACCCCGGAGAAAGACCTGGCACTCTCACGTCTCCTCTTCGCTGACCCCCGCTTCCGGCCGGACGGCTTAAAGCTATATCCCACCGTGGTAGTGGGCGGCACTGAGCTTGAGCGGTGGTACCAGGACGGGCGTTACCATCCCTACGATACGGAGACAATGATAGACCTGCTCGTCCGGATTAAGACAATGGTGCCCGGATATGTCCGCATATCGAGGGTGCTCCGGGACATCCCGCCCAAGTTCATCGTGGGCGGCTGCAAGGAGTCGCTGCGCGGCATTATCAAACAGCGGATGAAGGAGGCGAGCATCGAATGTCAATGCATCCGCTGCCGTGAGTATGGTCATCGCCTCCGAGAAGGCTGGAAAATAGGCGAACCACGCTTGGACAGGATAGACTACAAAGCTTCCGGCGGCACGGAGATTTTCCTTTCTTTTGTTGATGAAAGTGGGACGCTTTTCGGCTTGCTGCGGCTGAGGGTCCAACCCCGACCGATTCCGGTGTTAGGTCAGGAGACCAAAGAAAACGTGGCTATCATCCGGGAGCTGCACGTCTTCGGGCCGGAGGTCCCCCTCAGCGAGCAAAGGACAGGCGCCGCCCAGCACAAAGGCTTGGGCAAAGCCCTGCTTACGGAAGCCGAACGCATCGCCCGTGAGGAGTTCCGTGCCCCGCAGATGGTCGTCCTCAGCGGTGTCGGTGCCCGGGAGTACTATCGCGAGTCCGACTACAATTCTCTGGACGACTACATGGTCAAGGGCTTGTAGTAGCTTTCAGCTACCAGCCATTCTCTATCTCTCTCAGCCTCGCCTCGCCGGTGCCGAAATGATGGGCGATCTCGTGCCGCACTACTTTTTCTATCTCAGCCGTAATCTCTTCATCGTCACGACACTTACCCTCGATGGGCTTCTGAAAGATGGTGATTTTGTCCGGCGGCACCAGGCCGTAGTTGCTGGTGCGATTGGTGCGCGGCACGCCTTCGTAGAGGCCCAGTAGCGTCTCACCGCGCCCTATCCTTGACTGGTGGAGCTGGTGGCGGCTGGGCAAGTCCTCCACCACGATATCAATGTTCTCCAGCCTATCGCAGAACTCCTCCGGCAGCCGCTCCACGGCACGGGCCACCAGCCGCTCAAATCGCTCTCTGTCCATAACAAGCTATTAGCTTTCAGCAATCAGCCAGTATCGCGTCTTATAAATAAGTTGACTAATTCCTCTC
>JACQTX010000180.1 GCA_016210585.1 Chloroflexota bacterium
GATGGGAGAGGCATGGGTGAGGGTGTTGAATTCCCCCTCACTCTAACTCTCTGGGGAGAGAGGATTTTCATACTTTGTTGGTGACGGTGACAACCGGCATGATGGATTCTGAGGAGCACCCTCACCCTGTCACTCTGAAGTCTTTCAAGGAAAAAGGAGAGAAAGACTTCAGAATGACAGGGTACTGTTACTTCCCTTTGTGGTGTCACTGATAAAAGGATAGAGGGAATTCACAGCGAGACCCTGCGAAAGCAAAAGGTTAAATAGTAGTGAGGGAGTGCAGGAATAGTGAGTTATCAGGCTTCGAAGCCCACCCTGGCCGCTTTGACGAACTCGAGGTAGTCCGTCCGGATGCCCAGTGTCTCCGATACCTCGGTGTCCACCTGGAAAGGCTCCCCGACAAATATCTTGCCGCACTCCTCTGTTTCCCCTTTGGTCGGGTCATCACCGCAGACGAACTTCTCCTGGGCTTCTACAATGCCCAGGTCAAAGGGTAAGGTAAAATAGAGGTCGGCAATGACTTTGTCCATGCCGAAAGTGTAAAGCGTTTCCCAGCCGCCGCTGCTGCTGCCGTACTTGCTTACGGGCAGCAGGGTGAGCAAATTTGCCAGGCAAAAGCTGCCCTTGCCATTGATAACCTTCAAAGGCGCCACGGTGATGAGATAATCACTGGATAGGATGACGTTGGGGACCCAGAAGGTCTGCACCGCCAGGGCTTTAGGCAGAGGATTATCTACCTCCACAAGGATGGAGTCCTTGACATCCAGACGCAAGACACGCGGGAAATTGTAGCCCAGCGCCTGATAGACGGGATGGATGGAGGCACCGGCCGGGTGGCTCTCCAGCAAGATAATATCGGCCTCGGACACCCGCCTGATGCCCTCGACGATGACGGAAAGGATGCCGCGGCTGGTGGACACCGGATAGGGGAGAGGGTAGGTAGCACTGGGCTTAATGAGCACACGCCGTGCCCGGGCTACCGCCGCCGGTGGCTCGAAGACAAAATCGGACGCATCGAATATCAAGGGTTTCTCCTCAGGGAGATGTGCAAAGACTTAATCTCTTTGACACCTTTCAGTCCGGATACCATGGCTACCAGGGTCCGGGACAGCAGGTCCTTGATTGGCCGGTTCATGGGCACGGGTTTGTGGTCCACAAACAACTCAAAGTCTTCCTCACGCTTGGCCGCTTGCAGGGCCAGCCAGCTTTCGATGAAGTCTGCCAGCCCTTTGATGTCATCCCGGCGGAACTGCGGCACGGTGACCTCCAGTGGCTCATCGCTGACCGCGGCGATGAGCTGCTGGGGTGGGCTGAGCAGCGCCGTCCCCGGTCCGCCCAGGTGAAGCTCGATTTTGGGAGTGTCACTGGTCTTGAAACCTTCCGTCAGCATGAGGTCATAGTCCCAGCCAAAATACTGGATTAGCTCCTGTGGACTCAGGTCACGCTCCATGGGCTTGATGATAGCGAGCTTATGCGGCGAGCTGATGGCGACTACCTCGCCACCGGCCTGGGCAAAGTGCCACGTATCCTTGCCTCTCTGGTCAAGCTCGAAATCCTCGCGGGAGTGCTTGATGATGGCCACGCGATGCCCTCGCTGTTTTAGCTCCTGAATGATACCGACAAGCATAGTGGTCTTGCCGGTGTTAGACCGTCCGACAACCGAGATAATAGGGGGCATCTAGAACTGCTCACTCCAATCTAGCATCATTACCTGCACCGCCTCCCCGGCATTCAGCCTGGACCTGTCCTCGGGGACAATGACCAGGCCATTGGCCATGGCCATGGAGGTGAGAATGCCGGAGCCCTGCGGGCCGGTGGTGCGGGCCACGTACTGCCCGTCCCTTTTCTCGACAATAGCACGGGCATAGACGCGACGCCCGTCCGAGTTCTCCACCGGGCTTTCCAGCACAGCGGTGATGGTGGGCTTGGTGAAATCTTGTTTCCCCAGCATCTTGAGGATAGCCGGGCGGGCAAAAAGCTCAAAGGTTATCATGGCGCTGACGGGATTTCCCGGCAGGCCCAGGTGTGGTATATTGCGCGGCTTACCCTGCCTGTCTGTTCCCTTGATGGTGCCAAAGGCCAGGGGTTTACCCGGCTTCATGCGGACGGTCCAGAAGGTGATTTCGCCCTCTTTGGCCAGGACGTCCTTCACGATATCATAGTCGCCCATGGAGACGCCGCCGCTGGTTATAAGCATATCGGCTTCCAGGCCGCGTCGCAGACTGCTGATGAGGGAAGTTTCCCGGTCCTGGGCTATGCCCAGCACACGCGGGATGCCCCCGTAGCGGGCCACCTCTGCGGCAATGCCATAGCTATTGCTATTGTATATCTTGCCGGGCGTCAGTGGCTGGCCTATCTCCACAAGCTCATCCCCGGTCGCCAGCATGGCCACCAGCGGACGGCGGATGACGTTGGCCGTCGGGTAGCCCAGTGAAGCGAGCACACCCACCTCAGCCGGCCGCAGCACAGTGCCCCGCTTCAGGACAAGCGCACCCCTGGCGATATCCTCACCGGCCCGCCGGATATTCTGCCCGGGACTGGCCTCACACAGAATGCCGATTTCGTTTGACCCTGCCGGGCGGCGTTCTTCATCCGTGTTTTCGAAGCGCACCACCGCATCCGCTCCCCGCGGCATGGGCGCCCCCGTCATGATACGGATGGCGGTGCCCGGCTTGACCTCAAGGTCAGGAAACACGCCGGCGGGAACGGTGCCAATAACGCGCAGCACCCTGGGCGAACCAGCTCCCGCACCGGTAGTGTCTGCGGCACGGAGGGCGTAGCCATCCATAGCTGAGTTGTCCCAGGGTGGGATGTCAACAGCCGAGCGGATGTCTTCTACCAGCACTTGCCCCAGGGTGTCCAGAATCGGACGGGTCTCTGCCTCCAGGACATTGACATAGCTCAGGACTTTTGCCAGTGCTTGCTCAACGGTAATCATCACACTCACTCCCTCACCTACAGTGGCTTTGCCGCCTCGGGATCATAGCGCCTGGCCATCAGCCGCCGCGCCTTGGCCAGGTCCGCTCCTGTGTTGATGTTGAAGAAGCTCAGGTGCTCCGGGTCAAACCGGTCAATCTCGTTGGCTTCCACATACCTCACCTTGACCAGGTTGAGGAGCTTCCTGACCTGCAGTTCCCCCTCTTGCAGCAGCCGCTCAATCGGCGCCAGGCACTCTCTGGAATATACGGCATGGAGCGGCTCCACCAGATGGCCCACCCGTGGCACCACCATGTCAAAACCGGTGGCCACCCCGAGCATATAGCGTATCAGGGCAGGCTCCAGAAAAGGCATGTCACCGGCGACAACCAGGTTATACTGGGACACAGACGCCTTCAAACCGGTATAGAGACCGCCCAGAGGGCCCTTGTCCGGGTAGATATCAGTCACCACCTTCAAGTCCGGGTAAAGCCGGGCAAAAGACTGCTCCGCATTGCCAACGACTATTATGGCGCCATTCAGCGTCTTGAGGGCAGATACGACAAGCTGTAGCAGGGTCTCGCCACCGAAAGGCTCTAAGGTCTTATCACGACCCAGCCGGCGGCTTCTGCCGCCGGCAAGGACTATTGAAGTTATCTCCAACTCTTGCTTCCCAGTTCCGCACCAAAAAACTCATCCTATAATATTATACCACTTGTCGTCAACTGCCGCGAAGGGCCCAAAATCAGCGATTGATTTTCATGTAACCGGACAGTATGCTTTTGAGGGCATTTTTCAAAATTAACCCCCACATTCAAACTAATTTGTTGGCTCAAGGACTACTTAAACAGGCAA
>JACQTX010000181.1 GCA_016210585.1 Chloroflexota bacterium
CAAACGCTCATGTCATTCTGAGCGTAGCGAAGAATCTCTTTCTCTCCTTTTTGACTTTCGGACCGCCGAGATTCTTCGTCGCGGAGTTCACACTGAGCGAAGCGAATGTGCTCCTCAGAATGACATTTTGGGCAAAGCCCTCTTGATGGGAGAGGATCAGAGCTTCTCCTGAGCTTGCCGAAGGAGCGAGGGGTAGCTTCAAAATCACCCTCATCCCTTCGTTACACTCAGGGCAAGCTCGGACCTTCTCACATCGAGGGAGAAAGGACCTTGCGATGTGCAGGTATCTTTGCTACTAAGCACTAGAAAGCATAGCCGAGCGCGAAACCGATTATCAGCAGTCCGCTGGTCAACATAAAGACCCGCACCGTCATCATAATGGCCGGGGCGTATTTGGCGATATTGGCGTAATGGGTGCGGGTGAGGCTGAGCAGCTTGATGACCAGGGGCAGGCTCAAGAAGGTGAGCAGCGTCCACAGAGGAAAACTGGCCAGGACAATGCTCAGGACAATGCTGAGATAGATAGCAATGTAGAAGAGCGGGCCGAGGAAGCGCACGGCCCGGCGGCCCAGGCGGACACTCGTCGTCTTTTTGCCCACCTTCGCATCAGCCTCGGCATCGGGCACGTTGCCGATATAGAGGATGGCGGTAATGAGGAGGCCTACCGGAATGGAGGCGGCTATGGCCGTGACGCTTATGTGCCCGGTGAGGACGAAGTAGGTGCCGATGACCGGTAGCGGCCCGCAGCCCAGCCAGCAGGCCAGCTCCCCGAAGCCCCGGTAGCCCAGGCGCACCGGCGGTGCCGTATAGAAGTAGGCAATAAAGACCCCGGCCAGGCCAAAGAGCAGGATACGCCAGTCTATGGCCACCACCAGGTAAAGGCCAATGGCTATGGTGATAGCCAGGCTGGCCAGGGCGGATGCCAGGACAGTCCGGGCGGTAAGCCCGCTGCTCAGAAAGACCTCGCTGCCGCTCTTGTATTTACGCCCCTCGTCAATCCTGTCAACGCCACTCTTGTAGTCGTAGTAGTCGTTGGTGAAGTTGGTGCCGATGTTGGCAAAGAACAGGGCTACCAGCACCAGGATAAAGGGTGGCCAGGTAAAACCGCCCTCATACCAGGCCACCACCCCGCCCACGATGCATGGGATGACAATGGTGCTGGAGTAGAGGGCCCTTGCCGCCAGGAGCCATCGCTTGATACCAGCTAGCATGGCTGATACCTCCTTTAGTTGTGAAGGTCCAAAGTCAAGGCCTACCAGTGAAGTATTATACTCGTTACCCTTATCTTTTGCCACCGTAATCCACTCTTGTCCAAATTAGGTTTTTGAATCGAGTCTAATTTAGACAGCATCTTTTGATGGTAAACCTGGATTTTGGAGTCAAACGTTTAAGAGGTGTTACGGAGAGTGATGAGATTGCTTCGGCTTCCGCCGAAGGCGGAATGCGCTCGCAATGACAGGGATAGTTCACCTTTGTTTTCTAATTTGGACAGCAATGGTCACATATAGCTATTATGTCGGTAATCCCCGGGGCAGGAAGGACAACAAAAAACAAAAGGCCTCTCAAAAGGGGAGGGCTTGGTGAGTAACCAATCGCCACGAGGCGAACACTTGAGGATTAAGGGGAGACTCTCGCTGAACGTGGTCTTGCGGCTAGATTGACCCGAAAATAGCGATTGACCCCCGTAGGGCAGGTTTCCCAACCTGCCCACCACTTCAGGTCGGGTTAGGAAACCCGACCTACAAATTGAATCGCTATTTTCGGCATTGATGAGATTGTTGAAACCCGGAGCCTGATGGCGTATGATAAACACTTAGTGGAAACGAAAAAGCGTGTCCTGGTAGTTGATGACGAGCCGGGGATAGGGAACGTCCTGCGCATAAAGCTCAGGCTTCACGGGTATGAGGTTATCACCACCACCAGCGGTGCCGAAGCTATTGAGATTATCCGAAAGCAGGAGCCGGATATCGTGCTGCTCGATATCCTTATGCCGGACGTGACTGGTATGGATGTGCTGGAGCAGGTGCGTACCTTTTCCCAAGTGCCGATAGTAGTCTTCACCGCCAAGCCGGATATTGTCCAGTTCGCCATGAAGCTGGGGGCTAATGACTCGCTCGCCAAGCCTTTCTACCCTGACCAGGTGGTGGCGAAAATAGAGGCGGTGCTGCGGGGGGAGGACTGACAGCCGACAGTTCAATGTCGGGATAGCGGCAAAGTGAACCAGAAAGTGGACCCTTTGCCTTTATCCGACTCCACCCAGATTTTTCCACCCTGTGCCTCCACGAGCCGCCGGCAGACCAGTAACCCCAGCCCCAGTCCCGGCTTTGTCGTTGAATTTTCTAACAGGCGCTCGAAGGGCTGGAACAGCTTGTCCTGTTCCTCGGCGGAGATGCCTTTGCCCCGGTCCCTGACGCCTATCAAGAGGTGGTCGCTATCCCTCTTAACGGAAACGCGAACTTCAGTGTTATCCGGCGAATACTTGGCCGCGTTGTCCATGAGGTTAATAAGTATCTGCTCCAGCCTTAGCTGGTCCGCCTCCACCGGAGGTAAGCCTTCGGCAATTTCAAGTGAAAGCCGGTGATTCTGGAGGTGGCTCTTTTCCTTTTCCACGACATCGCTGATAACCCGGACGATATCAAGCCGGCTCCGATTAAGCGTCAGCCGGTTGGCCTGGTAGCGGGATAGCTCAAGCATGTTGTCCACCAGGTGGGCCATGGACTCGGCGCTGTGTGAAGCGTCTTTGAGCAGCTCCTGAATATCTGCAATGGTTATCCCTGTAGACATGGCTGTTTTAACCGCTCCCAGGAAGACGGTGAGCGGCGTGCGCAGCTCGTGGGAAACCAGGCCGATGAAGTCATCCTTCATCTGCGCGGCCTTCTTGCGGTCGGTAATATCCTTCATGGTATAAGCCATGTGTCCCTGGCGGGGGAAATATACGTTGACTTCAATCCACTTATTCA
>JACQTX010000029.1 GCA_016210585.1 Chloroflexota bacterium
GAGTTTATCCTGAGTGAAACCGAAGGGCTGGAATGACGGATTGTGTCCTATTTTCGGGGTAACTCGGTTATGAGCACCGCTTGAGCCGACTCGCATTTTTGCCTTTTGAGCTTGGAGCTGCCTTGGCCGCTACCGCACTTGTCCCCGGAACTTGTCGGCGAGGTAGCAGAACTCGGTCAGGTGTTTCTTCTCCTCCGCGAGTATCGCATCAACGATATCCTGGTCCGGCTTGGGCAGCATACCCCGCATTTCGGAGTAAAAGAGGATGGCGTCCTTCTCAAAGCCGATGCCAACCTCGATAGCCTCGACATCAGTCATTATCTTGCTGGCCAGTATCTTCTTCGCCTTCTCGCTGGCGAATATATTAGCCTGGGCTACGCTCCGGATATACTGGTAGTGCTCGCCGGCATAGCCTGGCGGCACCTGGTAGCCACCGAGGTGTTTGAGCATGTCGCGGAAGGTGTTCTCATGCTCCAGCTCTCGCGCCGCCAGCCGCCGGAAGACGGCCTGCACCTCCTTTTCGCTGGCCTTGCTGGCGAGGGCAGTGTAGAAGTCGCGCCCGTTCCGCTCGATTTCAATAGCCAACTCCAGGATTTCCTTCCCCGGCGATATCTCAGTTACTTTGGGAATCATACTTCATACCTCCTTACCGCTATTAGCATTCCGTCATCAGCTATCAGCCACACATTAGCAGCCTTAGACTGTGGTTTACGAAATCATCAAAATACTAATAAGTCCCCGGGACAGGCTCCTCGTTCGGATGCAGACGGCGCCATTTCTGTAAGAGCTGCTCTCTGGTCTCCGGATAGTCAGGGTCAGGATGTGGTGCATCTACCGGGCAGACCTCCGAGCAACGGGAAGACCGGTGCGAGCCAACACACTCAGCGCACCGCTCCGGGTCAATAATATAGATAGTTTCGCCCTCCCTGATGGCCTGATTGGGGCACTCCGGCTCGCAGGCCCCGCAGGATATGCACTCCTCGTGGATGATGTAGGACATAGTTACATCTCACCATTCGTATAAATAGAACAACTATGGCTTTCAGCTATCAGCCTTCAGCTATTAATGATACAAATTAAGCTGAACGCTGACTGCTGATAGCTATAGACTACAGCAGCGGGTGTTCATGCATAGCCTTCAGGCGTCGCCAGCGCCGCTCGACCTCCTTCTCAAAAGCCAGCAGGACCTCGGCGTTCTCCGGCTTGAGCAGGTGCTTGCTCTTGCCCATCATGCCCAGCCAGTCGCTCGCCGGGATACGTTTCTGGCGCTCTTCCGGGTCATAGGTGATAGTGGTCTTGCCGTTCTCCACCTCATAGACCGGGAAGAAGCAGCAGTCCGCCGCTGCCTTCACAACCTTGGTGCCCAGGCGCTCATCATAGCGCCAGCTCAGCGGGCAGACACTCAGCACTTTGCCATAGACAAAGCTGCCGTGGCGGACATACCACTGGGCCTTGGCCGCCTTGCGGGTGAGGTCGGTGCCCAGGCCCTCCACGCTGGTGAAGACGTAGCGGATATGGGTGGCCGCCATGATCTGGGCGGTATCTTTATGGTGAAAAGCCTTGCCTACCTCCGCCGGGCCAATATGACTCGTCGTGGTGAAATGTCCCAGCGGTGTGGCATAGCTGAGCTGGTTGCCGGTGTTCATATACCCCTGGTTGTCATACTCCAGGACTATCATGGGGTGCCCGCGCAGGGCGGCACCGATGGTCGGCCCCATGCCGATGTCCATGCCGCCGTCACCACTCACCATGATGAAGGTAATCTCTTCATTGGGCAACTCCCCGCGGCGGATGCGCTCACGGTACATCTCGACAACGCCGGAGAGGGTGGCCGCCCCGTTCTGGAAAAGGTTGTGCACATAGGTGACGCGGTGGGCGCTGTAAGGGTAGCCGGAGGTGGTTATCTGGGCACAGCCCGTGTGAAAAAGCAGCACCACGTGTCCCTCAATGCCCTGGAGGAATTGCTTGAGGCTGGGGAAGATGCCGCAGCCGGGGCAGGCACCATGTCCCGGGGCGATGCGCTCCGGTATGGCGGTGAGCTGGCGGGGGCCGGGGATATTGACGATGACCTTGCCGGTCTTTTCGTCCCATTCCGTCTTGACCAGGCGGAGAGTGGTTTGCTCCTTCGTGAGGGGTGGGTGGGGGCGTTCCAGCCTGGCCGGGGCGCTGCCCGGCGTCACGCCAACATAGTCAAAGGGTATTGCCACCTCACCGGAGCCTGCTGTCCTAATAGCGTCCAGCAACATCTTTTCGGCGTCTTCCACGTAGAAGTCCTTGCCGCCCAGGCCATAGACCCGCGCCACGCAGAGCGTCTGGTTGGCCGGGTCATCCTTGAGTGCGGCCTTCACCTCCAGTGCCATATTGCCGCCACCGGCCCCGTAGGAGTCAGCCCGGTCGCCGATGGTCAAGGCTTTGGTATGGCGCAATGCCTGCCGGATAGCTTCGGCGGGAAAGGGACGGATAACGTTGGGGCGGACCAGGCCAACCTTGTGCCCGCGGGCACGCAGCCGGTCCACAGCGTCTTTGGCCGTCTCCGCCGCCGAGTTCAGCAGGAACAGGGCGGCTTCGGCATCCGCCATCATATACTCCTCCACCATGGTGTAATAGCGCCCGCTCAGCCGGCCGTACTCCGCGAAGATTTCAGGCAGCAGGTGGGCCACCTGCTCCATGGCGTTCTTTAGCTGGTATTTGTTGTTGATGAGATCAGGGTCATTCATATAAGCGCCGATGCTGACGGGGTTGGCTGGGTCAACAGCCGTAATAGGCGCAACCGGCGGGCCGATGAAGTCCTGCACCGTCCGCGCCTCGGCAAAGTATTGCACCCGGCGCTTCTGGTGGCTGGTGAAGAAGCCATCCATGGCCACAATCACCGGCAGGCGCACATCGGGATGTTCGCCGATGCGCACGGCGATGATATTCATATCGTAAGCCGCCTGGGGGTCCCTGGCGAGCAGGACAATCCAGCCGGCGTTGAGGGCCATCATAATATCGGAGTGGTCGCCTCGGATGTTGAGCGGGCCACTCACGGCACGCGTCACCACGTTGAGCACCATCGGGAAGCGTGTCCCGGACTGCACAGGAAGCTGCTCCATGGCATAGAGCAGGCCGTTGGCACTGGTGGCATTGAGCACCCGCCCACCACCCAGGGCCGCCCCGTAGCAGATGCCGGCGGCGCCGTGCTCACCATCGGCGGGGACCATGCGGATGTGGTGCTCCCCCTGGGCGAACATCTCGTCTACCTCTTCCGCAATCTCAGTGGCCGGGGTAATGGGGTAGTAGCCCATGACGTGGTAGTTGATTTGTTTGGCGGCCAGGGCCACCATCTCATTGCCCTTCTTGAAATCAACGACCTGCTCGGCCGTCCCGTGAGTGGTCTCCTTCTCTAGCAGCGTCATAATCAGAGCCTCCAGATTCAGGCAAGTGTTGATTTACGATTTATGATTTAGGAAGTAATCCTAACAACAGGGTCTCAGGTTCTTATCCAGGAAGGCCAGTGTTATCTGCCAGGCATCCGCCGCCGCCTCCGCGTTGTAGCGGGTACCGGTGTCATTGAAGAAGGCGTGCGAGGCGCCGGAATAGACCTTGTACTCAAAGCTCTTGTTATACTTAGCCATCGTCTCGGCTAATGCCGGGACACTCCCCGTGATGCCGGTATCCAGCTCTCCATAGATGCCGAGCACAGGGCCGCTGATATTGGCAACATCATCAATCTTGGCCGGGTTACGCCCGTAATAGACGATGGCCGTTCTCAGTCCCTCGACCCTGGTGGCCATCAGAAGCGAGTTGGCGCCTCCCCAGCAGTAGCCGATAACGCCGATGTGGTCTGGCTTCACGTATGACTGCCCCTTAAGATAATCGAACGCCGATTGCAGGTCCTGCATAACGCCGTCAACAGTCAGCCTGCCGATGGCCGCCACCGCCTCTTCATCCGTGGCGAACATCTCTCTACCACCTACCCGGGACAGCAGGTCGGGCGCCAGTGTGAGATAGCCCTGCGCGGCGAAGCGGCGGGTCACATCCTTGATATGTCCGGTCAGGCCGCGGTTCTCGTGTATGACAATCAGCGCCGGGAACGGGCCTTCCCCCGCCGGTCTAACCTCATATGCTTTTATCGGCACCGTCTGACCGGGGACGGTTACCATGGCATCGGTAAGGCTCACGGCAATGGGCAGTCCCGGGGGCAGTTGTCCGGGCGCTGGGCTGGATGTCGGCGCTGGCGTGGGTGATGGTGCAGGCGCCGTCGCCGGAGCAGGCGCACAGCTTAAGAGCAAAACAGCAGTTAGCGCAGCAATGAGGAAGCTGCTGCATAGTCTCCTGGGAAGGCCCAACATCCTGATATCTCCCTCTTGCCGCAAAGCAGGTTTCGTTTCCATTTTTCAGCTGACAAGTCCTGCATCTGAACTCTATTATTACCAGTGCTTAGCTGCAAAGATACCTACACATCTCAGGATCCCTTCTCCCTTGATGAGCCTTGCCCAAAAAGTCAAACGCTCATGTCA
>JACQTX010000179.1 GCA_016210585.1 Chloroflexota bacterium
GACGCCACGCCGGACGCGATTTGATTTTTTGTCCTGAATCGGTATAAGCTAACGGTAGCACTGACTGGTAATCCGAATGGGCGAGGACAGATGATTCTACAGCAGTTTCAGACCGTGGGCCGTGACCTCTTTGATAGCGGCTTGATATATTCACAAAGTGGCAATCTCAGCCTCCGGCTGGGTGACCGGCTTATCATAACCCGCCGCGGCAGCCGCCTCGGCTCTTTGCAAGAACATGACCTGATCGAGACTGGCATAGAGAAGAACGACAGGTCAACGCCATTAGCCTCCATTGAGCTACCGGTGCACCGGGCCATTTACCAGCACACGCCGGCCTTGGCCATAGTCCACGCTCATCCGCGGCATGCCGTGACCCTCTCTCTTGCCGAGGAGGAGTTTGTGCCCCCTGATACTGAAGGTCAGGTAACTCTGGGCCAGATACCGGTGCTGGGCTGGGGCTCTGAGGTGACTCCCGGCGGTCTGGCTGATGTAATCGCCGGGGCATTGAAAGAGCGTAAGATCGTCCTGGTACGCGGACACGGTAGCTTCGCAATCGGCCAGCTCCTCGAGGAAGCCTATAGTTACACTACGGTCCTGGAAGCTAGCTGCCAGATAAGCTGCCTGCTCCGGACCATCCGGACAAAGCCCCCCACTGAGTAGGCACGTTACCTTGAGGGAACGTGGCTGACCTCATAGACTGGCGTGCACCAGTCACGGTACTTGGGGTTGTTCCCCTGGATTATGTCAGCATAGAGCTTCTGTAGCTTTCCGGTCACTGCGCCGATCTCACCATTGCCGATCTTACGGCGGTCTATCTCTGCGACCGGCGTAATATGGGCGGCGGTGCCTGTCAAGAAGCACTCGCTGGCGTTGTAAAGCTCAACCCGGTCAACGTGTCTCTCCACCGTCTCCATGCCCAGCTCATTCCTGGCCAGTGTGATGACGGTGTCACGGGTGATGCCCATGAGGATGCCGTCATAGCTGCCCGGCGTTACCAGCTTCCCGTCTATGACCAGAAAGATGTTCTCGCCACTGCCCTCAGCCACGTAGCCGTCAGCCGTGAGCATGATGGCCTCGTCAAAGCCGTTCTCAATAGCCTCGGTCTTGGCGAGGGCGTTGGTTATGTAGTAGCCGGTAAGCTTGGCACGCGGTACCTCTTTGGGAAAGCGCCACGTGGAAACGCAGCAGCGCGCCTTATCCGTATCCAGGTAGCGTCCCCAGGGAAAGGCAAACACGGTGATATCGCACTCCAGGTTATGCAGACGCACCCCCAGCGCCTCGGAGGACTTGTAAGCCAGGGGCCGGACATAGAGGTCCTCCTGGAAGCCGCACCGCTGCGCTAGCTCTACGGTTATCTGGCAGAGATCGTCAACAGTATGAGACAGGTCAATGCGCAGGACCTGGCAGCCGCGTATCATCCGCTCATAGTGCTCTCTGAGGCGAAACAGGTAAATCTGCTTGTGGGCCGGGTTCCAGTTGCCCCGGATACCCTCGAAGACACCGGTCCCATAGTGCAAGCAGTGGGTCATTACCCCGATTCTGGCCTGGGACAGTGGTATAATCTGCTTTTGGTAGTAAGCATAAGAAGGCATGAAAGTCCTCCTGGATGAATTGGCTTCATTATAGCCAATTCTATGGTCGGAAGACAAGGTTGAGGGAGCTCAAATCGGCGATTCAATAGGCGGTCGGGTTTCCTGATCTGAACTGGCTGGCAGGTTGGGAACCTGTCCTACGCGAGTTGATCGCTATTTTCGTGGAAATACCCTGAAAGATGGTGGGTAAATGACCCGGCTTTAGACCTTCTTCTCCAGCCCCTTTACCCTGTCATCAGTCCAGCGCCTTATCTTGAACACGGCGTGAGGCAGTGGCTGGGCCGCCTCTTTGACGATGAAGCCAATGTCCGTCTTGTCACGCAACTCATCAGATAGCACAGCGAGGAGACGCTTTTTCGTGTCCGGCGCCACGCCGGTCTTGAACTCGATGGTTACCTCGGCCTTCTCGCGGCTGTCTTCACCCATGTAAAGGTGGCCCTGGTATTCATAAGCTTCGTCCTTGGTCAGTACGATTGCGTCAATGGTCTCCGGCCAGATGTTGACACCCTTGATTTTCATCATATCATCGTAGCGGCTGACGGTCCCGGCCTCCAGCGCATTGAAGGGACGCCCGCAGTTACAGACATCATGGGGGAACCACCGCACCCGGTCCGCCATGCGGAAGCGCAGGAAGGGGGATGCTTGCCGGTCAAGCAGAGTTACTACCATCTCGCCGAACTCGCCTGGACCTACAGGCTGGAGCGTCTCCGGATTGAGGACCTCGTGGAAGGCCAGATGCTCAAAGATGTGGTAGAAGCCACGCTGTTCTTGCCATACGGCACCCCTCTCACAGGTAGCAGCGCCGGCACCCTGGGTGCCGCCATAGTAGTCATAGATTTTGGCGTTCCACTTTGCCTCCATCTTCTCCACAAAAGAAATGGGGTAGGCGGCGAGGGCTATCAGTATCTTGCGGACAGCCAGGTCACGTGCCGGGTCAATGCCCATCTCTTCCGCTTCCGTGGTCAGCGTATCCAGATAGGCAGGGTTGGAGAAGATGCCCACGAGCTGGAAACGCTTGAGCCATTGTAGCTTGGTCCTGGTATCATACATGCCGAGGTTGAAGACATTGCAGCCCAGCTTTTGCAGCGCTAGAAAATGCGTGGGCGCCGCCGCCGTCATGCTCAAGGGCAGGGGCAGCATTACCTTGTCGCCTTTTTGCCAGCCGGACCAGGCATAGATAGTGCAGCCGCGGTCAACATGGTGATCATAGTCACTCTTGCTCTCGGCGTGGACCTCCTGACCCTTGCCGGAGGTGCCGCTGGTAACGAAGGTGTAGAAAATATCCCCCTCCGGCACGCCCAGACGTGTCCACCAGGGTGGGCACGCTTCTTGGTCCGCCATCAGGTCTTGCTTGGTAGTGAAAGGGACCTTGTTCCGGAAGTCCTCTATTGACTTTATATCATCGGGGGTTATCTTTGCCTGCTTGAACTGGCGCTGGCAGAGCCCGCTCACGGCATAGGTATGCTCAACTTGCTTTTTCAGCTCGCGCCATTGGTAAGCCTCAAGCTCGGCACGCGTCGTAAACTCAAGCTCGCGGTTGTAGTATCTTCGCTCCACGTATATCCTCCTTTTGGCTACTTAAGGTTATATCCCGCCGTAAAGACTTGTCAAGATTGACACCTAGGCCCACTTGTGCTAGTATGACGCCTTGCAAGCCCCAACGCTATAGCCGAAGGAGGCATCCTATGATAATTGATGTGCGCACTTTCCTCGGAGTCAAAGAAGGCGAGCTATGGGAAGACTGGATTGTCAACTACGGTGCTGACATGTCCGGCACCACGCCTGAGCAGGTGAAGGCGACAATGGCCAAGTACCCTGCGGATGAGACCGGTGACGCCATTGTGCAGCAGATGGACGAAGCTGGCGTGGACAAGTCCATCCTCGTCTGCCCGGACCACGGCCTGCACCGCGGCGTGGGCGACAAGATGTCCCTGAACGAGTACATTGCCCTGGTCTATAGCGCCGTCAAGAGACACCCCGGTCGCCTCTACCTCATAGCGGGCATTGACCCACGCCGCCCGGATGCCGTCAAATTCATTGACCGGGTCTATAAGGAGTATGGTATTGTCGGCGTGGCCCTGGCTACTCAGCAGGGGTTTTATCCCAATGACCGCATCTGCTACCCGATATATGACAGGTGCCAGGAGCTTGGTATTCCGATCACCATTTATGGGGCACCGGAGATACACCCGCTCTACAGCGCCTCAAGCCGCCCTATCCTGGTGGATACGGTGGCCATTGATTTTCCTGAGCTGAAAATAGTGCTCAATAAGTGCATGTCTGCCTGGTGGGAGGAAGCGGCCACCCTAGCCCGACATAAGCCGAATATCTATATGGATACGGCCAACTCCCAGATAATGGCCATGATGAAGCCGCGCTGGGAGTTCTACCGCCAACTGCGGTTGCTGATGTCCATCGGCACACCGAAAAAGATAATGTTCGCCAGCGCCTGGCCTATCTATAGCTGGTGGCGCCCCGTAAACCACGTCAACTTCATCAAGCTGATTAAGTCGCCGCCGCCGGAGGTGCAGGCCCTGGGCATTGAGTTCAGCGAGGAAGAGATGGCGGATTACTTTGGCGGCAACGCAGCCCGCATTTTCAGACTGGAGGCAAGATAGGCCCTAATTACCATGAATGGTACGGACAAGTCCCTGTCCAGAAGCAGCGGTAGTGCAAACGTCATAACTGAAGACCATTGCCACGCCTCCGCCTTCGGCGGATGGCTCGCCATGATAGGGGTATGCAACGAGTTTTCGCGTTTGTATTGGCCCAACCTTTACCGCGTCACTATAAGGAACCAGTCGGAGTTAATAAACCATTGTTAAATTTCATTGAATGCTATTGACAATGCTGTCCTTGTAGTCTATACTAAAAAGGCAATTGGACTAAAAGCATATGGCAGAGACAGACTACTATAAAATACTCGGCGTGAGCCGGAATGCTACAGAGCAGGAGATAAAGCAGGCATACCGCAAGCTGGCCCGTAAGTATCACCCTGACGTCAACCCGGGCGATAAGGCCGCTGAAGAGAAGTTCAAGCAGATTAATACGGCCCACGAGGTGCTCTCTGATAAAGAAAAGCGGCAGAAGTATGATCAGTATGGTGACCAGTGGGAATATGCCGAGCAGTTCGCCAAGGCCGGCTGGCAGCCAGGGCAGCCAGCCCCGCGCTGGGACTTTCGCCAGGGGGGTGCCACCTACCGCCACGGTGAAGGCGATGCGAGTGGAATCCTGGATGAGCTGCTCCAGGACTTTGGCATCAGGCCGGGACGCGGGCGGCCGCGCACCAGGCGTGGCCAGGACATCGAGTATCCCCTGGAGGTGACCCTCGAGGAAGCCTACCGCGGGAGCAGCCGGGTGCTCAGCCTTCAGGGCGAAGAAATCTGCTCTGGGTGCCACGGGACCGGCCGAATACAGAACCTCCCATGCTCGGTATGCCGGGGCGCTGGCCGGGTGGCCAAGATGAGGCGTATCGAGGTCAAGATTCCGCCCGGTGTCAAAGATGGCTCCCGTATTCGTGTTGCCGGACAGGGCGGACCGGGCTACGGTGGCGGACCAGCCGGCGACCTTTACCTGCTGGTATCCGTGCAGGCGCACCAAGTATTCCAGCGCAAGGATGACGACCTTTACGTAGATATATCCGTTCCCCTCAGTATGGCCGTGCTGGGTGGCGAGGTAGCCGTCCCTACTTTGAAAGGTAAGCTTGCCTTGAAGATCCCCCCGGAGACACAGAACGGCCGTGTCTTCCGGCTGGGCGGCCAGGGCATGCCCCATATGGGAGATTCCACTTACGGTGACCTGCTCGCTAAGGTCAGCATCATCTTGCCGACCAAGCTCTCCGCCGAAGAGAAGAGCCTGTTCGAGCGTCTCAAGGAACTTCGACCGGACAACTAACTATGAGGTGGCCTATGGGTAATAACGAAGAGCGAGAGCCCCGCTACGTCATAAGCATAGCCGCCCGCATGCTTGGCATCCAGACACATACCTTGCGCTACTACGAGAGAATCGGCATAATAGAGCCGTCCCGGTCAAGGGGCAACATCCGCTTGTATTCAGAAAGGGATATCGTCCGCCTGCGCCGGGTGAAGACGCTGATGAATGACCTCGGCATAAACCTGGCCGGGGTTGAGGTCATCCTGCGGATGACAGAGCAGCTCTCTGAGCTGCAGCACCATTTACGAGAGTTGGAGGCAGAGGTGGAGAGGTTGAGGCAGACGAGATCTTGAGCTAAGGAGCGGCAAGTGCCTGACGTAGAGCTCTTCATTCAGGAAAAACTGAACCTTTTGCATCGTGCCCACTATGCTTTTTGGGTCTATTGGTGGCCTCTCTGGCGGCGAGTGTATAGCGGACCACACATCCTTAGCCAGTGGCGCCGTCTTAGCCTGGTCAAGCAGGGACAGTGTGTCCTGGACTACGGCTGCGGTACTGGCGATTTCACTATCCCTGCCGCTCGGATGGTAGGCGAGCAAGGGCAGGTCTATGCTCTCGATTGTGGGCCGCGCCAGCTGGGTATAGTGGACAGGGAGTCAAAAAAGGCCGGGCTGAGCAATATCGAGACGATACTTTCCAACGGAAAAACTACCCTACCCGACGAATCGGTTGACGTCGTCTGGATGTGTGATGTCCTGCACGAGATACGGGAAAGAAGGGCGGTCCTGGAAGACCTGCACCGGGTGTTGCGGCCAAACGGCATCTTGGCCATCCATGATGGTATGCGGGACAGGGTTTTAAGCTATACCAGAGGACTGTTTGCCCTCAGCGGGAAGGACGGCAAACTGTATAAATTTGTGAAAGAAGCGGTATCTCCGGCATGAGTGAGCAGACTAATCCCTGCTGGTCAAAGAAGGAAATCGGCCTGGGTATTCTGGCCGTAATAATCACGGTAGGACTGGTGGCCATCACTATCATCTATCGAAGCACGCTCATGAGCACGGTGGCGGTGGCCGGCTACAGCCTGCTGGGCATGCTGGTGGTTTCTTTCCTTGCCGGAAGCGTGCTTAGTTTTACGGCGGTGCCGGTCCCGTACTGGCTCCTGGTGTTTACCCTGCCGAGTGCTCTGGCGGCCCGCTGGGGAATCCTCTCGCCAGTGGCGGTAGGTCTGGCCTCAGCCCTGGGCGCTACGATAGGTCACTTGCCGACCTTCATGATAGGCTACGGCGGCCGGACTCTTTCCGCGAAGATTACCTGTCGCATCGCCAGCTACCGCTACTATACCAGAGTGATCCGATGGGCGCAAGAACACGGCTCCGTAGCTGTTTTCGCTATGTCAGCCATGTTCAACCCCATCCATTTGCCGATGACGGTGGCCATGGGCGCACTCCACTACTCGCCGGTGAAGTTCTTTGTATTTTCCTTTCTCGGCAACGTGGTGAAGAGCCTTGTCCTGGCTTTCGGCGGCTATTTCGGATTGAACCAGCTGTTCCGCTTTATTGGGGTTTAGCAAGGCATGACACAGGCTTTATACATTTTGCTGGGTGTAGTCCTCGGCATTGCTTTCTGGCAGATGGTCGTCTGGCTATGGGAGAAGCGGGACAAGAGCCGGAAATACGAGGCGGCCCTGGCCTGTCGCCAGCAAAGCAACAAACCGCTGCTGGTGGTGGGCGGGCCGTGGGGGACCAGGAGCGGCCGCCGCCTGCTGAGGATACCTGCCCATGGTAACGGGGACGTTTGTCTGGACATTGACCGCGACGCCTTTGCCCGCATAGACAACGGGGTAGTGGGCAATATCACCCACATCCCCTTTGCCGATAACAGCTTCGGTGCTGTCTTCGTCAGCCATGTCATGGAGCATTTGCCGAATACACAAGCCGCTGAACAAGCTCTGGCGGAGCTGGGCCGTGTGGCTGGCGCCGTGTTTATCGCCTATCCTTCCCGGCAGTCCATCAGCGCCTGGCTGATGCGGGGCCATCATCTTTGGGTCTGGCAGGAGGACGGCACCACCTACTTCAGCCAGCGCGGCAATGGCCGCACCATTGTAGCAAAGAAGGCATAGCTACATGAAGGTGGAAGACAAGAAACTTGGGTTTGAGGAAAACCTTGCCTTTGCAGAAGAGGCCCGCTCTCTGGCAAAGCGGCTCTTTAAGAGTGCGGCAAAGCAAGCCAGGCTCAGCAACTGGCTGTGTGATACATATCAAAAAGCCAGGGATAAGGATATCCTGATAATTCATAACCCGGGTGGCTGGGGAACGACAGACCTGGCCCATTTGCTGGACTGGGAAAGAAGTGTGGTGGAGGGAGTAAAAGCAACTATAGATGGAATGGGCTACCCTTACGCGCTCGTCCAGTATTTCCGTGGTGACTTCGCATGGTGGGCACATCTGCTGGATATGAAGGAACAGGCGCGCGCTTTCTTTACTGGCAAACTATACGCGGCAGAGGCGATGGCAGCGCAGCTGAGGCTTATTCTCAAGCACCTGGAGCATCTCAGGATTATCCTGGTGGGGGTCAGCCAGGGCGCCGCCTTTGGCGACGCCGTGATGAAACAGCTTGGCGAGGTCAGTCGTATCTATAGCATCGAGCTGGGTATATTCTTCACGCAGGTGCCCTGGCGGGTGATTACAGAAAGGACATTGGCCATAGATAGCAACGGGCTGATGCCTGATGCCGTTGTCCGGCGTGACCTGAAAGCGGGCATTAAGGCCTATACCACTGCCCCCTTTTGCTGGGCGAAATACCAGTTAGTCAGGAAGCCCATGAAGTTCAGCCACTGCGTCAGGGTTTCCGGTCACGAGTATTACTGGCATTATCCCCGGGTCGGGAAGGAGATTGTAGGGTTTTTGACACGTCATTTTGGGACTAGAAGTATGGAGAAGAGTAAATGAAACAGGAAAGATTTACGGAGCAGGCCTGGGATGCTATTACGGCGTCTCAACAGCTGGTCATGCAGCTAAAACATAACCAGTGGGACGTGGAGCATATCCTGCTCGCCTTGCTGATGCAGGAGAAGGGTCTGGTGGGTGATATTTTGCAGGACCTCGGTATTAACGCGGCGGACATGAGGCGGCAGGTTGAGTCTGCCCTGGAGAGAATGCCCAAGGTGGCTACCCCGACTACTCAAATTTATGCGACACCGCGCATCAACGCCCTTTTCATGGCGGCGGATGCTGAGGCCAAGCGTCTCCAGGATGAGTTCATCGGCACGGAACACCTGCTCATTGCCATGTCTATGGAAGAAAAGGGCGACGCAGCCAGCGTCCTTCACCAGTTCGGTATTGACCAGGAGAAGGTGTACCGCTCCCTGCAAAAGATTCGCGGCGGCCACCGGGTGACGGATACCCGGGCGGAGAGCAAATACCGCTCTTTGCAAAAGTATGGGCGTGACCTGACCGAGCTGGCCCGGCAAGGCAAGCTTGACCCGGTCATCGGGCGTGAGGATGAAATCAAGCGGGTAATGCAAATCCTGACCCGCCGCACCAAGAATAACCCGGTGATTATCGGCGAGGCTGGTGTGGGCAAAACGGCCATCGCCGAAGGGTTAGCCCAGAAAATCGCCGCCGATGATGTGCCCAATTCGCTCAAGGGCCGCAAGGTCGTTGCCCTTGACATGGGGGCCCTGGTCGCCGGCAGCAAGTTCCGCGGCGAGTTCGAGGAGCGCCTTAAGGCCGTCATGGACGAGGTGCGGGAAGCCAAAGGCGAGGTTGTCCTGTTCATTGATGAGATTCATACCGTGGTTGGTGCCGGTGCTGCCGAGGGGGCAATTGATGCCAGCAATATGCTCAAGCCGGCCCTGGCCCACGGCGAGCGACAGTGTATCGGTGCGACGACCCTGGACGAGTACCGCAAGTTCATTGAGAAAGACAAGGCCCTGGAAAGGCGCCTGCAGCCCGTGTTCCTCAACGAGCCGAGTGCTGAGACAACCATCGAGATGCTGCGTGGCC
>JACQTX010000184.1 GCA_016210585.1 Chloroflexota bacterium
CATGATACTAGTGTCCCGTATTAGAAGTTCGTTACATAAGTCGCGCTCTCAGATAAGCCATCTTCCGAGCCTGACTTATGAAAGGGTCTAATAACTCAGGACACTAGCAGACAATTTGGCGGCAATCCAATGTTTGAGAGGTCAAGCTTCCAGTGGCCCTGCGGAGATGGTATACTGAATTGTCTGAACGCAAATAATCCCCCTTTGGAAAGAGCCTGTCCTGAGCCTGCCGAAGGAGGGATATAGGGGGATTTGAAATCCCTCTCAATCTCCCTTTGCGGAAGGGAGAAGCTCTTTTGTGAGACCATACTAATATGAGACTATTAGTAAGGGAGAGCTGATGGGAGTATCGGCTATGCCCAAAACAGAGGAAAGACGAGGAGGAAGATATGTGTGCGAGTCCAGGGTATGCAGGCAGAATAGCCAGGGTGGACCTGTCCACAGGTGCTGTCACCCACGTTCCCACTGAAACTTATGCCCAGGCCTTTCTCGGGGGTCAGGGCATAGCTGCCAAGCTCTACTGGGATGAGGTCCCGCCCCAGGTGCAGGCTTTCGACCCCGAGAACCGATTGGTCTTTGCCGTGGGACCCTGCGCCGGCTTCTATGGACTTGCCGGTGCCCGCTGGGTGGTCTGCGGCAAGTCGCCAGCCACAACTCCCCAGACTTTCAGCCACTCCAATCTTGGGGGAAGCTGGGGGGTGGAGCTGAAGTCCGCCGGCTTCGATGGCCTGGTGGTCCAGGGCAAGGCCGAAAGGCCTGTGTATCTCCTGGTCCAAGATGGAGAGATCACAATCAAAGACGGTTCGCACCTGTGGGGCAAGGGTTCCATCAAAGTGCGAGAGATGCTCAAGGGCGAGCTGGGCAGTCCTGTCAAAGTGGTAGCCACGGGACCGGCCGGAGACAATATGACAGCTCCGGCGACCCTTCTGGCCGACGATGACTCCAGCGGCTCGGGGGGCCTGGGAGCGATCATGGGCGCCAAGAATCTCAAAGCCATCGCCGTCAGAGGAAGTGATAGCGTCATTGCGGCACAGCCGGACCGGCTCCAGGCATTGCTAGAGCATGTTGCCAGGCTGAAAAAGGATGCCCCCAATAGCGAGCCAGGCATCGGCGAAAATGCCGAGGCAGCCCATTGTACCGGTTGCACCAGCGAATGCACCCGGGCCGTTTACCAGGCCAGGGATGGGAGCAGAGGCAAATTCATGTGCCAGAGCCGCAATGTATATTCGGAATGGGCCAGGAAATACTATGGCCAGCCCAATGAGGTGCCTTTCTACGCCAACCAGCTGTGCGATGACTACGGGCTTAACACCAAGTCCATCGCCCCGATAATTACCTGGCTGCACCGTTGCTATGAAGCGGGCATTTTGACGGAGAAGAGCACCGACCTTCCCCTGGCCAAGATAGGAAGCCTGGAGTTCATACAGGCGCTCATGGAAAACATCGCCCGCCGTCAAGGATTCGGCGAGGTCCTGGCCCAGGGGATCAATCGGGCTGCCGCGCAGGTAGGTAGCCAGGCGGTGCAGCTATTGCGTGATGATGTTACCAAATCCGGAGATAGGGTATCGTATTCACCGAAGATGTTCATCACTGCCGGCATCCTGTATGCCTTAGAGCTTAGACAGCCCATCCAACAGCTACACGAGGTATCCCGGCTAGCTATTGAGTGGGTGCCCTGGGCGAGGCGGATGCCAAATGCCAACCTCTCCAGTTCTGTTTTTCGGGCCATAGCTAAGAGGTTCTGGGGAAGCGAGCTTGCCGCCGACTTTTCCATTTACGAAGGTAAAGCCCTGGCATCCAAGATGATCCAGGACCGGCAATTGGCCAAGGAGTGCCTCATCCTTTGTGACAATGCCTGGCCTATTCTCTACGTGGAGCATTCCCCCGACCATGTAGGCGACCCCTCATTGGAGAGTCAACTATTCTCAGCCATTACCGGCAGGGACATGACGGAGGAGGAGCTTTATAGCGTAGGGGAGCGACTCTTCAATCTGCAGCGCGCCATACTGGCCCGAGAAGGACATCAGGGCAAAGCTTGTGATACTCTTCCCGAGGCGAGCTACACGGCCCCTCTGGAGAACGAGCGGCTGAACCCCGATTGTCTCGTGCCGGGGAAGGATGGCCAGATTATCTCCCGCAAAGGGGCTGTGCTCGACAAGGGAGAATTCCAGGCGATGCTCGCGGAATTCTATAGACTACGCGGCTGGGACCCGGAGACCGGCCTTCAGAAGAAAGCCCTTCTCGATTCCCTGGGGCTAGAAGGTGTAGCCCGGGACCTGGCGGCCAGAGGACTCCTGGGCTAAGCTCCAGGCAACGGTCTGTATCTAACGCATGGGCACAGCTTTTTCAATCAACCCGCGCACAAACTACTATGAGACCATCATAGGTAAGTTTCCCGTAAAACACGTAGGGCTGCCTGATAATATCAGGCAGCCCTGCAAACTTACCGAATAGGCTGGGCCGTGTCCAGGTGCCGGGGGCTACGGTTCCCCCTGCTCCCGGCGCTTGAGGATGTCCGCCTGGATTTTGTCCAGTTCCAGTGTGCCGGTTTCTGGGGTCTCCTTTGGCCTGGTCTCCATCCGGGTGAGATAAGCCTTGCCCGGCTCCCAGCCGACCGCCGCCGGCTGCACCGCCTTGCGGCTCACCGCCCTCACGGCATGGCCCAGCTTATAGACCAGAAACCCAGCGGCACCGATAACGCCGGTGAGCGGCACAAAGATGATGAACGCCAGTCCGGCGAAGGGACCGCCAATCACGGCCAGCGGTGCGGGTATCCTGACATACTTGACCTGGTCATCGCCCGGCAGGACCAGGTCTTTGCCATAGACCTGAAGAAGCTCCCCTTTATTCATGTTGAGATACACACCCTGCTTCACTTTGTTGCCTCCGAGATACCTTTTCATCTTCTGCCTCCTTTCTCACTCGCTTTTTCTTTCTTTCACCTAAATTCTAGGTGCTGGTGTGTGTCCTGAACATCGGTCAAATACCCGATATGCGGTGACAAAACACCTGAAGCGCTGGTGAAAAGGCAAGTGCTCCCTTTCGGCCCTGTTTCGGCATGCTTGACAATGTGGTGTGGCGGACATATATTGGTGTAAATCGAGTAAGAATCTGGGGAGGATTGTCATGAAAATTGAGTTGGCCGGCTACAGCACGGGGAGGCAGCATGAAATACTGGGCGGAATGATTACACCGCTACCTATCGCCCTGATTTCAACAGTGGGCAAGGACGGCCCTAACGCCGCTCCCTTCAGCCTGGTCATGCCGGTAAGCTGGGAGCCGCCTATACTGGCCGTCTGCTTTGGGCTGAAAAAGGGCCGTAAGAAACGCACCGTCCGCAACATTGAGGAGACGGGCGACTTTGTGGTGAACATCATGGGTGAGAAATACATCAGGCCAACCATCCGTGCCTCGGCGAACTACCCGGATAGCGTAAACAAAATCGAAAAGGTGGGGCTTTCCACAGGTCCGGCCGTCAGGGTTAAATCGCCTATCATCAAAGAAGCGACAATCAGTATCGAGTGCAAGCTGGTGAATGAGATGTTCCTGAACGAGGGAGAGAGGCTACGTACCATCCTCTTCGGTGAATGCCTGCTTGCTCACATACCGGATGAACTCTGGGTAAACGACAGAATTGACCCCACGAAGGTGGGGGCTATCGGGCGTATTTCGGAGAATGCCTATTGCCGGACAACCGATGTTTTCCGTCTGACGCTGGCCGGGGCTGCGGCGCAGACGGCGAAGACGCTATAGCAGACTTTACTAACTCTGGGGCTGGCAACAAGGCTGGGCCAAACTAAAGACGCCTTTTCTCAAATGTCATTCTGAGGAGCGAGGCGACGAAGAATCCGTTCTCGGAAGGGGATAATACGGATTCTTCCCCTTCACTGCGTTCAGGGTCAGAATGACATAAAAATAGCGCTTTTGATACAAGACCACAAAAGACGAAAGGGGGAAGCGCGCTTCCCCCTTTCTTGCACACACCCCGCCGCCCGGGTATGGGTCAAGCCGGAACGCCAGAGGGTAGCGGCACATTGGCACTATTGGGCGCGAGCTGCCTTTGCTGTTGTTTGCCGTTAGGTCCCTGCCGGAGCCTGGGTGCCATTTTGAAGGGGCCTGGCAGTGGCACGTCAGGCTTGCTTTTCAGCCACGCCTTATACTGGTCAGCCTGCTCCTGGGTAATCTTGCCCTGCTCAACCAGCTTCTGCAGGTAGGCGTCCAGGGCGGCTTCCTGTGCCTCACGCTTTGCCTGGGCGAAGGCGTCTGCCAGCTTCTGCTGCTCGATGCCCAGGATGGTGGCTACCTTCGCCAGCAGTGTCTTGTCCATGGGGATGTTGCCTGACTGCCAGCGCTTTGCCGGGAAATGGGCAAAGGCACGCTTCACAATGGGGGGCAGGGCATCTGGCCGGGACAGCCACCAGGCTTTATACTGATCAGCCTGCTCCGGGGTGATTTTCCCCTGCTCCACCAGCTTTTGCAGGTACGCTTCGACCGCCTCGTCCTGCGCCTCACGTCGCGCTTGCGCGATGGCTGCCTCGAGCTGCGCCGCCTCGATACCGAGGATTTCAGCGACTCTGCTAAGTAGAGTCTCAGCAGGAGTCACTTTGTCCTCGTTTTCGGCCAGGGATGCCGCCGCCGGCTTTTCGGCGCCCCTTGTGCCTTTAGCCAGTATTGGCGTGGCGATACTGGTCACCAGCACCACAGCCATGAGAAGGGCAATGAGCAATTTCTTTCTTTTCATTCTCCTTCACCTCCTTTCTGATAACATATGTTAGCACCCGATTATTAAAGCATTGTTAAGGTAATAGCCAAGAAGATAATGGCCAGGCACCTAAGAAACAATAACCAAACAGATTTCAAAACACAAAACTCAAAACTATGTCTTCACAAACCTGCTTGAAGAGGCTAGAATTAGTGCTGTGAGTCAAAACGAAGGAGCAAGGCCGGTGCTGGCCCTGGACCTGGGCGGCACCAAGATACTGGCAGTCCTGGTCAGCCGTGACGGGCACATTATCGACAGTGAGCGCCGCCCGACTCTGGCAACCGAGGGGCCGCCACGGGTGATTGAACGCCTTTTTGGCGCTGTTGATAGCCTTCTGGAAAGAGGAGGACTTGACCTCTCCCAGTTGGACAGCATAAGCATTGCTGCTGCCGGGGCCATCAACTACGAAGAGGGCATTGTCACCCTCTCGCCGAACCTGCCCGGCTGGCGTAACATACCGTTGCGGGATATGGTCCGGGAAAGGTATGGCATTGAGGTCTTTCTGATGCGTGATGCCAATGCTGCGGCGCTGGGGGAGCAGCGCTATGGGGCGGGGAGAGGGGCACACCATCTCATTTATCTGACGGTAAGCACAGGTATTGGCGGCGGGATTATTATAGACGGCAAGGGATACATCGGACATTCGGGTGGTGCCGGCGAAATCGGCCATATAACGATTGATGTCAACGGGCCGGTGTGTTCCTGTGGCAACAAGGGCTGCCTGGAGATGCTGGCTTCCGGCGCAGCGGTGGCCAGGGAGGCCAGGAGACGCATTACCGCCGGGGAGAGGTCAGCCCTAACCGAAATGGTGTCCAGTAACATCGAAGCTATCACCGCCGAGTATGTCGGGGCGGCTGCCAGGGCCAATGACAGGCTGGCACAGGACGTTATCGCTCAGGCGGCAAATTATCTGGGGGTGGGGCTGGTCAACATCGTCAACATCTTCAATCCGGAGCTGGTTATCATCGGCGGCGGCTTGGCGAAGCTGGGTGACCTTCTGCTTGAGCCTGCCAGACAGGTGGTAATGGCGCGGGCTTTTCCCATGGCTGCCCAGGCGGTGCGTATTGTGCCCGCCGCGCTTGGGGATGACGCCGGTGTCCTGGGTGCGGCGCTCTTTGCCCGTAGCCGCGGAGAGCCACCGAAATAGACAACTAGAGCCAGGCTGGAAATAAAATCCTAAGCACTAAATCCGAAACAACGTCAAAGGCAAAATCACAAATGACCAAAGACGTTTTGAACATTACGTCAAGCTCAGAGCAGGCTATTAATACTTTGAAATTTTGAGTTTGTTCAGTGCATCGATTCCTTCGACAAGCTCAGGACGGGATCAGGGTTTCGAACTCTTCCTTCTCTTTCTTGTATGTCTTTGCGCGTAAGGCCTACTGCGGCAAGTATTTCTGCCATTCGTTCCGACTCTGCAGGTACTGATAAGGAATATCGAAGAAGTGATTGTTGTGAGGCGGCACCGGATGGTGTTTCAGCTTCATGCCGGCCTCTTCCGGCGTCCTCCCCGCCTTGTGCCGGTTGCACCACGGGCAGGCGCTGACCACATTCTCCCACGTGTGCTCCCCACCGCGGTGGCGCGGGATAACATGGTCCAGCGTCAGCTGATGAGTCTCCTTGCCGCAGTACTGGCAGGTATAGTGGTCACGGTTAAAGACCTCAAAACGGCTCAGCTTCTTCTGGATGTGGGGGCGCTTGATGAGGTGGGCCAGCCGGATAACGGAAGGCAGCGGAAAGACGAGGTTAGCGGAGTGCATAGAGCCAGAGTCATTCTCCACTACCTCCGCCTTACCACGGTAAATTAAGACCACCGCCCGCCGTGCCTGGCAGATATTAAGCGGCTCATAAGTCTGGTTCAGCACCAGAACAGGATAGTTCGCACTGTTCAAAAGTCTGTCCCCTGTCCTCGAATCACCTTCATTTTATTAGAAAGCAGCCGCCAGCACAAGTTGGCCGCATTCAGGCTTCGTCATCTGCATTGTCAAGGGCACTGGCTTTTGCTATACTCTATGCTTGGAATGCGCACCGCGTCAAGTCTGCCACGCAACTGTGACTGACCCTGCACAGAAGATTCCACCGTAAGTCCCCTGTTCATTACCTGACAATATCAAAAGAGGCGCTCGAGCGCGCGTTGAGGAAAGGAGAAGGTCTGCATGGATGCCAAGGTTGCCAAGAAAGTGCCGGTAGTCGAAGGACTGTTCACCTGGCCAGCAGAGAAGCCGCAGCTCATCGGGACGAGGTGCCGCACCTGCGGCAGCGTCTTCTTCCCGAAAAAAGTGGCCTGTAACAATCCGGCGTGCCACGAGAAAAAGGTAGAAGACGTCTTGCTGGGGACGCGTGGCAAGCTTTATAGTTTCACCATCCAGTATTACCCACCCCCACCGCCCTTCCGGTATTCGGAGCCTTTCACTCCCTACGGCATTGGCCTGGTTGAGCTACCCGAGGGTGTCCGGATAGCCGGCATTCTGACCACAGGTGACCTCAACGAAATCAAAATCGGGATGGATGTAGAGCTGGTCGTGGATAAGCTCTATGAAGATGAAGAGGGCAACGAAGTGGTCACCTACAAGTTCCGGCCGGTGAAGTAGAAAGGAGACGATAATGAGAGAAGTAGCCATTCTGGGCGTGGCCATGCATGCCTGGGGCAAGTTCCCCGATAAGTCTGTCCTGCAGATGTCTCTGGATACGGCCAATGCGGCGCTGAAGGACGCTGGTGTTGATTGGTGTGACATCGGGGGCGTGGGTGCGGCCAGCTCCCACTTCTCCGGTGGTATGGGCTGGGGCCTGTCCGCCAACGAGCTGCTCCAAGCGGCAGCTATGAGCGGCGTGCCCGTCTTTAATGTCTCGGCGGCCTGCGCCGCCGGTGGCTCCGCCTTCAATGCGGCCTACCTGATGGTGTCTAGCGGCATCTGCGATATCGCCCTGGCCGTAGCCGGGGAGAAGATGCCCAAGGGCTTCATCCCGCGGACGCCCGGTGCCGCCGATGATATCACCGACCTCGATTACCTGCGCTGGAGTGTGATTGGCTTCCCCAATCCGGGCTACTGGGCCATGGAGGCCACCCGCCGCATGTATGAATACGGCACCAAAGAGGAGCACTATGCCAGGGTCTCCGTCAAGTCCCACAAAATCGGGTCTATCAATCCTTATGCCCGCTACCGCAAGGCGCTGACCCTCGAAGAGGTAATGAACTCGCCCATGGTCAACTACCCGCTGCGCCTCTTCGAGATCTGCGCCGTCAGCGATGGTGCCACGGCAGTAGTGCTGGCTGCCGATAATGTCTGGCGGAAACGGACGACTAAGCCGGTGCTGGTCGCCGCCAGTGCCACGGCCACCGGACAGTACGGCGACCCGCAAATCCGTATCCCGGAGATATCTACCACCGTCAAGCCCGGGGGACAATACTACAGTGAGGTGGTGGCGGCCGTCCAGAAAGCTTACAAGATGGCCGGCATCGGCCCGAAGGATATTGACTTCACTGAGCTACAGGACAACTGCTCCTGGCAGGAGCTTTCCTGGCCGGAGCTTTTCGGCCTGTGCAAGCCGGGTGAGGCGGACTGGCTGGTGGACCATGATGAGACCGGCATCAATGGCAAGATGCCCATCAACACGAGCGGCGGCTTCCTGTCCTTTGGCGAGGCCACAACGGCGATGGGCCTGTGGCAGCTATGCGAGCTGGTCTGGCAGCTAAGAGGGCAGGCCGGAGCGAGGCAGCTTAACAGGGCGAAGGTCGGCCTGGCCACCACGCTCGGCCTGGGCGGCAACGGCTCAGCCATAATACTGAAGGTGTAGGACTTACAAATCAAAATAAGAAGTAGCCGCAGGGTGGGTGAAGCGGAGCGTAACCCACCGACATGTTCTGAAGACCTGGATTTCCGATCAGGTCGGGAATGACAATGTTCGGACAGCCTGTATTCAGCTAAGTATTATAGCACAGAAGTGCGGGCAATTTGAGGGATATGCACTAGGAGAACGTATACAGGTTTTAGAGAAGTATCGAGGACGATAGCGATTGACAACATGACGTCATGGTGTTAAACTCTGGGTGGAGATGGTGCGGATGACCAGAAAAGCAAGGCTTGGTCTTTACCTTGAAGACGGAGAGATTAAGAAGCAAATCAAGATTGCCGCGGCCAGGAGAGGTATGAGCGCCACAGCTTACTGTGCCGAGGCCATACGAGAGCGTCTGCGAAAAGACGGGGAGACAAGCGATGGAGTTGAGAGAGGCAGGCGGGCTTTTCTGGCCCGGATGGATAAGCTAAGACAGGAGATAGGCCCTATGGGCACAACTACGGCTGAGCTTGTTGAAGAAGGTCGGGGGAGATAAGACAGTGCCAGAACCGGGACTGGCCGTTGTGGATGCCTCGGTAGTCTTGAAATGGCAGTTCGATGACGAGGACTGCGTTTCCCAGGCCACAGCCTTAAGGGACGATTGTTACATGCGAGGGGCTATCAAGATGATAGCCCCTCAGCTTTTGGTTTACGAGGTGGTCAACGGGATAGTCATGGCCGGAAGACGAAAACGACTTACTCTGGACAAAGCGACGGCGGCGATGGGCAATATTCTGACACTGGCTATCGAACTGAAGGAGGTAGACCCACTCCTGCTTATGGACGTGGCGTTAAAGTACAACCTGGCAGCTTATGATGCCGCCTATCTTGCTCTGGCTGAAGCCCAGGAGTGTGACCTATGGACGGGCGATAGGACCTTCTACCAGACGGTAAAGGGCGAATCATCCCGGGTGAAATGGATTGGGGATTACGCCGGAAAAGAGCCGTGAAGACTGGTTCTAGAAGCCGTAGGATTGGTGAAGCGGAGCGGAACCCACCGCCATTTCATTGAAACTGGTGGGTTTCGTCCCAATTTCATCGGGACGAAACCCACCCTACGGAACTACCAATGTAGGTAATATGATTACCCCAAGTAACCTATTGCACAGTCTTAGCAGACTCACTATAGAAATTTAGTCTCAATTTATCAAACTGGCACTGACTGCTTCAATAGCTTGATTTGCTCTACGACCTTCTTTACTTGTGTTAGTTCGATGTTTTTTGCTCTAATGCCCTCACGTGCAAGCCAAATCAGCGCTTCACCTCGGTTCCCAAATTTACTGACTTCTACTAGCATGTCCATGGCCTGGGCGATATCAGCAGGAAGAAGAATCGTGATGGGTTTATCCCAATTAGATAGGATTTTTTTCACTATATCATCCGCCTTCTTCATTTGCTCACTTGAGGTATAGTCGTCAGGGTAGAACCGCAATGGTCTTCTACCAACCGCCTTGATGCCCGGTATTCGCTCCTCGCGGACTTCCTTCATCAAGGTCGTGGCCAAAGAAAAAACAGGGTCTTTCGAGTCGCTTCCACTGAGGCCTCTGTCAAGAGCTACTTTAGCATATTCTTTGGCTGTAAGACCCGGATTTTCTCTTACGAGGTCCAAAATGATTTTCTTAAAGCCCTTCTTCATATTTGTCACCTCCTAGTTTTGTTTATATTATAACATAGGTAATTTGTTTTGTCAATATATTAGGATAAATGTTTATCCAAAATGGGACGCCATGGATTATGGAGCTATCTGGCAGGTATCAGCAACAGGCGTATTGTGGACCCAATCGCCCATAGGAGGATCGCAAACAATATCTGGCCTACTTAGTGGGACAAAACATTCCTGCAGGCTCGCCTGAGTTTCTTCTTTTCAAACACCAGTTCGGGATGGTTCCAGTGTGGGCTGCCAGTTAGTTATAGAGGCAGCATGAAAGCTTTTTGGTTGGACTGCTTAAGTATGATGTTTTGACAATCTGATGTTTTGATGATAACCTGACTTAGAGGTGAAAGATGGCTCGTGTTGCCGATAGCTTTAAGAGGACGACCATTAGTCTGCGTCCGGAAGAATATGAGGCCCTGCGCTTTCTGGCGTTCAAGCGTAAGACATCGGTGGCGGGTGTGGTGCGGGAACTGATATACGAGCACTTAGAAGAAGAGGAAGACATCAGGGACGGGCTGAAGTCTCTGGCGGAAAAAGGAGACACCATGGACTGGGAGACCTTCAAGAAGGAATACCTTGGCCTACCGGATAGAGATTAGCCGCGCTGCTCAGAAACAGGTGTTAGCCCTTCCCAGACAAGCGCAGGTGGAAATCGCCAGGGCTGTTGACCACCTGGCAAATTCGCCCAGACCTTCCGGGTGTAAGAAACTGCGTGGGACAGACCTTTGGCGGCTTAGAGTGGGACGGCACAGGGTAATATACAGCGTGGATGACAAAGCAGGCTTGGTAACGGTATTAAAAGTAGCGCCACGTAGCGAAGGGACTTATCGAGGACTGTAGGAGCCAAAATCGCCAGAAAAGCTCGCCAATCTTTTCAGTCTGCGACGTTTAACCCCGGTCCATCGGCTTACGCTCCAGCCCCTTGACGCGCTCATCGGTCCAGCGGAGGGAGGTGGCTTTCATGGCGTAGCGGGGTAGCTCTCCGGCGGCTTCTTTCAGGGAAAACCTGATGCCCGTCCGGTCATGTAGCTCCCCTGAAATATGCATGAGTAGGTTGCGTCTCACCTCAGAGGGGACGGTGTTGCGGAACTCCACACTGACCTCAATCTCTTCCTTCCACGCATCGGTAAGAAAGACACGGCCCTTATATTCCACGCACTCGGGCCTGATCAGGACAATCTCATCCACAGTTTGTGGCCAGATATTGACGCCCTTGACCTTCATCATGTCATCGTAGCGGGCGATGGTCCCCGCCTCCAGGAGCGCGAAAGGCCGGCCGCAGTCACAGGCATTGTGCGGGAAATAGCGGACCTTATCGCCCATCCTGAAACGCAGGAAGGGTGAGGCCTTCTGGTGCAGCGGGGTGACTACAAGCTCACCTACCTCACCCGGCCTTACAGGCTTATGCGTTTCCGGGTCAATTATCTCCTGGTAGGCAAAGTGCTCGTAGAGATGATAGAAGCCACGCTTGCCGTCAATCACCGGCCCCTTTTCACAGTTGGCGCCCCAGGCACCCTGGGTGGCCGCATAGTTATCGTAGATGACGGCATGCCACTTCGCCTCTGTCTTGCCGATGAAAGATATTGGGTATGCCTGGCCGGCCATCATTATCTTACGCACAAAGAGGTCCTTCGCCGGGGCCATGCCGAGCTTCTCCGCTTCATAGGCGAGGGCTTCAATATAGCTGGGACTGGTGTCCACAATGCCTATCTGGAACCGCTTCATATACTCCAGCTTGGTCCTGGTATCATACATGCCGAGGTTAAAGACATTGCAGCCGACCCTCTCCAGCGAGGCTTGCAGGACGCGGCTGGCCTGAGTGACCCCCAGCGGCAGCGGGTTCATGGCACGCTCGCCTTTCTGCCAGCCGGCCCAGACATACATCATGGCCCCGGCGTCAATCCAGTGCTCCCAGTCCGCGATGGTCGCCGTGTGCACCTCCTGGCCCTTGCCCGAGGTGCCGCCGGTAAGATAGGTGGCAAAAATCTCTTCTTCCCGGACGGCCAGGCGTGTGCCAAAGGGCGGCTTTTCCCGCTGGTCAGCGACGAGGTCTTGCTTGGTGGTGCAGGGGACTTTGCAGGTGAAGTCCTCCCTGGTCTTGATATCATCCGGCGTTATCTTGGCCTGCCGGAACTGCCTCTGGCAGAGACCACTTTTCTCATAGGTGTACCTTATCTGCCTCTGCAGCTGCTGCCACTGGTATTGCAGGAAGTCCTCCCGCGATAGCCTTTCGATTTCCGGCTTGTAATACCTTTTTTCAACCATCGCTGCTTTCACTCCGTGTGCGTAGTCTTGCCTTCGTTCTCTTACCAATCGTTTCATAATTATTTGGAGGCAAATATCCCCCTTTGACAAAGGGGGAGTAAGGGGGATTTCGATTCAAAATCCCTCTCAATCTCCCTTTACCAAAGGGAGAAGCTATTTTGCGAGTCCATGCTAATATGAAACTATTAGTAATGTGCCATATTATACCACAACCTGGATAAGCTGGAACCAATCTAGCTTTTCAGCCGTCAGCTATCAGCTATTTACAGGGTAAGACTGACTGCTGATAGCCCAGTGCTGACAGCTATTTGACGCGCCTGCCTAAAGTCGTCAAAATATAGGCATAATATGGAAGCGCTCCTGTTTGTCCTGTTCACCCTGCTGGGGCTGGCAGTAGCCAGCTTTCTTAACGTCTGCATTGATCGTTTGCCTCAGGGCAAGTCCATCCTGTTTCCCGCCTCCCACTGTGATTCGTGTGGCCGGCGCCTGGCGTGCAGTGACCTGATTCCGGTCTTCAGCTATCTCTGGCGGCGCGGTCGCTGCCGCTACTGCCAGGCGCGTATTCCCCGGCGTGTCCTTGCTGTGGAGGTGGGTATCGGGGCCCTCTACCCGCTTCTCTTCTGGCGCTACGGCCTGACAGCTGACTTAGCTATCATCACCTTCTACTGCACCCTGTTTATCCTTATCATGGTTATTGACCTGGAGCACAGCCTTATTCTGAACAAGGTGGTCTATCCGGCCACGGGGATAGCCCTGCTCGTCAGTCTGCTCCTGCGACGACCGGAGATTGTGCCGGCGGCTATCGGCGGCGGCATCGGGCTGGGGCTTTTCCTGCTGATAGTAGTGGTATCCCGGGGCGGGATGGGACTGGGTGATGTCAAGATGGCCGGCCTGATTGGCCTGGTCACCGGCTTCCCGCACGTGTTTGTGGCCTTCTTCATCGCCATCATTTCCGGCGGGCTGGCGGCTGTCCTCTTGCTGGTGCTCAAACGCAAGAAGCGCAAAGAAGCCATCCCCTTTGGCCCTTTCCTGGCCCTGGGTGCCATAGTAACCCTGCTCTGGGGCAATGCTATCCTGAAATGGTATGGCGGGGCTTTTTGAACATACAAGCTGCCGTCAAGTAGTGGTCCAATCCGAGGGTTCTTGAGTTGACCTGAAAATGTCGCTGCAAGCCAGCCACCCGCCTCCGGCGGGACAGGCTTCGCTTCCCCACCCTCTGGATTCCCGCTTTCGGGGTAATGACATCTGGGGATACGAAGATTCCCGCCCTTGATGTTATCGTTGGACTCCTATAGAATTAAGCCACTGAGATGAACATAGCCAGACAGCTTTATCAGCTTCAAGAGGTTGACCTGGAGCTCGCCGATAGGGAGCAGAGGTTAGCCCGGCTTACCAACCAGCTGGGTGACAGCCAGGCGGTACTGAATGCGCAGGTCGAGCTTGACGCTGCAACAAAGCATCTGGAGGATGCCAGGCACCAGCAGCGCTCTATCGAGTGGGAAGTGGACGACCTGTCCGCCAAAATAGGCGACATCGAGCAAAGGCTATACGGCGGCAAAATCAAGAACCCCAAGGAGCTGACCGGACTGCAGGCTGAGAGCGAAGCCTTCAAGGCCCGGCGCAGCCAGCTCGAGGACCAGATACTGGAGCTGATGGACGGGGTTGAAATGACCACACATGAAATCAGCAGCAGGACTGCCCGGTTGCAAGAAATGAAGGTGCATTGGCGGCAGCAGCAGAGACAGCTTGCTAGCGAGATCGAGCAGGTCAAAGGCGAGATAGTCAACCTCAAGCGTGACCGGGGCCTGTTGCTCGCCGACCTCGACCCGCATACCAGCGAGCTCTACGAGGAGGTCCGCCGGCAGAAGGGAGTGGCGGTAGCCAGGGTGGAGCAGGGCATCTGCCGGGGCTGCCGCATCAGCTTGCCGGTAACGGACCTGCAGCGGGTCAAGAGCGGCAGCGTGGTGCAATGCAGTAGCTGCGGGCGCATCCTGTTCCTGGCGTAAACCAATTTGACATCCCCTCTTCTCAAAGGTATAGTGAGGGTAGAGGTCAAGTAAACCGGGTGACCGCTCCGATGCAAATCGGGGAGGAAAGTCCGAGCTCTTCCGGGCAGGATGCTGGGTAATCCCCAGGAGGGGTGACCCTACGGAAAGTGCCACAGCAACATACCGTCCGCCTCCGGCGGATAAGGGTGAAATGGTGAGGTAAGAGCCCACCAGCGGCCGGGTGACCGGCCGGCTGGGCAAACCCCATCCGGAGCAAGACCGAATAGAGGGATGAAGGAACGCCCGGTCCAATCCCTGGGTTGGTCGCATGACCCCGGTGGCAACATCGGGGCTAGATAGATGGTCATCATCCTTCCTCTGGAAGGATACAGAACTCGGCTTACAGGTTTACTTGACCTTGCTATTTGCCTCTTTCAACTGCTACCTATGTAAATGTCCGCAAAGCATTTCCGCACATTCCGAAGCAAGGCCAAAAACAGGCGGCGCCTGTTCCTTCCCAAAAAGCCCAAGGATGGACTACAGACATCAGATTTTAGAACGTTCCAGCTCTCGAGCAGGCTGGAAGGGGTCAGGGGGATAACGCTATGTCAAGAACAAGAAAAACCGTAATACTGACACTCCTCATGGTGGTCGTAGTGACGCTGGCTTTTGCCGCCGGCTGCGCCCTGGCGCCTCGCGTGGCCACGAACCCGAACCTGGGCATAGAGACGGTGCAGCAGGCGTGGGGCGTCATTTTTAATGACTACGTGGACAGGAGCAAGCTGGATGCCACAGCTATGAGCCAGGCCGCTATCAAGAGTATGGTTGAGACATTGAATGACCCCTACACTGCCTACCTGGACGCACAGAGCTATCATCTGACCGTGAGTGACTTCGGGGGGACATTCCAGGGCATTGGTGCCACTGTCGGCATGAAGGAGGGCAAGCTGGTGGTCATTGCACCCATGCCGGACTCGCCGGCAGAGAAGGCCGGCATCAAGACGGGTGATGCCATTCTGGCTGTTGACGGCAAGACCACGGAGGGGATGAGCTTGACGGAAGCCGTGCTCACCATCCGCGGCCCCAAGGGCACACCCGTCAAGCTGCTCATTCTGCGCCAAGACGAGACTGTCCCAGTCGAGCTTGAGATAGTCCGGGCGGAGTTCACCCTCACCAGTGTCCGCCACGAGATGAAAGATGATATTGCCTACATCAGAATTTCCGATTTCAACGCCCGCACTGATGAAGAGCTTGCCCCGGTGCTGGAAGGCTTGAAGGACAAAGGGGCTACCGGCATTATCCTTGACCTGCGCCATAACCCCGGCGGCCTCCTGGACGCCGTGATTGACGTTGCCAGCCATTTCGTCAAGGAGGGCCCTGTTGTCCACGTGGTGGACAACAGGGGCAATCGCACCTCATCATCGGTCAGGACTGGTGTTTTTGCCACAGACCTGCCCATGGTGGTGCTGGTGGATGAGTTCAGTGCCAGCGGCAGCGAGGTGTTGACGGGTGTCGTGCAGGACTACGGCCGGGCCACCGTGGCCGGTAAGAAGACCTTCGGCAAGGGAAGTGTTAATATCCTGCGCCAGCTTAAGGACGGCTCAGGACTATATATTACCACGGCCCGGTGGCTGACGCCGAACGGCCGCCTCATCGAGGGACAGGGTCTGGAGCCAGACTACCAGCTCGACCTCGAAGGTGAAGCCGCCCTCCAGTGGGCGATAGACTTTCTGAAGGGTAAGAGGTAGGCAGGCTTGTGGAAGACTACCTTTGTAGAGTCTTCGGCCCTCAGCTACTACCTAACCCGCATAAAGCGGAAAATCTAAATTCTAAATCCGAAATCCGAAACAAATTCAAAGCACCAAAATTCAAAAGTTGGAGACGAAAAGTTTTAGCTTCAACTTACTCATGAGCATAATAAAAAAGTTCGACGTTTTTTGAATGATCTTATTAATAACGGACTAATAGTAACTAATATCGCGTCTTATAAATTAAGTTGACTAATTCCTCTCCCTTTCGTAAAGGGAGATTGAGAGGGATTTCAAATCCCCCTATATC
>JACQTX010000182.1 GCA_016210585.1 Chloroflexota bacterium
GCTCAGCATGGCTCGTTAACCGGTATTGCTGGTGCTCTACCTTTTCTTGAATCTGAGCCGCTTCTTCAACTTTTTCCATCTGGGTCTATTATACCATGCAGAAATCAGAGACCTCGTATTTCATGCCTTCCGCAAACGAATTACGGCTTCCCTCTCTGCCTTGGAGAGCGACCGCAAAGCCATGATATTAACTTCCGCCTTTGATTCTACTACTTTCATTTCGTCCCTCAATCAAATCATAGCATACCAGCCAGACAAGTTCCGCTACTCTTCCCCCTCCTCCCGCTCTGCCTCGAACTCCTCCATCAGCTTTTCGGCACGGGCCTTGCCGATGCGCAGCTTGCGCTGCAAGAAGGAGGCGGAGATTTGTTTATGCTCCAGGGCTAGCTGGCGGACGGTATCCATCAGGGGGTCTTTCGTCACGTCTTCCGCCTTCGGTGCCGTCCGCGTGATAGCGATGTCCTCCACCTTCAGTGATGGCGCTTCCTCCCGGTGCTGGCTGCCCCAGAAATAGACCAGCCTCTCCACCTCCGGGTCGGAGACAAAGCAGCCCTGGAGACGTTTGGGCTTGGCCTCTTCGGTGGGCATATAGAGCATATCGCCCCGCCCCAGCAGCTTCTCTGCTCCCACCGTGTCCAGGATGGTGCGGGAGTCCACCTGGGAGGTCACGGCAAAGCTGATACGGGTGGGGAAGTTGGCCTTGATGAGGCCGGTGATAACATCCACGGAAGGGCGCTGCGTGGCCACCACCAGGTGGATGCCGGTGGCCCGGGCAAGCTGGGCCAGCCGGCACAGGTGGTGCTCCACCTCGTCGAAGCCCGCCATCATCAGGTCAGCCAGCTCGTCAATAACCAGTACCAGATAGGGCAGCTTATCACTACCCGTCCTGTTCTTGTTGTAGCCTTCGATGTTGCGGGCCTTGGCGGCTTCCATCTTCTGGTAGCGCTTGTCCATCTCCTGGCTCAACCAGCGCAGGGTGTTCAGGGCCTTTTCGGTTTCAACGATGACCGGCGCCGCCAGGTGCGGGATGCTGTTGTAGGGCGTCATCTCCACCCGCTTGGGGTCAATCATAATCAGGCGGACATCATCGGGCGAGCTATACATAAGCAGGCTACAGATGGTCGCGTTCAGGCAGACCGTCTTGCCGCTGCCGGTGGCCCCGGCGATGAGCAAATGGGGCATCCGGGCCAGGTCAGCCACCACCGCCTCACCGCCGGCGCCCTTGCCCAGGGCCACAGCCAGCTTGGTCTTCACCCTCATTTTCTGGAAAGAGCTGGTCTCAATGACGCCGCGCAGGTTAACGGCACTTAGCGTGGTATTGGGCACCTCAAGCCCGACCACTGACTTGCCGGGCACCGGGGCTTCAAAGCGGATACTGGGCGCGGCCAGGGAGAGGGCGATGTCATTGGCCAGCGAGGTGATGCGCTCCACCTTGACCCTGGTGCGGGAGACCTCCTCTTGCCGTGCACGGACCTCCCCGTCCTTGTCCTTTTCCTTGATCTCACGTATCTTCCGGTCCCAGCCCGGCTCAAGGCCAAACTGGGTGACAGTGGGGCCGGGGTTAATCTGCACCACCTTGGCCTCGACACCGTAGCTGGCCAGGGCCTCCTCAATCAGACGGGCACGCCGGATATTGTCCGCCTCGCTGAACTCAATCTCACTTGACTTGTCCAGGATTTCGATGGGCGGCAGCCGCCAGCCGTTCACGGTGACCAGCGAGGCGGACTGGCCGAACTTTTTCCATACGTCCTGAGCAACCTGCTTGAGGCCCTGCGGTGACCCCGCGGCGGTAGGCTCCGCGTGTTCCTCTTCAATGGGCGACTGTGACACCGTCATTTCTCCTGGGGCTTGGGCCTTCGCTGGCGGGACTTTCTTTGCCGCCGGGCGCCTCTGCCAGCGCCGCACCGCTTTTGCCACTATGTTGCCGATGAAACGGAAGCTGGTCCGCGGGGCCATCAGGATAATGCCGAGAACGACAAGGCCGATAATGCGCAGAATACCAATAGCATTGGCCTGCCGGATAATGGCCATGCCGAAGCTGCCGCCGAGGCCCTGGAAGGTGAGAATACCCCAGATAGCCAGAAGAAAGGCGATGGCGCCCAGCCACCGATACCAGTAGCGAATTGGCGAATAGGCACGGCGGGCGAGGGTAGCTATCCGCCGCCGCAGAATTGCCACGACCAGGCTTATCACCAAGACGGCAATCAGTAGCACTCCCCAGCCGACCTGGTCATAGATGCCGCGGCCAATGCCGGTGAAAAACCCGGCTATGGCTGACCTGCGCCAGTAAATCAGCCCGCCAACGATGATTGCCAGAAAGACCCACAGTCCCGGCGGCAGGAGCAGCAGGCGTAGCAGTCCCCGCCACCACGGTCTTTTCGCCGCCCTTTCCCTGGACTTATTACCTCTCTTCGCCATGTTTCACCAATCCCAGTTCGTGAAGGAACTCCCGTTTCTTTTAGGACTAATATAAAGGAGAACGATTTGTAATGCAAGGAGGGTGCCCTTTAGGCCCGAATACTGTCCGCAACGGTTATCTCGCGGACAGTCAAATAGTCCATGAGTTGTATGAGATAAAGGCAAATCTCATGACATACTACTGCCGCAGCTTCGTCTCTGCCATCGCGGGTGCGCTCTTAGTGATGAATAATGTGAGAGGCCTTTACCTCCGCCACTTTGACAATGGCATCAAAAACTGGTAGCGTTCTTAAGTAGCCGTCAGCATTCAGCAGTCAGCGCGCAGCATTTGTGACTGATTGCTGACATCTGACTGCTGAAGGCTAAATCAACCCAGCTATGACATTGGCCGTCGTAACCTTTGCCTTTATCGTTATCATCGCTGTCGCCGGCGCGGTGGCGATGGTGTGGCGTGCCCGCCGCCTGGTGCGCAAGGCAGATACATCGCGCTTACCCTTTCGCTGGCAGTACATAGTGCTGCCACTGGCTATCCTGCTTGCGGCCATCGTCCTGTCCGGCTATTTCTACGGCCTGCTGCCGGAGACGGTCGCCTACCATTTCCAGGCGGACGGCACCCCTGACCGCTGGTCCGGACGGGGCCTGGCGCTCGTCTGGGTGCTGGCGCCACAACTAGTCCTCACAATGGTGGCCGCGGGCATCGTCCGCGGCATGTGCCGACTGAACGTCCTGGCGCAGCCGGGCGACTCCGTAATCAGGCCGGAGAGCATTTTGCTGTTCATGGGCAATATGGTCGGCTTACCCCAGCTGATTCTCGCTTTTGCAATGCTGGATATTTTTAGCTACAATGCATACCAGATGCATTTCTTGCCCCTGTGGCTGGTGGTGCTTATTGCCCTGGGCCTGTCAACAGTGGCCCTGGGCATATTTTTTGCCCGCATGCTGTCACGTGCCAGGCGGCAAACGACTTCTTGACCTGATATATGGAGGACTTTTGATGCCAGAAACAACACCCCCTGTACCAATGGAAAAGCTCGTCTCATTGTGCCAGCGGCGCGGCTTTATCTTTCAGAGCAGCGACATTTACGGCGGCCTGGCTAGCTGCTGGGACTACGGGCCGCTGGGCGTGGCCCTGAAGCGGAACCTCAAAGAGGCCTGGTGGCGGGCGATGGTGCAGGAGAGAGAGGACGTAGTTGGCCTGGACGCCGCCATCCTGATGCAAGCGAAGGTCTGGGAGGCCAGCGGACACGTAGCCGGCTTTGCCGACCCGCTCGTGGAGTGCAAGCAATGCCATCTCCGCTACCGCGCCGATGAGCTAAAGGCGGATAAATGTCCGGCCTGCGGCGGTGAGCTGACCCAACCCCGCATGTTCAACCTGATGTTCAAGACCTTCATGGGGCCGGTCGAGGACGAGGCGAGCATCACGTATCTGCGTCCGGAGACAGCCCAGGGTATCTTCGTCAACTTCGAGAATGTGCTGAATACCACCCGCCGCAAGCTGCCCTTTGGCATTGCCCAGATGGGCAAGTCCTTCCGCAACGAGATTACCACGGGCAACTTCATCTTTCGCAGCCGGGAGTTCGAGCAGATGGAGCTCGAGTTCTTTATCAAGCCGGGCACGGACGAGGCGTGGTTCCGCTACTGGGTTAATGAGCGGTTAAACTGGTATGTGAAGCTCGGCATCAAGCGGGAGCACCTCGATTTCCATGTGCACGAGCACCGGGAGCTGGCCCACTACGCCATAAGCTGCCATGACATCATCTTCCGCTTTCCCCACGGCTGGGCGGAGCTGGAGGGCATCGCTAACCGCGGCAGCTTCGACCTGGTGCAGCACGCCAAGCACAGCGGCAAGAGCCTGGACTACTACGATGAAGATACGAAGGAGCACTACGTGCCCTATATCATCGAGCCGTCCGCCGGTGTTGACCGCTCATTCCTGGCTTTCCTCAGTGATTCTTACGCCGAGGAGGTGGCCGGGGGTGAGACAAGGGTCGTCCTGCACCTGCATCCCAGCCTGGCCCCCTACAAGGTGGCGGTGCTGCCGCTGAGCCGGCGGGAGCAGCTGGTGACGGCTGCCAAACAGGTTTGGGCCGACCTGCGCCGCCACTGGCTGGTGGTCTATGATGATGCCCAGAGCATCGGGCGGCGCTACCGCCGCCAAGATGAGATTGGCACGCCCTACTGCGTCACCATTGATTTCCAATCGCTCGAGGACGGGCAGGTCACTGTGCGCGAGCGGGACGCCATGGACCAGATAAGGGTGCCTATCGCGGCGCTCAAGACTATTATTGCCGATAAGCTCGCCGGTGAGCCGCTCTTCACCTTCACCCATGGTGGCCAGATATGGAAACGGGGTGAAGAGGAGAAGGCCAAAGCACCGTAGGTGCTAGAATTCCAAGCAAGAAGCACGAAATCCCAAACAAATTCAAATACCAACTATGATATTGATAATTTGGTCATTAGAGTTCATTTAGGATTTCATCTTGAAAATCCTCCATTTCGCTGACCTGCACCTGGGCGTAGAGAGCTACGGGCGGACGGACCCGGCAACGGGATTATCCACCCGCTTCCTGGACTTCCTGCGCGCCCTGGATGAGGTAGTCAGCTACGCCCTGGACAATAACGTTGACCTTGTCCTCTTCTGCGGTGACGCCTACAAGAGCCGTGAGCCGAGCCAGACCCAGCAGCGGGAGTTTGCCAAGCGCATCAAGCAGCTTTCCACAGCGGGCGTCCCGGTCTTTCTGCTCATTGGCAATCATGATTTGCCTAACGCCATGGGGAGGGCCACGGCCACCGAAATCTTCGATACCCTGGCCATCAGCAATGTCTGTGTCTCCAACCGTCCTGATATTTACCGTATTCCTACCCGGAGCGGCATCATCCAGGTCGCTTCCCTGCCCTGGCTCCGGCGCAGCACTCTGCTGACCCGGGAAGAGACAAAGGAGCTTAGCTTTGAGCAGCTTAACGAGCGCCTGCAGCAGGTGCTCACCGGTGTTGTTGAGAAACATGTCGCCGGCCTTGACGCCACGCTACCCGCTATCCTGGCGGCCCACGTCTGGGTGGCCGGTGCCCAGCCCGGCTCAGAGCGGTCAATGGCCATCATCGGGCGGGACCCAGCCCTGCTGCTGAGCAATGTCGCCCGGCCTGCCTTCGACTACGTGGCGCTCGGCCACATCCATAAACATCAGGTGCTGGCGGAAAGCCCGCCGGTGGTCTATTCCGGCAGCCTGGAGCGGCTGGACTTCAACGAAGAGGCGGATGACAAGGGCTTCTGCGTGGTGGACATCCAGACTGGGCCGGAGACGGGCAGAAGGCTGGTGAAGCACGTCTTTCACAAGACGAACGCCCGTCGCTTTGTTACCGTTAGCGTTTCGGTTGACGCGGCAGACACCGACCCGACCGCTACGGTGCTAAAGGCCATCGCTGAGCAGGAGGACAAGACGAGGGAGGCCGTGGTGCGAGTGGAGATTAAGCTACCCGCCGGGAGTGATGCCCGGCTGCGGGACAGCGAAATTCGCAGTGCCCTGAAGGAGGCGCACCATCTGACCATTGCCCGTGACATCCAGAGGGAGGCCCGCCTCCGGCTGGGCCATCTGACAGCAGAAGGGCTAACCCCACTGGAGGCCTTGAAAGCCTACCTTCAATCCAAGAACGTTCCGCCGCAGCGAGCCAAGGTCCTGCTGGAGCACGGAGAGAGACTGATAGGGGAAGGGAGCGTCTGATATGAGATACTGTGGCTACGCAGGCTGCATCCTTTACGTGGACCTGACAACGGGCAAGATTACAAAAGAGCCGCTGGCGGCAGAGTTGGTGGAGAAGTTCATCGGCGGGGAGGGCATCAATACCAGTCTGGCCTGTGACCTTATCCCCAAAGGCACTGACCCCCTTTCGCCGAGCAACTGCGTCATCATCGGGACAGGAGCCTTGATTGGTACCAGCGCGCCCTCCTGTGCCAAGACGGCGGCTACTACGAAGAGTCCCTTGACAGACGGCTTTTCGTCATCGGCGGGCGGTCACTTCGGGCCGGCACTAAAATTTGCTGGCTACGACCATTTGGTAATTACCGGTCGTGCCGAGAAGCCTGTCTATTTGAGTATATTTGATGATGAGGTAGCGATTTGTGATGCTGGCCACCTGTGGGGACGGGACGTCTTTGCGACCACAGACAAACTGAAAGAGGGGCCTGGCAAGTGCTGGGTGGCCTGTATCGGGCCGGCGGGGGAGAACCTGGTCAAGTTCGCCAACGTCATGCTCGAAAAACAGGCTACCTGGAGCCGGGCGGGCGGCATGGGCGCCGTCTGGGGCTCGAAGAACCTGAAGGCTATAGCCGTCCGCGGGACAAAAAGGACTAGTATCGCCCGTCCGGAGAGGTTCGAGGCGGCGGCAGAAAGCTGCCGCCAGATGATATTGTCCAACCCGCACCGGGAAGGATGGCAGAGGCTCGCCTCAATGGTCGCCTGGCCTACCACGGTCATCAAGGGCGGCAAGCTGCTTTCCTACAACTACGGTGGTCTCTTTCCGAAAGAAGAAGCGGACAGGCTTTACGGGCCGGAGCCATACCTCAGAGAGATGGGGGCGACCACCTACGCCTGTCCTTCCTGCACCCTGGGCTGCAAGTCGCGGTTTAAGATTACCGCCGGGGAATACGCCGGGCTGAGTATCCAGTCCTCTAATGCGGTGGGCGTCATCGAGTCCTTCGGCACGCGGTGCTTTGTCGGCGGCTTTGACAAGGCCGTCAAGTGCCTCGAGGTGGCCAACCGCTATGGGCTGGAGATGATAACCTTCAGCGCCGTCATGGAATACCTGGTGGATATCTACGAGCGGAACATCATTACGCGGGAAGACTGCGGCGGCTTCACGCCGAGGCTTGGGTTCGAGGCCTCTATCGAGCTGATGGACAGGATTGTGCGCCGGGAGGGCATTGGCAGTATCCTGGCAGACGGGCTTAAGAAGACAGTCGAGACCCTGGGCAAAGGGCTTGGGGAACACGCTTGCCAGATTAAGGGAATCGAGGTAGCCTACGACCTCCGCATACCCGGCACGGAGTCTGCCGGGCAGCTTACCTCGCCGATGGGCGGCCACGCCATGCGGGCCTACTCCGCAACCATGGTGCCTGGAAGGTCTCTCGATTCTCTTAAGAGGTATGCGGAGCGGATAGGTGTGCCTGCCACCGCTATGGCCCGGGTCTTTTCGGTAATAGAAGGCTACAACAAGACCGGCCGGCTGCTGAAATGGGTTGAGGACTACAATACCCTGCTGATGTGCCTGGGCATCTGCAACCGCGACCATATCCAGCGCGGGTATGATATCAAGACAATTGCCGAGCTTTACGCAGCGGCGACCGGAATAGAGCTTACGCCTGGCCAGCTTCTGGAGGGTGCGGCACGGGCCTGGGACCGGCAAAGGCTGTTCAATCTCCGAGAGGGTTTCACACGGCAGGATGACATGCCCCCGAAGAAATTCACGACTGAGCTTCTGAAGCACTATGACGGTGAGCTGCCGCCCTTCACAGAAGCCATGGCCAATGAGCTCCTGGACATGTACTACGAAGAGCGCGGCTGGGATAGGGAAGGCCGGCCACGGGAGGCAAGCCCGGAGAGCCGGTAGCGGCGTGGCGGTCTTCAGGCAACATTTCCGACCATTTGTTTTTTTACTCGGGAAACAATTCGGAGAATAGCTATCGGCTGTCAGCAACCAGCTTGCAGCAAGCAATACCTTTCGTTTCTCACTGGCCAGGGATGCGGTAGCCTGCTTAAGCGGACCAAGGGCAAACACTTTCAGCCTCCCATGCTACTTGATTTATGATTTAGGATTGATGATTTAAGAATAGGGAATATTCGGTAACTTGAGCATAGCACATATGTGCTGATTAAGGAAGGGGGAAATGTCGCTACAATAGCTGTCAGCTATCAGCTA
>JACQTX010000193.1 GCA_016210585.1 Chloroflexota bacterium
ATTATTGCCTGTTTAAGTAGTCCTTGAGCCAACAAATTAGTTTGAATGTGGGGGTTAATTTTGAAAAATGCCCTCAAAAGCATACTGTCCGGTTACATGAAAATCAATCGCTGATTTTGGGCCGCACATAGCTGTTGCCAAATTGCTAAATATGTTCTATACTTGACTCCAGAGAGGGCAGTGACATGCCGGGTGTGCAGTTAGTGAGATCGCGTGCTGAGATCGAGGCACAGGCTATTGACTACCTCAAGAAGCAGGGCTACCAGGTAAGTCCCCGCGCTACGGTCCGCGGGAAATCAGGGGTGGAATACACCTTCGATGTGGTAGCTACCACCACCAGCGCCAATCAGGTGACTTATACCCTTGGCATGGACTTCTTCATAGGGGACAAAGAGATAGGCCTGGAGCAGGTAGCGGCTTTCGATACCAAGGCCTACGATTGTGGGATTGACGCCAAAGCCATCGTGGTCCTGCCCAAGCTCAGCGCACAGGCGAAACAGCTAGCCCAGTTCCAGAAGGTAAAGGTTATCGAAGTGAACGAGAAACCGATTGCCGAGCTTCTAGATGCTGGAATCGCTCCACCCAAGCCAGTGGAACCACCACCCGTAAAGACAACTGGCACTGGTCCTGCCCCGGCCAAACCTGAGAAAAAATCGTTGCGGCATATAGCCCAGCCGGAGGCAGTGCAACTCATCCCTGAGAGTGTAGCGAGACGTTACAACGCTATCCCACTGACCATCACGGGCAATGCCCTCGAGGTAGCCATGGCCAACCCGGCAGACGTCTTTGCCCTGGAGGCCTTCGCTGCATTGACCAAAATGAGAATCAAGCCGGTGCCGGCCACCGCCAAAGAAGTGCGCGAGGCCTTGGACTTCAACTACAAGGGGATGACTGAAATTGAGCGGCAGGTATCGCAAGTTAATGTGGCCACGGGTGTGCTCGATGAGAAACTTACCGCCGGAGTAGCAACTGATGCCCCGCTGTCCCAGGCCCTCGACCTTATCGTTGAGGAAGCGGCCAAGGCACGCACCTCAGATATCCACTTCGAACCGGAAGAGGACAGGCTGAGGGTCCGTTACCGCATTGACGGCACTCTTCAGGATATGATGTCGTTGCCGCTTAATATACATCGTGCGTTGATTTCCCGTCTCAAAATTCTGGCCGATATGAACATTGCTGACCACTATCGTCCCCAGGACGGCCAATTCTCGGTAGATAGCAAGGGGCGACACCTGGACATCAGGGTGGCCACGGCTCCGACCATCTATGGTGAAATGGCGGTGCTGCGTTTGCTGGACAAGTCCATGGCCATGCGCGGCCTGCCCGACCTCGGTTTCCTGCCGGAGACCCTGGCTAAATACGAGAGTCTGTTGAAGATACCCTACGGTATGATTCTGGTCTCCGGACCCACCGGGTCGGGCAAGACTACCACGCTCTATGCTTCAATTAGCGCCATTGATACCATCGGCCGGAATATTATTACTATTGAGGACCCGGCGGAATACCGGCTCAAGGATATTAACCAGATCCAGGTCAATGTTGCCGCGGGCATCACCTTTGCCGCGGGGCTGCGCTCTATCCTGCGCCTTGACCCCAACGTTATCTTGGTTGGCGAAATCCGTGACGCTGAGACAGCTCGCATTGCCATCCAGGCCGCTCTGACCGGACACCTTATGCTCTCTTCTATCCATGCCAATGATACCGTGGGCGTGGTGTTCCGCCTCATGGATATCGGCATTGAGCCTTTCTTGATTGCTTCCGCGCTCATCGGGGTGGTGGCCCAGCGCATGGTGCGCCGCGTTTGTCCTGATTGCGGTCATATGATTAAGGCGCCGGTCGTGGAGCAGGTGGCTTACGAGAAGGTGGTGGGTGAGAAGCGGACTGAGTTCCTCTACGGCACCGGCTGCAAGACATGCTCCTATACCGGCTACCTGGGACGAGTGGGCCTCTACGAGCTTCTGGCCATGAGTGATACTTTGCGGGTAATGATCGCCAACCGGGCGGGCAGCGCCGAGCTGCGGCAACAGGCACTGAAAGAGGGCATGGTGCCGATGATAGTTGATGGCATGCGCAAGGTGAAGCAGGGAACGACTACACCCACAGAAGTGCTGCGCGTCGCTTTCACGGCAGAATAAGGACGTTATTTCAGATGGAATTTGCTTATACCGCTTTTACCCAGGACAGGAAACTGGTCAAGGGCAAAGTATCAGCGGCCAGCGAGAGAGATGCCGCCGAGGCGCTCAACTCCGGCGGCTACCGCATCATCAGCCTGAAGCAGTCCGCCTCCCTGCTCAAAATGGGGAGCTTCAGCAAGTCCTTTGGCGCCACGGTAAAGCATAAGGACATCATCATGTTCTCCCGCCAGCTTGCCCTGCTGATTGAGTCAGGCACAGACATCATCAACTCCCTGGGACTGCTGCAAAAACAGATGCCCAACCGGGCTTTCCGGGATGTCATTGACAAGGTAAGCGCCGATATCCGCAGCGGGACCTCCCTCTCAACGGCCATGGCCAAGCATCCCAAGGTCTTCCCCCAGATGTACTACCATGCCATAGCTGCCAGCGAGCAGGGCGGCAACCTTGAGCTTGTATTGAGACAGGTATCTGACTACATGGAAAGGCAAATGCTGGTCAGGAAGAAGATAAAGAGTGCCATGACCTATCCTATCGTCATGGCAGTGATGGCCGTGGGTGTCGTCGGGGTCATGGTCACCTTTGTCTTACCCAACTTCGTTTCCCTGTTTGGCCAGTTTGGCGCCAAGCTGCCACCGATGACGAAATTGATGATTTCGGTGGCGGACACGGCCAGCAAGGTGGGGCCTTACGTAATTCTGGCCCTGCTGGTTGTGATGGGTGTGGCTTTCGCCTACATCCGGACGCCGGCCGGGAGGTTCAAGTTCCACAGCTTCCTGTTACGCATGCCTATGATGGGGAAAATCTTTGTCCTGAACGAGCTTTCCCGTGCCTGCCGCACCATCGCCCTCCTGTTCCGGGTCGGCTTGCCCCTGCCGGAAATCCTCACCCTGGTCATCAATGGCACCACCAACCGGGCGATGGCCAAAGAGCTAACCGAGGTGCAGCAAGAGCTCATCAGGGGAGAGGGACTGTCCCAGCCCATGGCCAAGAGAAAGGTCTTTCTGCCGCTCATGGTGCAGATGGTGGCGGTGGGTGAAGAGACCGGCAACCTCGATAACGCCTTGACAACAGTCGCCATCGCCTACGAGTCAGAGTCCGATGACCGCACCAGCGCCGCCCTGGGTTTGATACAGCCCATGATGACCGTTGGCATCGGCCTGGTAATTATGGTGGTGGCGCTGACGCTGGTGACCACCATGTATGGCATCTATGGCCAACTGGACTTCTAGCCTTCAAGATGAGGAGAGAATAACCAAGATACAAGATACAATAACCGGACAGTTAACAATTGCCAAATCTCAAATTTCAAACAGTCGGTGTGCGCCGGACGATGTTTGAGTATTGGTTATTGATTTTTGAAATTTGTTTGATGTTTGTATCTTTGTCATTGGTTATTGCGCCAGCCAGGGGTGTCACGTGTTACAGTGGTTAAGATCATTGACGAGCCATGAGAAGGGTTTCAGCCTCATAGAGGTATCAGTAGCCATTGTATTGCTGGGCGTTGTTGGCGTCAGCTACCTCCAGGGGATGGCTACTGCTTACAGGACAGCCAATGTGGCAACCGAGCGCGTTAGGGCCCAGTTCCTGGCCCAGACCCAGGCGGAAGACGTCAAGTTCCAGGATTACCAGGCCGCTGTGGGCGGATATGATGGTTACACAATCATAGGCGGGGTTACCGCAGGCTATACCATCAGCGTCCACGCGCAGGAAATTGACTCTGTTACCGGCAATGATGCGCTGGTCGAGACCGGGATACAGAAAATCACTATCACCGTTACCTACGAAAACCGGCCGGGCGTCAACGCAGCACAGCTTGTAATATACAAGATAGACCGCCTGTTCTAGCGCAGACATATTGAAATGGGCGGTGTAGCTCTTACCACGTCGAAAGTAGAGACGTTCATTTGTCATTATAAGCGGGTTCTTCTACGAATAATGGTCTGGCAATCTGTCTCGTCATTCCTCGAAGGACACCACAATGTATGGAAACAGGTCTCAAACGATATGCATCCACCTCACCCTTTATCCCCCTCTCCTGTCAGGAGAGGGGGATGGGCACACATCTGTGGGTGGCCCATGAATGTTAAGGTGGTTACATGGCACTATTCCGATGGTAATGACATTTTGCGTTAGCGCGTTCTGATTACGTCCTGTGAACGCGCTGAAAGCTGAATGCTGACAGCTTATGCAAGCCAAGATTTGACTATGGAAGAGAGACTCGGTGAGGTTATCGAAGCCACCACAGGCGAGTTCGTAGCGCAGTGCTATGAGCTTTACCGTTTGCCGCCGCTGGGCAGCCTGGTAAAGACCAGGGACGAGGCGGTGGAGCTATATGGCATCGTCTATCAGGCAGCGACATCCAGCCTGGAGCCGGGGAGGCGTCCTATTGCCCGTGGCGAGGATGAGACCAGCGAGGAGGCCATCTACCAGTCCAACCCCCAGCTTCTCAAGCTGCTCAAGAGCGAGTTCAACGCCCTGATCGTGGGACACCGGCTGGGTGATAAGATTTACCAGCACCTGCCGCCGCGGCCCGCCCACATCCACAGCTTTGTCTATGCCTGCAGCGATGATGAGATAAGGAGCTTCAGCCAGTCCTTCGCTTTCCTCATTCTTCTGCTCAATACGCACCGGCCTGTTCCGCCGGAGGAAATCACCGGGGCGGCATTGCGTGAGATGGGCCGGGTGCAGGAAGACCGCCATGCCTTTCTGGTGGCGGCGGGCAAGGAACTGGCCGTGCTCTTGAGTGACAACTTTAGCCAGCTCAAGGTGATTCTGGGGAGGCTCAAGGCGTGACGCAGGGCAACAGCCAGAGGCTGGGCATCGTTGTGGCCGGCTCGCTGAACAAGGGCGTGGACATCAGGCTTGACGGTGCTGTCTCCATTGAAGACGTCGTCGTCGGGCGCTACGTCACCATCCAGGGACAGAAGCGGCGGTTTTTCGGCATGATTACCGATGTCAGCCTGGGCGTAAGCGACCCGAAGCTGGCGCAGACGCCGCCCGATGTGACTGATGCCTTCATCGCCGAGGTGCTGGCCGGCACCAGCACCTACGGCACCGTCCATGTCCTCCCCATGCTCACTATCGGCAGCGATGCGGCCAGCCTGGTCGAGGGTCCACAGCCGGTGAAGTCTATTCCGGGCCACTATGCCCCGGTCAGCGTGGCTTCCGCCCAGGACATCGAGCGGGTCTTCGGCAAGGAGGACCCGCGGCGTTTCTGGATTGGCAATCCACTGGAGATGGAGACGCGGCTTTGCCTGGACCTGGCCGAGTTCGTCAAGCGCTCCAATGGCATCTTCGGCAAAAGCGGGACGGGGAAGACCTTTTTCACCCGCATACTGCTTATCGGCATGCTGCAGAAGAGCAAGGCGGCCAACCTGATTTTTGATATGCACAATGAGTATGGCTGGGCGGGCACCTGGGAGGAAGGCAAGTCCGTCAAGGGGCTGAAACAGCTTTTTCCCTCCAAGGTGGCTGTGTTCACCCTTGACGAGGAGAACTCCCGCCAGCGCGGCGTCAGCACTGATTTTGTAGTCCGCATCGGCTATGATGAAATCGAGCCGGAGGACGTTGCTCTGCTACGCCAGACCCTGAACCTGACCGAGCCGGCTATCGAAGCCGTTTACCAGATACGCCGCCGCCTGGGAGCCGACTGGCTGCATATTCTCGCCGATATTGGAGAGGAGGCTGCCAGCGAGCTTGTTGCAGAGCTTAACATCCACGAAAGCACCTTCCAGAACTTGCAGCGGGGGCTGGCCACCATCAGGCGGCTGCCCTTTGTGGTGCCGCATGCCCCGACCAACGCTGTCAAAGGCATTCTGGAGCACCTTGACCGGAACGTGAATGTGGTGCTGGAGTTTGGCCGCTACCGGGACATTGCGGCCTATGTGCTCGTCGCCAACATGCTGTCCCGGCGAATCTATGCCCGCTACCAGGAGCGGACGGAAAGGGCCATGGCGAGCGGCGCGGCGCTGCCGGCACCGCTGGTCATAACCATCGAAGAGGCCCATAAGTTCCTTAACCCGGAGATTGCCGGTCGGACCATCTTCGGCACCATTGCGCGAGAGATGCGCAAGTATAATGTTACCCTGCTGGTCATTGACCAGCGCCCCAGCGGGATTGATGAAGAGGTCATGTCCCAGCTCGGCACCAAGGTGACCTACCTGCTGGACAATGAGCGCGATATTGACAGTGTGCTGGCAGGCGTCTCCGGACGGAGCGAGCTTAAGTCAGTGCTGGCCCGGCTGGCCCCCCGGCGGCAGGCCCTCGTCTTTGGTCACGCCGTGCCGATGCCGGTAGCCTTCCAGCCCCGCGAGTACGGCTCGGCGGAGTCCTACAAGGAGTTCGTCACCTCAGAACGGGCCATCCAGGATCTTGAGAAGCTGTGGGAGTGATGTAAGCGATGCCGTGGCATGGGCGAGTAATCGGGCTGGCGCTGGGCAGTGGGGCGGCGCGGGGACTGGCACACATCGGCGTGCTGGAGGTGCTGGAAAAAGAAGGCATCCCCATTGATATGATTGCCGGCACCAGCGCCGGGGCGCTGGTCGGTGCCCTCTATGCCTGCGGCAAGCCTATCAGCTACATGAAGCAACTGGCGCTAACGCTGGGGAAGGAGCGCTTTGCCGCCCTCGCCGACCTCAGCTTATCGCATAGTGGCCTGGTGCGGGGGAGAAGAGCCAAACAGATATTGCGCTCTGCCCTCGATGATATTCAGTTCAGCGATTTGAAGATTCCCTTCCGCTGCGTGGCTGCCGATATCGAGACGGGCGAGGAAATCGTTATTGACGAGGGAGCAGTGTTGGAAGCTGTCAGAGCCAGTGGTTCTATTCCCATCCTGATGGCTGCGGTGAAATGGGGAGGCCGCTTCCTGGTTGATGGTGCCCTGGCCAATCCCGTGCCGGTGAACGTAGTCAAGAAGATGGGGGCCGAGTTCATCATCGCTGTTAATGTGATACCCCACACCGGCAAGAGACTGGACCCGGCAAAAGAACCGGGCCTCTTCCGCGTTATTATGCAGACCATCTATATCACCACCCACCGCACGGTATGGGCCAGCCTCGAGGGTGCCGATGCGGTCATCGAGCCTCACGTCGCCCACATCGGGCACCTGGATTTCCAGAAGGCGGAAGAGTGTATTTTGCAGGGCAGGCTCGCCGCCCAGGAAGCGATGCGGGAGATAAGAAGAGAGCTGGGCGTGTGAGACTGATCCCAGTCTTGTATGAAATATCTTGCTGAGAAAATAGCTACCTCTTTGTCATTCCAGCCCTTCGGTTTCACTCAGGATAACCTCCAACTGAAATCCAGAAGGGCGGGGAGGTGTGGTCTGGATTCTGGCTTCTGGCCTGTCGCCAGGACAGGCTTCGTCAGAATGACCCGGAAAGGCTATTTTCATCTTTGGTGGTGCTGCTTGTCCGGCATGGACGATTCTGGGGAGCACATTCGCTTCGCTCAGCATAAACCCCGTGACGAAGAATCCAAAGGTTTCGCAGGGCGTTTCATTTCTCATTGGGGTCGGCCCTGCCTGGTCGCTCCCAGCTTCGAGTGAACTTTGTGGCCCTAACCAGGTCAACTGGTCGCCTGGCTTTATGGTGGTGGCGGCTGGATTCGAACCGGCGACCAAGGGCTTATGAGTCCCCTGCTCTACCTCTGAGCTACGCCACCACCTTTGACTATATTACACAGGTTAGAATAAGCTGTCAATTTGGCATAGTTGCCCAAAATCAGCGATTCATTCTGTATGTCGGGCTTACTAACACGACTTGTAGTGGCGGGCAGGTTTCCCAACCTGCCCTACGGTGGCCAATCGCTGATTTTGGGAGTTGCTTAGGTTTTCCGCCGCATGTTAAGATAGGGTAGCCTGCCGAAAGTCTGCCTTTCAAAGATGACTGAGAAGCCGAAAAACGAAATCAAGCTGATTATTGAGCGCTGCAAGGGCTGCCGCTTCTGTGTGGAGTTCTGCCCCCAGCACATCCTCTACCAGTCTGATGAGGTCAACAGCAAGGGCTACCGCATTGTGGACGTTGCCGACATCAGCAAGTGTGACCAGTGCAACACCTGCAGCATGGTCTGCCCTGAGTTCGCCATCAATGTCGTTTCTATCGAGGCTAAGCCGGTGAAGGACGGGGAGGTGGTGTGTCTCAGCCAAGACACCTAGCCGGCGAGTTCTTCCTGAGCGGAGATGAGGCCTGCGCCGAGGGTGCCATCAATGCCGGCTGCCGCTTCTTCGCTGGCTACCCCATCACGCCGGCCACCGAAATCGCCGAGCGCATGTCTGAGCGCCTGCCCGAGGTCGGCGGCACCTATATCCAGATGGAGGACGAGCTGGCCTCTATGGCCGCGGTGCTAGGCGCCTCCTGGGGCGGCGTGAAAGCTATGACGGCCACCTCCGGCCCGGGTTTCAGCCTGATGATGGAGAACATCGGCCTCGGCGCCATGACCGAGACGCCCTGCGTGGTGGTTGACATCCAGCGCGCCGGGCCCTCTACTGGCTTGCCTACGCTGACCGGACAGGGCGATATGCTTCAGGCACGCTGGGGCAGCCATGGCTGCTACAGCATTATCGCTCTTTCGCCCGATTCCCCCCAGGAGCTTTATGACCTGACCATCAAGGCCTTTAACCTTTCCGAGCAGTTCCGTGTCCCCGTCCTCATCATGTCCGAGGCGGCGACTGGTCATATGTATGAGAGGGTCGTCATCAAGTCAGTAGAAGAGTTGGAGCTGCTGCCCCGCCGCAAGCCCAATGTGCCGCCGGAGGAGTACCTGCCTTACCAGCCGGACGATGACCTGGTGCCGGCCATGGCCAGCGCCGGCGAAGGCTACGGTTTCCATACCACCGGGCTGACGCATGACGAGCGGGGCTATCCGGCCATGAGCGTGGAAGCCCAGGACAGGCTCATTAGACGCCTGGTGGACAAGATTGAGAAAAACAAAGACGCTATCATTGAGTTGGAAGAAGATGGCACAGAAAACGCCGAAGTTATCGTTTGCAGCTACGGCATTTCGGCACGTATTTCGCAGATGGCGGTGCAGATGGCCCGAGACGAGGGCATGAAAGTGGGCATACTGCGGCTAATTACCGTCTGGCCTTTCCCCGATGAGCGGATTAGAGGGTTGGCGCAAACGGCCAGGGCTTTTGTTGTCCCGGAGATTAACTACGGACAAATCGTCCGGGAGGTAGAGCGCTGCGCTGGTGGTAAAAGGACAGTGCTTGTCCCCCACATGGGCGGCACCGTGCATAATCCGCACACCATTTTTGAAGCTATCAGGCAGGCCGTCAAATGACAAAGGTCATCGTCAGTAACCAGAAACATCCCCTCGATACTTACCTGAGAACGGACCGGCTGCCCCACATCTGGTGCCCCGGCTGCGGCATTGGCGCCGTCCTCCACGCCTTCCTCCGCGCCCTGCTTGACTCAGGCGTGGACCTGAAGAAGGTGGCATTGGTCTCCGGGATAGGCTGCACCGGGCGCGTCGCTGGCTATGTGAGGCTGGACTCCTTCCACACCACACATGGCCGGGCGCTGCCTTTCGCCACCGGGCTGAAAATAGCCAACCCGGAGCTTAAGTTAGTGGTCTTCAGTGGTGACGGCGACCTTATCGCTATCGGTGGCAACCACTTCATACACGCTGCCCGCCGCAATATTGATATGACGGTCATCTGTGTCAATAACTTCAACTACGGCATGACCGGGGGGCAACTCGGGCCGACAACCCCGCTGACCGGCAGGACGACAACAACGATGCGTGGCAATATCGAAGAGCCTTTCAATATCCCTTATCTGGCCGCTGCCGCCGGGGCGGTCTATATTGCCCGCTGGACAACCGCCCATATTCACAGCTTGGAGCACTCTATCGGGGAAGCCCTAGCGAAAAAGGGGTTCAGCCTGGTTGAGGCTATCAGCCCGTGCCCGACCTACTACGGGCGGATGAACAAGCAACCCACCGGGCTTGACCAGATACGGTATTTCCGCTATAACAGTATCGTCAGGCACGGCATTGACCCCAGGCTTGTGGGGATCGAGGCCAACGGTCAGATAGTTGTGGGTAAGTTTGTGGACATTGAGCGCCCTTATATACCTGGGGCAACGGGGAGTGGCAATGGCAGAACGACATGAGATAAGGCTGTGTGGCTTCGGCGGGCAGGGCGTCATCCTGGCCGGACACATCATTGGCCAGGCGGCCGCCATCTACGAGCATAAGCACGCCACCTTTATCCAGGACTACGGGCCGGAGGCCCGCGGCGGTTCGACCCGCGCCGATGTCGTTGTTTCCGATGAACGCGTAACCTATCCCTATATTGAGACACCAACCGTGCTGCTGGCCATGTCCCAGCCCGCCTATGACAAATACCACCCACAGAACCACCGGGACGCCCTGGTCATTATTGATGCCGAACTGGTCAAGCCGATAGTGGAGGCGGGCAAAAAAGTTATCTCGGTTCCGGCGCGGCGCATTGCCGAGGAGCTGGGCAGAACGGCCGTGGCCAATTCGGTCATGCTGGGCTTCTTCACCGCGGCGACAGGCATCGTCTCGCCGGACGCTATCAAGAAGGCTATTGCGGCTTCGGTGCCGAAAAACACTATAGAGCTAAACCTGAAAGCCTTCGACCGTGGCTACGCCTACGGCCTGGAACATTCGGAAGCCAGATAGCTTCTCTGATAATCTTCGACTTTTCTATTACTTAGAAAATGGGCACTTCCGTTTGTCATTGCGAGTGCATCCGCCGAAGGCGGAGCCGAAGCAATCTCCGAATTGTGTGCCAGCGGGAGCGAATCGCAGATTGCTTCGCTGGCTTTCAGCCGCTCGCAATGACAGACGCGTGATGCCTGAAAGGTTTTATTGTTCGCAGGTGGAGCCGCGGCGCCATGACAAATTGTTTTCGGATTTAGTGCTTCGTGCTTCGGATCTTTCCCGAAGACTCGATGGCGGTTTCCCCTATGGGTGACCCTAAGATAGGTCAAGCCCTGCTGGACATATACCAGCGCCTCATGGCCCGCTATGGCCCCCAGCACTGGTGGCCGGCGGAGTCACCCTTTGAGGTGATCGTCGGTGCCATACTGACGCAGTCCGCCGCCTGGACAAATGTGGCAAAGGCCATCAATAATCTCAAAGCCGCCGGGGCACTGTCAGCGAAAGCCCTCCGCGAGTTGCCCCTGGTCGAGCTTGCCCGCCTTATCTACTCATCCGGCTACTACAACGCCAAGGCACTTAAGCTCAAGGCCTTCGCGGATTGGCTCGGCGCAGAGCATAACGACGACCTTGACCGGCTCTTCGCCAGTGATATCGCTGCCCTGCGCCCTCAGCTCTTAGCCATACACGGCATCGGGCCGGAAACCGCTGACTCTATCATCCTGTATGCCGCCAACAAACCAGTATTTGTGATTGATGCCTATACCCGGCGGATCATAGACCGCCTCGGTATCAGGCCGGACGGCAGCAGCTATGCCGCCTACCAGGACTTCTTCATGCAAAACCTGCCGCAGGACACGCAGCTATTCAATGAATACCACGCCCTGCTCGTCCAGCTGGGCAAAGATGCCTGCCGGCGCCGCCCGCTCTGCGAGCAGTGTTGCTTGAGCGAGGTGTGCCAACACAAGCACTCAAGTCTGCCGGACTGACGACGCGGGTCAGCTTTCCGCTCCCATCTTCTCCGCCACCCTGTGCGCTACTTCCGGCATGACCTCTCCAGCTTTGGCACTGATGAGAACGGCGGCCTGCCGGTCCATCGGGGTGGGGCTGAGGTTGATGATGACCAGCTTGGCGCCTGATTCGAGGGCATACTGCGGCACATAGGCCGCCGGGAAAACAACCAGCGTAGAGCCGATGACGATAAACAGGTCGCAGCTATAGGCATGGTGGGTGGCATCCCGCAGCACCTCTTCCGGCAGGGCCTCACCAAAGAAGACGGCATCTGGCTTCAGGATGCCGCGACAGACCTCGCAATCGGGCATTTCCTCGCCCCTGTCTATCCTGGCCTTAAGCTCGGCGATGGGGTAGCGGCGGCGGCAGTCCAGACAAATGGCGAACTGCATGTTGCCATGAAGCTCGAACACCTTATTGGCAGGAACACCCGCCTTCTGGTGCAGGTTGTCCACGTTCTGCGTGATTATGCAGTCCAGTTTGCCCAGCCGGTCCAGCTCCGCAATGGCATAGTGGGCCGGGTTAGGCTGCGCTGCGGCACCAAGGAAGCCCTCGCGGAGTAGCTGCCAGTGTTTGCGCCTGGCCGCCCGGTCGCTGATAAACTTCTGGTAGGTGAAATCTTCCGGGTCGAATCGGCTCCAGATGCCACCGGGACTGCGGAAGTCCGGTATCCCCGACTCAGTGCTGACCCCGGCACCGGTGAAAACGACAGTCCTGCGGGCATGGACAATCAGGTCAGCGGTCTTGTCAATAAGCTCGTTCAAGTCTGCCATATATCACTCCCCAAACTGACAGGGACAAGATAGAACCAAAGCTCACAGCTATCAGCTTTCAGCTTTCAGCCCCCACCCCGAAGCTGAACGCTGACTGCTGATAGCTAACCACGTCAAGCCAGCAATCGGGCCAGCCTCGCTTCCAGCGCCAGCCCAGCCTCAAGGTCTAGGTCAAGCCCTCTGACGACAGCCTGCTTGGCGCAGACTACAGCCGCTTGTGGGTGACTTTTTATTTTATTGGCTATCCGCTCAGCGTTGGGTAGTAGCTCTTGTCTGGGGACGACATGATTAACCAGTCCCATGCGCAAGGCTTCCTTAGCATCGACCAGTCTGCCGGTCAAGAGCATCTCCAGTGCTGCTGCTCTGCCCACAGTGCGGGGTAATGTCTGCGTGCCGCCGGCTGCCGGGATTATGCCCAGCCCGGTCTCCGGCAGGCCAAGCCGGACGTCCTCTGACGCCACCCTGATATCGCAGCATAGGGCTATCTCGATGCCGGAGCCGAGAACATAGCCGTGCAGCGCCGCAATAAGCGGCTGGGGAATGCTCAAGAAGAGTCCCCAGACATCACGCGCCCAGCGCACCTGCCGGGCAATAGCCGGCGATGGCGCCGTCAAGAACTCCGTCAGGTCGGCACCGGCGCAGAAGGCCCGCTCTCCCGCCCCCCTGAAAATGGCCACCTTTACTTCGGAGTCGTCTTTGATAGCACCGAGCACCTGGTATAGCTCGTCCCGCATCCGGATGTTGTAGGCGTTCAGGGCATGCGGGCGGTCTAGCGTGACATAGCCAGTCCCATCCTTCTTCTCGTAGGTTATGACCTCAAAATCAGCCATAGGCGTAAGCCTATCGAGAGCGTTTAATAATTGAGACTGTCTTGCGAGGAGCCCGCCGCAGGTGGGCGACGTGGCAATCTCATGGATTCGGATGAGATTGCTTCGCCTCCGCCTTTGGCGGATGGTCTTGCAATGACACCTAATTATTGATTGCTAAACACTCGTCCTATTCTCCCTTGAACTGGGGGTTTCGCTTTTCCAGGAAAGCCCGGATGCCTTCCGTCCTGTCCTGCGTGGTGTGCAGTAGCAAATAAAGGTCGGCCTCCAGGCGAAGACCCTGCTCCAGAGTCAGGTCCATCCCTTTGTTGATAGCTTCTCTGGCATAGCGCAGGGAAAGGGGGGCTTTGCTGGCCATGTTCTTCGCCATAGCTTCTGCCTCACCGAGCAGGTTTCCCGGAGCGACTACTTTGTGAACAAGCCCTATTCTCAAGGCTTCCTCGGCACCAATAGTCTCCCCGGTAAGGACCATCTCCAGGGCTTTGGCCTTGCCTACAATGCGGGGCAACCGTTGTGTACCGCCGTCTGATGGAATCATGCCGCTGGTTAGCTGGGGCAGGCCAAATCGTGCTTCAGCCGAGGCCAACCGTATATCGCAGGCCAGGGCCAGCTCCAGGCCTTGTCCGAGGGCGTCCCCATTCAGCGCCGCAATGACAGGCCGGTCTATGCGAGCAACAACGCTGGCGGCAGTGTAGCTGGCTTCGGGTGGTTCACTGCCAGCACAGAAGGCCTTGTCCCCGGCGCCGGTAATGATAACGACATATACATCTTTGTCCAGGTTTATCCGCTCGCAGATGTCCTTCATTTCCCGGGCGAGCGCTTCGTTAATAACGTTGCTTTCCTGCGGCCGGTCAAGTGTCAGGTAAGCGACGTGGTCTTTGATGTTGTAGAGAAGAGTATTCGGCGGCATAGCCACACTCCTTGCTCTGTATAGGGCCTAGAAATCAGCAAGTATGGGCAGCGCCTACGCAGCCGGTAAAGGTGTCTCTTTCCGTCCGAAGGGGCAAATATAGACACACATGCCGCAGGCACTATGGCCTATGCTGGCTTTACGGCGTTGCATGTAGTCCCAGCAGCGGTCAGCCGCAAAGAGCTCAGGGCGCGGCCGCACTACATCATAGGCTGTGCCGGTGAAGGCCGTCACCGGACAGCTTTCCACGCATAGCTGGCAGGTACCGCACCGCTCACCGGCAAAAGGGAGGTCCGTCTCTACTGGTGCGTCCGTCAATATGGTGCACCAGCGCACGCGCGGCCCGGACTCCGGTGTCACCAGCAGGGCACTCTTACCTATCCAGCCCAGGCCAGCCAGGTGGGCTGCCAGCTTGTGCGAGATAAGTCCCACCAGGCGCTTATAGTCAAGGGTCTGGGAAGCGGGCACCACCACAGCCCGGTAGCCGGCCTCCTGTATCTGCTGACCTAAAGCCAGGGCAATGCTGTCAAGGTGGGCATTGACCACCGTGTAGATATGAAAGGTATAGGTGCCGAGCGCCATGGGGTCCTCGTGCCGGTGTATCTCGTCCACCACGCCGTGGAAGAGCTTGTAGCCGATGGATACCGCTCTCGGGTATTTGGCCAGGAAGTCGCCGCCCTGAGCAGCCGTGAAATCCTTAGCCGGCGCCAGGTCAGCAATGCCGAAGAAGCCCGCTCCCATAGACCTTGCCTTGCTCTCCAACCGGTCCCTAAGCTCTGACATTACTTCACCTCCAGACCACGAGCGGAGAATGATAACGCCTTCTTATGCAACTGGACACCAGCACACTAATGGCATTATACCACCTTCCCGCCCTTTGTGATGGCTTTCTCTCTATCTCCCTCTGAAGCTGGTAGCTCCTCCACCTTCCCCCGGTGCCCACACTTCAGGCACTTGGCGGCTTTGCCAAACTGGGCCATGAGGCCGCCGCATTTGGGGCAGAGTTGGGGGAGGGGCCGCAGGTTGGTGGCGAAGTTGCATTTGGGATAGGCGCTGCAGCCGTAGAAGGTGCGCCCCTTCTTGCTGCGCCGCTCCAGCAACTCGGCGCCACACTCCGGGCACTTGACGCCAATCTTGTTCTGAATGGAGCGGGTGTATTTGCATTCCGGGTAGCCGCTGCAGGCCACAAACTTGCCAAAGCGCCCGGTCTTGGTGACCAGCGGCTTGCCGCAGTTGGGGCAGACCTCACCGGTCGGCTCTTCGGCGAACTTCACCCGCTCAGCCACGGCGCTGGCCGTCTCCAGATTTTTCGCCAGGGGCACGTAGAAGTCCTGCACCACGTGCACCCAGTTTTTGTTCTCGTGGGCAATGTCATCCAGCTCGTTCTCCAGGCGTGCCGTGAAGTCTATGTCTATCACATCCGGGAAATGCCTGGCGAGCAGGTCATTGACGAGGAAGCCAAGCTCAGTAGGCTTGAAGACGCCGCCGGTGGTGGTGACATACTCTCGCTCCTTGATGGTGGAGATGATAGGGGCATAGGTGCTGGGCCGCCCGATGCCGTACTGCTCCAGCGTCTTGACGAGCGAGGCCTCGGTGAAGCGGGGTGGCGGCTGGGTGAAGTGCTGCTCCGGGAAAAGCCCCAGCAGCTTCAGGGCATCGCCCTTCTCCAGGGATGGTAAGGCCTTCTCCCTCCCCTCTTTCTCCGGCTCATCCTTGCTTTCGCTGTAAAGGATGGTAAAGCCGAGGAACCTCAGGATAGAGACTGCCGCCCGGAAAAGGTAGCCAGACCGGGCGCCGGTCTTGGCCTTGATGTCCACACTGGTGTTATCGTATTCTGCCACTGCCATCTGGCTGGCGACCATCCTTTGCCAGATTAGCTGGTAGAGCCGGAACTGGGGCGCCGTCAGGTATGGTTTGACCGTGGATGGCTCGCGCCTGGTGCTGGTGGGACGGATAGCTTCATGGGCTTCCTGCGCCCATTTGGCACTGCGGACAAAGGTGCGGGCATGGGCCGGCACAAATTCAGCACCGTACTTCTCCGTAATGAACTCCCTTGTCTCCACCACCGCCGAGCGGGCTACATTCGTGGAATCGGTGCGCATGTAGGTAATAAGGCCAACAGTTCCCTCATCGCCGACGGGTAACCCCTCATAGAGCTGCTGGGCAATGGCCATGGTCTGCTTGACGGAAAAATGGAGCTTGCGCCAGGCCTCCTGCTGCATGGTGCTGGTGATAAAGGGCGGCGGTGGCTGGCGACTCGCCTTCTTGGTGGTCACCTTGAAGACGCTGTAGTCGGCTTCCTGCAGCTTTCCGGTCAGCCCCTCTGCCTCGACCTTATTGTGTATGGCGAGCTTCTTACCGTCCAGGTAGCCGACAAGGGCAGCGCGGAAGGGCGCTGTCTCGTTCTTTCTCTTAGCTAGCTCAGCCTCGATTGACCAGTATTCTTCCGGGACGAACTTCTCAATCTCCCGCTCGCGGTCCACTATGATTTTCACGGCCACTGACTGCACCCGGCCGGCGGACAGGCCCCGCCTCACCTTCTGCCAGAGGAAGGGGCTGATCTTATAGCCCACGAGCCGGTCCAGGATGCGGCGGGCCTGCTGGGCATTGACGAGCTGCATGTCTATGGTGCGGGGATGCTTGAAGGCCTTTTCGATGGCCTCTTTGGTGATCTCGTGGAAGACGACACGCCGATAGGGTATGCCGCTGCTCCGGGTGACCTCGGCGATGTGCCAGGAGATGGCTTCCCCCTCGCGGTCCGGGTCAGTGGCCAGGTAGACCGCTGAGGCACTGGCCACGGCTTCCCTCAGCTCCTGGACAATCTTTCGTTTCTCTTTGGGCACCACGTATTTCGGGATGAAGTCTTTCTCCACCTCGATGCCCAGCTTGCTCTTGGGCAGATCGCGAATGTGCCCCTGGGATGCCTTAAGAATGTAGTCTTTGCTTAAAAGCTTAGCCAGCGTCCGCGTCTTGGCTGGTGATTCCACAATAACCAGATTCTTCATAGCTACTACCTACTTCGTAAATGCTTATGCAATTATGGTCCCTTCTCCCCCAAGGGGCGAGGAGACAGGTATAGTCAATTACAAAGGCACGTATTAGTCCACTTTTACCCGATATTCCGGCCGCATTTCGCGGGCCAGCACATAGTTCATGGCCCCCACCTGCTTGACCAGGCCTTTAAGCTCCATCATAGCCAGCGTGCTCGAGACGCTAGCGATAGGCAGGCCGCAGGCGCGGCAGACCTCGTCAATATGGGCCGGCTCCGCTGTCAGCTTTTTCAAAAGCAGGGCTTCTGTTTCCGTTTCCGGCAGGACCTCCTTCATCTCAAGCTGGCGGGCCACTGCGGTCAGGTTCAGCTCTTCCAGGATATCGGTGTAGCTGCGCACCAGCTTAGCCCCTTCCTGAATGAGGAGGTTGGTGCCCTGGCTGAGAGGTGACAGGATGCTGCCGGGGATGGCAAAGACCTCCCGGTTCTGCTCCAGTGCCAGGTGGGCGGTAATCATGGCACCGCTCGTCTCGCTGGCCTCGATGACCAGCACGCCCAGGCTCATACCGCTCATGATACGGTTACGGCGGGGGAAATTGTCGGCCCTGGGCTTGGTGCCAGGGTGGTATTCGCTGATGAGTGCCCCTTGCCCAATCATGCGGCGTGCCAGGTCGGCATTCTCTGCCGGATAGACAGTATCCAGCCCGCAGGCAAAGATGGCAATGCTCCGGCCGCCGGCGGCCAGGGCAGACTGGTGCGCGATAGAATCAATCCCCTTCGCCAGGCCGCTGACGATGGTTATCTTGTTCCGGGCCAGGTCAGTCACCAGCTCCTCGGTCACCTGCCGGCCGTAGATGCTGGCCCGCCTCGTCCCGACAACGGCCACGCACCACTCGTCCTGCGGCAGGAGCGAGCCACGGACGTAGATTATCGGCGGATAGTCATATATCTCCTTAAGCCGGGCGGGATAGCCTTCATCGTGGTAGGTGAAGACGGTAATGCCATAGCGTGCCAGCTTCGCCATCTCCTCTTCGAGGGAGATTTTGGGCCGCCACGTAGTGATAGCCTTGATGGTGCCGCTGTCCAGGCCGGCGTTCTTCAGGTCAGCCGGGCCGGCCTGCCAGGCTTTTTCCAGGCTGCTGAAATAGCTCTCAAGCTGCCCAAAGCGCACCCGCCCGATGCCGGAAATAATATTGAAACCAACCCAGTATTTAAGGTCTTCTCTAGCCATTTTGAAACAAATCAATTCTAGCACAGGGTTTAGGCGGTGGCAATGAAGAGGTGGCGGATGTGACGGACGCCGCCCTTATTGTATTCGCTAAGGCCTTCTGCTAGAATAAAGCTGAGCAGGCTGGCTGCTCATTCGGTGGGAAGGAGAGAGGTCTGGCAGCGCGCGTAAGAACCAGGACTGGGCCGCAAAGGACCTTGGTGGCGGGGAAGACACATCAAAGCTGTCCTCAGAAGAAGTTGTCAACGGGCAAGATTTATACTATACTTATTCCATTTATAAGAGGTGGGTAGTGATGCAGCAGTCAAACAAGAGGGGTGGCTGGGCCGGCAAAATCCTCAAGATTGACCTCACGGCGGGGAAGGTGGTTGAGGAACCGGTCACAGACGAGCTGGCTTATAGCTTTCTGGGTGGGCGTGGCTTTGACGCCAAGTTCCTCTGGGATATGGTGAGGCCGGGCATTGACCCGCTGGCGCCGGAGGCGGTGTTAACCCTGGGGGCCGGGCTGCTCACCGGCACCGTCTATCCGGAATGTGGCCGGGTCAATGTTGGCTGCCTATCGCCCCTGACCGGCATCTACGGCTTCGGTAACTCCGGCGGCTGGTGGCCAACAAGGCTGAAGGCGGCGGGCTATGACCATATCATCATCACGGGCCGGTCCCCCAAGCCGGTCTATGTCCTCATCAATGATGACGGCGTGGAGATAAAGGACGCCGGGGACATCTGGGGCAAGACCACTACGGAGACAGAGAAAATCCTGCGGGACAAGCATGGCCGGGATGTGAGGGTGGCGGGCATTGGCCCGGCCGGGGAGAACCTGGTGCGGACTGCCACCACCATAGTTGATGCTTCCTACTCTGCCCACGGCGGCTCCGGAGCCGTCTGGGGGTCCAAGAACCTGAAGGCCATTGCCGTCACTGGCACGAAGAAAATACACATCCATGACCCGCAGACCTTCTACGATCTGGCCAAACAGGAGATAAAGCGGATACGTGAGTGCACGCGCCAGGGCGAGGCGGAATATAAGAAGTATGGCACGCTGATTCTCTATAAGTGGCTGCCCAAATACGTGGGCCACGGTGCCGACAAGCGCTACCTGCCTCCCGAAGAGATGGACCACCTCCAGCCGGAAAACCTCTTCGAGAAGTATTGCGTCGGCTATCATGCGGCCTGCTCCAACTGCCAGGAGAACTGCACCTACCTCTGGGAGGTCAATGTCGGTCCCTACGCCGGCACCAGGACCGGCGCCCTGCGCTTCGGCAGCACCGACTATATGACGATGGGCATGGGTAACGCCAACACTAGCTCCATGGTGAAGTTCCACAGCCTGTGCAACCAGTACGGCTTGTGTGGCAAGATGGCGGCCACGGCCCTCTACTTTGCCCTGGAGCTTTACGAGCGGGGCATCCTGACCAAGGAAGATACGGATGGCATAGAGATAAAGGCAGGCGACCATGAGGCCATCATTGAGCTGACCCACATGATTGCCCTGCGCCAGGGCTTTGGCAAGATTCTCGGCGAAGGCCCCGGCAACATGGCACGGTTCATCAAGGACGCCTATCCTTACCGCCACGGCGTGTATGGTCGTATCTACACGGCGCTGCTGCCCTTTATTACCAGCACCAGGGGCACTGACCACCTCGGCTGCCTGGAGACCTTCACGGCCACACCGGAAACACGGAACAAGCTTCATGAGAATCTGGTAAAGATATATCCTGACCTCGGCCCACCCATGGAGCCGGGCATCCAGGGCAAGACACGCCTGATGTTCTGGGAAGAGCACCACAAAACAGTGCTGGACTGCATGGGACGCTGTTTCATTGCCGGCGGCGGCATCAGCGGCTGTCCGTCAATAGGCTATGAGTTGGATGAAGACCCCATGGGCGAGGGCCAGGCCCGGCTGCTCACCATACTCACCGGACGCGAGTTCACCGGTGCGGAGATACTGAAGGCCGGGGAAAGGATCTTCAACCTGGAGAGGGCCTTTAACGTCCGCCAGGGGGCCGGGCGGGAGTCTGACATGGCGGCCCCCGCGGACCAGAATATCCAGTTTGACTGGCTGGCCCTGGGCAAAGTGGACGGCAACATAATGCGGCAGTATCTTGACCAGTACTACGAGACCAGGGGCTGGGACAAAGATGGTGTGCCCACCCGGGCCAAGCTGGAAGAGCTGGGGCTGGGCTATGTGGCCGATGAGCTTGAGGCCAACCGGCCCTATCCGCCCTACCAGGGGCCGCCCTTGTGGCCTATTGACAAATATCCATCCGGTGGCGAAAGAACAAAATGGTAAAGGGGGAGAAAAATGTTCTGTGAGAAATGTGGTAAGGAAATTACCAAAGGTGTGGCGGTCTGCCCGAGCTGCGGCTTCCAGCCGACAAGCAGCAAGGTGCGGCTGAAGAACGTCTGGCGGGTCACCCCCGTAGAAGGCCAGGTCCCCGTCAATGGCTTTGCTACGGACTGTGTGGTCTGCGAGACATGCATGCACTTCTGCTCCCACTATCATGAAGGCTCCGCCATTCCGGCGCTCTCTCGCATTGTGATTGACCCCACCGAGTTCGACTGGATGATGCACAATACCGACCATCACCTGGTGAACCGGCTAATCTGCCGGCAGTGTCCCGGTGTAGCCCCTTGCATGGCAGCCTGCCGCGTCCCCAATGCCATGTCCCGTGATGACAAGACCGGTGCTGTCCTGATAGACGATGAGTTCTGCAACCGCTGCCGGGCCTGTGAAAGGGCCTGCCCCTATCAAGCCCTCTGGTTTTCGGAGAGCCGGGACAGGATGTTCAAGTGCGACCTCTGCGGCGGCGACCCGCAGTGCGTGCAGGTGTGCCCGGTCTCCTGCCTGAAATACGAGAAAATAGCGTAGGTTGCGTGGATAGTAGAAAGAGAAACTTCATCGCCCGGATGAGGTGAAGCTCTATGGAAATACAGGTTGAGCTCTTCGCTTCGCTGCGACATTACCTGCCCAAAGGGACCAAGGCTTTCGACACCAAGCTCTATCTCGATGGGCCAATGACCGTCCATGACCTCTTCCAGAAAGAGTTGAAGATGCCTGATGATATCATCGCCGGCATTGTCATCCTCCAGGTAAATGGGGCCATGGCCGAAAAAGACCGCATCCTCGCTGACGGCGACACAGTTACCGCCCTGCCCGTAGCCTCCGGCGGGTAGCCTACAAGAATCCCTACCCCTTTCACCGTCCAACCGCGATAGCCTTCAGCATTCAGCCATCAGCACTCAGCTATAAAAAGTGTCATTGCGAGCCATTCAGACATAGAGTTTGCGAATAAATGCTCCCGGTTGTTCCCTCTCCCTTGAGGGGGCTTGCCAGGAGGTTCCGCTCTCTTGTCATTCTGAGAGCTGGGGAGAATGGGACTTTGGCAACGACAACAAGCATCTCAGCAGCCTGCCACCTGGCCCAAAATGGAGTTTTTCACCGAGAGCTAGTATCCTGTCCCAAAGATAACTTGATAGATTATTCTGTAATCTCCCCCTTTGGCAAAGGGGGATTAAGGGGGATTTTGAATCTGCATTAAGAAGGAATCCCTCTCAATCTCCCTTTATGAAAGGGAGAGGAATTAGTCAACTTATTTATAAGACGCGACACTCGCTATTAATAAGGCTCACTATGGTGCAGGTTTCGGACGGAGTAGGCG
>JACQTX010000190.1 GCA_016210585.1 Chloroflexota bacterium
GGGTATACACATCTTCGGCCTCGATACCGAAAATGGTGATTTCCTGGGGCAAAGACATACCAAGTCTATTGCCAAACTCCAGGGCAGTAACCAGGTCGATATCATGGGCAGACTTTAGCCGCCGAGCAGCGTCAAAGGCCCCCGGATTGAACCGATGGATTTGCCCCGGCTCGCCGTCATCTGTCTGGACAGCATCGATAATGATGGCTTCGTCGTAGCCCGCCAGCAAGTCCAGGATATCCAGTCCGGCGGCGCAAGCCTCAGCCACCGTCACCTCCGGCTGGTCAACCCTGCTTACCAGGGCACGGGCTACCCTGATGCCGGCAGCATCATCACACAGGACCGAGTTGCCCAGACCCAACACCAGCGTTTTCATTCTCCGCCTCCGCTGTCCTATTTTGACTTATCCCGACTTACTATTATAAATGAGCCCATCCCCTGGCCCCTTCCCTTCCAGCCTATCGGCTGGTGGGAAGGGGAAAAGATTTTTCTGAGGTTTGGCTCGCACCGCTCGCCAAACCTCTAGATGGTACCCCACCCGATATAGCGGCATCCGACTAGGTTTCTCCCTCTGGTTGTCTACCGCTAGTTTAACAACCCATTCAATAGTTAGACTATTAACCAAGACTCTTAACCAGTTTCCCCTGGCTATCGTAAACATACACGGGCGCCGGGGAACGTCCGGACAGGGCATGAGTGGCGCACCCGAAGCACGGGTCGTAGGGACGCCATGCCATCTCGACGCGATTAAGCAGCCCCTCGGTGATTTCCTTCCCCGGTTTGATAAGGTTCATAGCCGCCTTCTTTACTGACATGTTGATGGCAGCGGCATTGTTCACTGTAGCCACAATCAGGTTAGCTTTCTTGATTACTCCCTTTTCATCAGTGATGTAATGGTGGAACAGCGTACCGCGTGGGGCCTCAACAATGCCGACGCCTTCGTCCGGGGTAGCTGTCGGGATGGTGCGGATGGTCGGGCTGGTGATTTCGGGGTCACGGCTGAGTTCCAGCAGCCTTTCCGCAGCATAGAGAAGCTCGACCAGCCGTGCCCAGTGCATAGCCAGTGTATGATGGACTGGCTTCCCACCGAGTGTGGCATACATCTTCTCGTAGGCTTCCTGGGCTAATGGGGTTGCCATGCCGTCGGCGGCATTGAGCCGTGCCAGTGGTGCCACGCGGAAAACGCCGCTATCCTTGCCATCAGCAAAGCCCTTCCAGCCAATGCCTTTGAGGAAGGGCATTTTGATATAAGTCCACGGCTCGACATGCTCGGCAACATGGTTTAGATACTCTCGCGGGGCAAACTTAACGAATTCCTTGCCCTCCGGGTCAACCACCCTGACCTTACCATCATAGAAGTTGACCTTGTTCTTCTCATCAACCAGACCCATGTAGTAGGTGCGATGGGTAAAAGCATCGCTGACTACCATATCTACATAGGCTTTGTTCTTGAGGACAATATCATCGAAGACCTTGAGTGAAAGCTGAGCGAAAGCCACCGACTCCCGGGCAATTTGCTCGACCTCTTTGCGCTCTTCTTCGTTCAATCCCTTGCTAACGCCTCCGGGCAGGCCAAAGACCGGGTGCACGGCTCTGCCGCCGAGCATCTGGATAATATGATGGTTCTGCTTGCGAGTCTTGAGCACCGCACCGGCCAGTTCCATGCCTACCTTGGCAATAACCCCCAGGATGTTGCGCTCAGCCACCGGCGCATCCGGGCCCATAACGAAGTCCGGCCCACCCAGGATATAGAAGTGAGTGGTATGGTCAGTGACATAGAAGGAGCTATAGAAAAGCTCCCTCAGCTTCTTGGCCGCGCTGGGTGCGTCGACGTGGAACAGGTCATCCAGCGTCTTGGTCGCTGCCAGGTGGTGGGCCTCGGGACAGACACCGCAGATTCTCTGGGTTATTTGCGGCATATCCTCGGCCAGCCGACCCTCGGTGAACTTCTCAAAGCCCCTCAGCTCGGGGATTTGAAAGTAGCTATTGGCCACTTCACCTTTATCATTAAGAAAGATTTCTATTTTGCCGTGACCTTCCAGCCGGGTGACCGGGTCGATAGTTATCCTTTTCATTTTATTCTAGCCCTCCCCAACAGCGAATCAGGTAAACTGTAGCGGTAGAAAGTGCCTACCGGGTCACGTATGTCATCGATAATCTTGCGGACCTCCTCCGGGTTATTGGAGTCAATCACTGAGGCGACGGCACTGAGGAAATGGGCACCCTGGTCAATCACGCCCGCTACCGGTCCGTAACAGCCGGTGCAGGGCATGTTCGCCTGCGGGCAGGGAGCACCGCAGCCTCCCCTGGTAGTGATACCGGCGCAGAGTAGGCCCTGCTCCAGAAGGCATATCTCCGGCTCAGGAATCATCTCAAAAGTGCGATAGAACTTCTTGACTTTCTTTACATCCCTCTTGCGTGAGCAGTCATCGCAGACCGCCTTGGCATTGTGAGTGATTACCGTACCCTTGGGGGGGAGCTTACCGGAAATGAGGGCTTCCAGTGCCAGCCAGGTGGTCCTTTCCTCAGGAGGGCAACCGGGTATAACGTAGTCCACATCAATCGTCTGGCGCAGTGTCTTCACCGAATCATAGAACTCAGGGATATTCAGTTCGCCCTCCGGCACCTTGGTCTTCGGCTGGGGCACAGTGTGGTCATTGTTTAAGGTTGACGGCGTTTCCAGGTAGACCCGGTCGAAAATCGTCTGTTTATTGAATAGGTTCGCCAGTCCGGGAATGCCACCTCCATAGGCGCAGGCACCGTAGGCAATCATCACTTTGGACTTCTCCCGGAGCATCTTGGCGATATGCTCCTGTTCCGAGTTTCTTATCCCGCCATTGAAGAGACAGACATCGATGCTCTTACTAGGCATGGCTTCAACATCTTTGTATTTGACATCGATAGCCACCGGCCAGAAGACAATGTCGGCAACCTCTACCAGCTTGAGGATTTTCTCGCCAATCTGTAGCTGGCCGATTTCGCAGCCACCGCAGCTAGCGGCCCAATACAGTGCTACCTTTAGCTTAGCCATTCGCACCTCCACCGTTGTGGTTGAAAGGCCCCAGTTGTCTTATCTTCTCTGTCATCTCGTTGACGATAGATGCGAAACGGTCACCTTCCGATGCCGAGACCCATTCCAGGCGAACCCTTTCATCTTCAACGCCCATCTGGGCCAGCATCTTCTTCAACAAGGGCATCCTCCGTGCCGCCTTGTAGTTGCCCTCGGCATAATGGCAATCGCCGGGGTGACAGCCCAGGACAAGGACGCCATCGGCACCAGACTGAAGTGCTTTAAGGACAAAGGCCGGTTCCACCCGCCCGCTGCACATGACCCGCACCACTCTCACGTTGGGCGCAAACTTCTTGCGTGAGATACCGGCCAGGTCAGCACCGGCGTAGGAACACCAGTTGCACAGGATACCGACAATCTTCGGTTCAAAGCTCATGCTAGCACCCCCTCGATTTCAGCCATAATCTGCTCCGCTGTAAAGTGTCTGCCGGTGATAGCGCCGCTGGGACAGGCCGCCACGCAGACACCGCAACCTTTGCACACCGCTTCGTTGACACGGGAGACCTTTTTCTCCTCGTCGAAGATGATAGCACTGAACGGGCAGAGGGCATTGCAGACCCGGCAGCCGGAACAAAGCTCCTCGTTAATAAGCGAGGTAGCTGCCTCAATCTCCACCTTGCCCTTGCTTATCATCGCCAGTGCCCGCGCCGCTGCTGCCGATGCCTGGGCAACCGTATCAGGGATGTCCTTGGGACTCTGGCAGCAACCGACCACAAAGACACCATCAGTCATGGTCGCCACCGGGTCGAGCTTGGGATGCTTCTCCAGGAAGAAGCCGTCCGCCTTGCGGCTGATGGAGAAGGTCCTGGCTACCTGCCCGGCATCGGCGGCTGGCTCCAGGGCACAGCTCAGGATAACCATATCGACGGGCAGACGCCGCTTCCTGCGGATGAGGGTATCTTCGACCAGGACAATCAGCTTACCCTCTTCATCCGGGCTTTCAGCAATGTCGGTGATTTCACCGGCTCGCCCGCGGACAAAGTTCACACCCTCTTCCTGAAGACGCTCATAGAACTCTTCATACCCCGAACCGGCGCAGCGCATATCGATGTAAAGCTGGTAGACCTGAGCATCCGGCAGCTTCTCCCGCAGCAGATGCGAGTATTTCAGGGAGTACATGCAGCAGACCCGCGAACAGTACTTGTGGTAGTTCTCATCACGGCTGCCAACGCAGTGGAAGATAGCCACGCCCTCCGGTTTCCGCCCGTCAGCCAGCAAGAGCTCGCCGCCGGTAGGCCCGGAGGCGTTGGACGCCCGCTCAAACTGCAAGCCGGTCATGACGTTGGGGTAGCGACCATAGCCGTACTGGTAGATGGCTGATGGGTCGAACTGCTGGAAGCCGGTAGCAACAATGATGGAACCGACGTCAACCTCAACCACCTCATCCTTCATATCGTGGTCGATGGCACCAGCCTCGCAGACCTTGACGCACTCCAGACACTCGGAGCAAACAGCACAGCTCAGGCAGCGTTTGGCTTCCTCGATGGCCGTTTTTTCATCGTAGCCGAGCTCCACCTCAGCAAAGAAAGCAGTCCTTCGCGACAAATCCATCACCGGCATCGTCGCCCTGGCCTTGGATTTCACACCTGCTTTGGAGACCTCTTTGACCCTGGTAACCTGCTCGGGCCGTCCCTGGCGCAGGTCTGTCCCGCTTAAATAGCGGTCGATGCTTTCGGCGGCTTCCTTGCCGGCAGCAATGGCAGCAATGACATCAGCCGGGCCAGCAACTGCATCGCCACCAGCAAAGACGCCGGAGATATTCGTCTCGAGTGTCACCGGGTCGACTGCCAGAGTACCCCACCCGGTGTAGGTAAGCTCTTTTGCCAGTCCCGCCTTGTCCACCGACTGGCCGACAGCAATAACCAAGCTATCGACATCGACAACAAATTCCGAACCCTTCACTGGCGTTGGGCGCCGCCGGCCACTGGCGTCAGGCTCACCCAGCTCCATGCGGATGCACTCTACGCCAATCAAGCGACCATCCCTGGCAATAACCCTGACCGGTGCGGCCAGAAAGTGCATCTTCACGCCTTCGTGTTCGGCCTCTTCAACTTCTTCGGCAACCGCCGGCATTTCCGCGCGGGAACGGCGGTAGATGATGGTCACTTCTTTCGCGCCGAGGCGCCAGGCTACACGGGCAGCATCGATGGCAGCATTGCCACCGCCAACCACGGCCACCCGGCTCCCCAGGTTCACCTTTACTCCGGAATTAGCATACTTCAGAAAATCAAGGGCATAGATGACTCCCGGAATCTCTTCGCCGGGGATGCCCATTTTCTGGCTCAAGCCAGCACCGGTGCCGAGGAAGATAGCCCGGTACCCCTTATCGAAAAGCTGTCCGATATCTTTAGCCGGGGTGCTTGTCTTAATATCTACCCCAAGCTCTTTAATGTAGCTAATCTCGCTATCCAGCACCTTCTTGGGCAGCCGGTATTCGGGTATCCCGTAGCGCAGCAGGCCACCAGCCATCGGCGCCGCTTCAAATACCGTGACCGGATACCCCTTCCTGACCAAATCGTAGGCACAGGCCAGACCGGCTGGTCCCGAGCCGACAACAGCTACCCGGTCCGTCTTGGTCAGTTCAACAGGCTTGACCTTCTCACGGCCTATCTTCAATTCATAATCGGCGACAAATCTCTTCAGTGACCGGATGGACATCGATTCATCAACTGTCGCCCGTTCGCAATCAACTTCGCACGGGTGATTGCACACCCGGCCCACGGCTCCAGCGAAGGGCATTGTCCTGCGCACCACCTCAAGGGCTTCCTTGAACTTGCCCTGAGAGATAAGGGCAACATAGCCCTGAGCGTTAACACCAGCCGGACAGGCAACCCGGCACGGCGGATATCCCTTCTTGTCAACGGTGGCTTTATTAGGGACAGCCTGGGGGAATGGGATATAGATGGCTTTGCGACCGGCCAAACCCTCCTCGAACTCGCTATCCAGCTCGATGGGACAGACCTTAGCACACTCGCGGCAGCCGGTACATTTCGTCTCATCAACATAGCGAGCATTCCGCCTGATTTTAGCCCTGAAATTGCCGACATAGCCCGACACTTCCTCAACCTGGCTGTAGGACATAAGCTTGATATGAGGGTGCTGCCCCACAGTAGTCATCTTCGGTGTCAGGATACAGGCCGCGCAGTCCAGGGTGGGGAAGGTCTTGTCGAACTGGGCCATGTGCCCGCCGACGGACGGCTCGCGCTCGACGAGGTACACCGGGAACCCGGCATCGGCGATCTCAAGCGCGGCCTGGATGCCGGCGATGCCGCCGCCCACCACGAGCGTCGCCTCGTTGATGGGGACATGCAACGGCTCAAGCGGTTCATTCTGGATCACGCGCTCGACCGCGCCCGAGAGGACCGCTTTCGCCTTGGCGGTTGCCGCCTCTTTATCGGTGTGCACCCACGAAACCTGCTCACGGATGGAGGCCAGCTCGCACAGGTAAGGATTCAATCCCGCGCGGGCGCACGCGGTGCGGAACGTGTTCTCGTGCAGGTGGGGCGAGCAGGCCGCCACCACCACGCGCGTCAGCCCCAACTCTTGGATGTCTTTCTCGATCAGCTCCTGGCCGAGGCTGGAGCACATGAACCTGTAATCGCGCGCAATCACCACCCCGCGATCTTTCAGACGGCCGGCGGCCCAGTCGCGCACGGCCGCCACGTCCACCGTTCCGGCAATGTTCGTGCCGCAATGGCATACGTAGACGCCCACGCGCTCCCCGCCGGCGCCGGGGTTGGCCTCCGCCTCTGGAGGCATGGTTGGCGAGGTCATGGACGCACCTCGTCATCTTTCCCCTCGCGGGGACCTTCGGCAGACATGCGGGGCATCGGCAATCCTGCCTCTTTCTTGCGCGGCCGGCCCGGCGCGGGGGCCGCCGCTTCGGGTTCGAGCGCCCGACCGATCTTGCTCAGCGCGGCCTCGGCGCTCACAATCTCCTTGCCGAAGCCGAGCGTCTTCGGCTCCAGCCCGAAGGCCAGGCCCATCATCTGCGTGAAGTACAGGATCGGCAGATTGAAGTTCGTCCCGAAGTGCTGATTCACGCGGGTCTGATAGGCGTCCAGGTTCAGCTGGCACA
>JACQTX010000209.1 GCA_016210585.1 Chloroflexota bacterium
GACCTGAGGGAAGCGGCTGAAGTCATCCTGTCACTCCTGGCCCGGAAGAAGGGGGCATGAGTGACATGCAGCCAAAGATTGATTTCATTTCACCGGAAGGGCAAGAGCGTATTCACCAGGCGGTGCTAATAAATAGTGGACTTACAAGAACGTCACCGCTTCGTCCGCCTGCGGCGAATATCCCTGCGTCACAGCCACACTCCAGCGCCAGACTTGCTATAATAGACATAGCGAGGGTGCTTATCTTTTCAAATGGCAACGTATGACGTCATCGTTATCGGCGGGGGGCCGGTGGGGAGCTACATAGCGGGCTGCCTGGCCCGGCACGGGCATGGCGTGCTGGTGCTGGAGCAAAGGGAGAAGCTGGGGGCACCCGTCTGCTGCACCGGCATCATCAGCCGGGAATGCGTGGCTGATTTCGGTCTCGATGGCCTTGTCCTGCGGCCGGGCAATAGCGCTAAAGTATTTGCGCCCTCCGGCAAGACATTACGCCTGTGGCGGCAGGAGCCGCCGGCCTACCTCATAGACCGGCCGGCCCTCGACGCGGCGCTGGCCGAGCGGGCACAGCAGAGCGGTGCCAAATATGTCTTTGGTGCCCGGGTTCAGAATGTGGCGATTGATGAAGAGCAAGTTACGGTAACCACCAGTAGAGAGCATGACAGCCTGTACCTTACCGGCAGGGTGGCAGTCCTGGCCAGCGGTTTCGGCTCCAGGTTGGACGGGGGATTGGGACTGGGCAAAATCGGGGACTTCGTGATGGGCGTGCAGGCGGAGGTGCTGACGCTGGGTCTGCAGGAGGTAGAGGTCTATTTCGGCAGAGCGGTGGCCCCCGGCTTCTTCGCCTGGCTCGTGCCCACCACATCAGGGAAGGGCCTGGCCGGCCTGCTGGCTCGCCGCGGTGCGGCCGCCTATTTCCGGAAGCTGGTTACCTTTCTACTGGCCGAGGGAAAGATAGTCTCACCAGAGGTAACCCCACTCTTCCGGCCCATTCCGCTGAAGCCCTTACCCCGGACCTACGGCGAGCGCCTGGTGGTGGTAGGGGGCGCGGCGGGGCAGGTGAAGCCGACCACCGGCGGCGGCATCTACTACGGTCTGCTCTGTGCCAATATTGCCGTGGCTGTCTTGCACCGGGCGCTGACAGTGGATGACCTTTCAGCCCGGAGCCTGGCGGCCTACGAGCATGGCTGGCGGCGCCGACTGGGGAGGGAACTGCGGACGGGCTACTGGGCACGCCGCCTTTTCGAAAGATTGGGCGACTGGCAGGTGGCCAAAATATTTGACATAATTAGTAATGGTGCTCTTGACGCTTGGCTGCAATCGCCTGACCTTTCTTTCGACTGGCATAGTGGGGTAATATTAAAGCTGCTGACAGAGAGGGCGGTATCACGGGCATTCCGAGCAATGAAGATTCCTTTGACAAGAAAGTGAGGCTTAGCACGAATGGTCCAGGACAGACCGGAAAAGGTAGTAAGAAATAAACGGGCAGGAGGTGACCATCACGATTTATCTCTCGGCGAGGCGGCCAGCAAATACCTGGCGACCCTACCTGCCGCGGAGCGGGAAGCCAGCCAGCGGGAAATAAATAACTTCGTGCGCTGGTTCGGCTGGGAGTGCCAGTTCAAGAAAATGGCACCGCCGAAAGTGGCGGCCTATGCCGAGCGCCTGTCCGTACAGGATACCGATTATGAGAAGAAGCTTGGGCTGCTGCGGGCCTTTCTGGCCTATGCCAGACAGGAAGCCTGGAGTCAAACCAACCTGGGTACCCACCTGAAGACCAGGAGAGGCAAGGCGAAACTGCCCCCGATTGGCAAGCAGGCCCTTCCGGAGAGCATAACCCTGACCCAGCAGGGGTATGACGAGCTACAAGCGGAGCTAGTGAAGCTGCGGAACCGGCGCCTTGAGGTCATTGAGGCCATACGGCATGCCGCCGCCGACAAGGACTTCCGGGAGAACGCTCCCCTGAAAGCGGCCCGCGAGGAGTACTCGCACCTCGAAGGCCGTCTTAAAGAGATTGAAGAAACGCTCAAGTCAGCCGCCGTCATCCAGCCGGAGCTGAAGGTTGCCTTGAAGGTGGGCATCGGTGACAGCGTCCGACTGCGGGACCTGTCCACCAACGAGACGCTGACCTACCGGGTGGTAAACCCCCGCGAGGTTGACCCCAGCCATGGCAAGATCTCCAGCGCCTCACCCATTGGCAAGGCGCTCATCGGCCAGGAGCCGGGCCAGGTCATCAAGGTGACAGCACCCGCCGGCAAGCTCCGCTATCTGATTGAGCAGATCGGACGGTAAGACGCAGTTACATAAACTGGCTGGTGTTAGTCTCCTCTCCCATCAAAGGAGAGGACTAAAGCTTGCCC
>JACQTX010000185.1 GCA_016210585.1 Chloroflexota bacterium
TACCAAGGCTCTCTTCGCGGCATCATAGGCATCTAACGCAATCCTCAGGGTTCCTGATTCAAGGTATGGTTGCCCGTTAACATACCGCAGAAAACCCTTTTCCGTTAGCTTTGTCAATAATTCCGGCGACAAAGTTTTCAACCAATCCGAGTCAATATTTCCGCCCGCCAATATTACCAAGGCTGCCTTCGCGGCATTGCCAGCACTTTGGGCTGCTTTCTCAGAAGCCCTTGCAGCTTTTTGTGCGTCGAGGGCAATGGATGTAGTACCCAAGTTCAGATACGGTTTCCCTGAAGTATTGACAAACTTGCTCCTGAGTTCCTCTAAATTTTGTTTAGAGACTCCCGCTAGGAACGAGGAACCATCAGAGGAGGTTTCTCCGATGAGTTTTTCTATGAGTGCTGGCGGCATCATGGCAAGAAGTTCTTCATCGACAGGGCCTCCAGCCAATATCACCATGGTTCGCTCTAATAGCCTGTTATTGTCTTCTATCTGCTGTGCGTTTTCCTGTAATCGTAGCTTGTTATCGTCTAATAGGCTTTTGTTGACTGTGTTTTGATTGAAATTTTGTCTATATGTGTATAATATGCTGCCAATGGTGATGAGGACACTAATCAATGTTGCAATATTAAGTATAGTTTGCCATTTGCTTTGCTTAATCCAAATGAAAGGCTGCGTAGGATACTCTGACACGCTGGTACGCTTTTTCCCTGCCATGCGATAATCCCTCCTTGGTTCCGTCTAAATGCGCTTTCGACATATGTCGTCGGCTCTCTCCGAGAAATCATAGTAACAAAAGAGCGGCTGGCAAGGCCTCAATAGCGGCGGCCTAGTCTAGCCCGGCGATGTTTCTTTCTGTCCGGGTTATGTCCAGAGCGTTAAGAAAGCCGTCCTGGTTGGCATCTGCCCCGGGTGTCTCCGCGTCGAGCCCGGCAATAACTCGTTCCACCTTTGTGATGTCCGTGGCGGTCAGACGGCCGTCACCATCGGCGTCACCGGGTAAGAGAACCCTCAGGGACTGGAGCCAGTACTGTGTTGTGGTGAGAGGGTCAGCCGAAAAGGCTATGTTTACGGTATTTCTTCCCGTCATAAGAAGGGATGTAATCTCCCATTCGTCAGTTTGCCATTCATGTGACCCGTTATGCTGCTGGGCTACGTCATAGTTGTCGAGCAAAAGCTGGTCGTTGACGTAAACATAAACTGGTGAGTAGCCCCCTCCGGGCGCACCCGCCAGGCCAGAGGTCAAGTGGCTTAGTGTCAGGGTGCTCCGCTTGGGGACTTTCACCAGGTCAAAAGACGCTTTAATATAGCTAAAGCCGGGAGTAAGCATCCTCAAAGTAGCGGTGGTGTCACGAACGTATATGATGTCACGGCTTTCAATGCTGGCTGCTGCCAGTTGGCTCCGCAGATCAGACTCCAGAGGGTTGAAGGCCGGCGGGCTAGCGCTGCTGGAGACGACAAGCGACCGGAGCCAGTACTGTGTAGAATCCGGATGCTTGTCTTCAAGCACAATCGAGACTGTATTTTCGCCTGTCTTGAGAAAGGATGCGATGTCCCAGCGGTCCGTCTGCCAGTCGTGCGAGCCATTGTGCTGCGCCGCGACATCATAGTCATCGAGGATGAGAAAGTCATTGACATATATGTCAACGGGTGCGTAGCCGCCTCCAGGCGCGTTTGCCCCAGTCGAAGTCAGGTGAGTGAGGGAAAGCGTGCCGCGCGTAGTTGTCGGCAAACTAAAAGATGCCTGCACCAGGCTTACTCCACGCACCAATAGCCTTAAACCTGGGGCGGTATCGTAAGTGTAGTTTGCACGGAAGCCCACAATGCTCATCCCTGATGCTTGGCCCGCGGCATTCGGCTGTGCTATTCCTGTTGCCCAGGCTGAGATGCCGAAAACTAGTGCCAGTAGCAAGGATAACCATATAAATCCGACTTTCCTTAGGCCCTGTTTCAACATGTTTGTTCCTCCTCACTGCCGAAGTCAGCTTTTCAGTAGCACCATGTAAGGTTATCCATCATAAGCTCATACCATCCAAAACCGAGAGTCGGCCTCGGTCCGCCTTGAGAAACACGATTATCATATACGAAATTACAATAAACATCAATCCAATTGTTTAGCTTTGTTTCTTTTTCACGAGTAATCTGCCACTTTGCCGCCGCACCAGTTGCAGTGCTAAGATGGATGCAATGTCAAACCTCAGAACCTATGGCAACCCGCCCTTCCGTATCGCTGTCCTGCATGGCGGGCCGGGGGCACCGGGAGAGATGGCGCCGGTGGCCCGTGAGCTGGCCGCAATCGGTGGTGTCCTGGAGCCGCTGCAAACCGCCCAATCTATTGAAGGGCAGGTCGCAGAGCTGCACACCGTCCTGGCAGAGAGCGGGAATCCTCCCGTGACATTGATAGGCTGGTCGTGGGGTGCCATGCTCGGCTTTATTTTTGCCGCGCAACACCCTTCTCTAGTGTCAAAGCTCATCCTGGTCAGCAGTGGTGTCTATGAGGAAAAGTATGCCGAGAACATCATGCCAACACGGCTGGGCCGGCTGAGCGAGGGCGAAAGAGCAGAGGTCCAGTCCTTGCTGCAAGCCCTGGATAACCCTGCCGCCGAAGACAAAAACACGCTCATGGCCCGGCTGGGACGGATAATCGCCAAAGCGGACTCATACGACCCCCTGCCGGATAGTGGCGAGGCGCCGGAATGCAATTACGATACGTATCAGTGTGTGTGGCAGCAGGCCACGGCGCTGAGAAAGAGCGGTGAGCTTCTGGCCCTGGGCAAGAAAATCCGCTGCCCGGTGGTGGCCATTCATGGCGACTACGACCCGCATCCCTTTGACGGTGTCAAAGTCCCTCTCTCTGGCGTCCTGAAGGACTTCCGGTTCATTCTGCTGCGGAAATGTGGCCACTGTCCCTGGCGGGAGAGACAGGCACGGGGCGAGTTCTATCGGATTCTTGAGGAGGAAATAGGTCAGTAGGTCGTCGTCTTCTGTAATTCGTGGATTCAGAGTCAAATGGGACATCTCATGGGTTGTGACGAGTTCACCAAAGTGTCATTGCGAGACCATCCGCCGAAGGCGGAGGCGTGGCAATCTCCACAATCCGAATTGTCTGAATACTTTCCTATCGCCCTGTTATTGCTATCAGTTGAGATTGCCAACGTCGTCCGCCGCAAGCTGACTCCTCGCAAAGACAGAGTAAACAGACAATCCACAGATTTACGGGTCCCCTAGCCTTGTCTTACTTGCTCCCTAAATACTGCAGGGCGAGGGTAACCCTTTCCTCCAGGCTGAGGGTGCCGGACGTGGGGAGAGCGGTCACCGCCCGGGTAGCTTCTGCTAGCGAATAGCCCAGGCCGGTCAGCGCCGCCAGGACGTCGGTATTCTCACGGACCGCCTGCGCCACCGGTGCGGGAATGTAGCCGGCGGCTATCTTGTCTTTTAACTCCAAGACGATACGGCTGGCCGTCTTGTTGCCGATGCCCGGTACCTCAGTGAGCAGGTCAATGTTGCCGGTAGCGATAGCCATTGTCAGCCTCTCGGCACTCATCGCCGAAAGCATGGCCAGGGCCAGGCGTGGGCCGATGCCCGATACGGTGAGCAAGGTCTGAAAAAGCCCCAGCTCCTCAGGCGAAGCGAAACCATAGAGGGCGATGTTATCTTCACGGAAATGCAAATGCGTGTGCAGATGGACTTCCGCACCGATAGTGCTCAGGTTGCTCATGGTTGAGGTGGGCAGATATACTTGAAAACAGACGCCATTGACGTTGATGACCGCCCAGTCAGCGCCCAGTGCCTCCAGTTTTCCGTGCAGGCCCGCTATCATCGCTGCTCCTCGCTGGCCAGAAGGTCGCTCAGGCGTCTTTCGTAAAGGTGACAGATGGCGACAGCCAGCGCGTCGGCGGCATCGCTCGGCTCCGGGGCTTGCGCCAGGCCAAGCTGCAGCCTGACCACCTCTTGAATTTGCTCCTTGCCGCCGGCCCCGTAGTTGGCTACCTGCTGTTTTATCTGAGCCGGGGTGTATTCGTAGCTAGGGATACCCTGGTTGGCCGCTGCCAGGATAGCAATGGCCTGCGCCCGGCCGACCGCCAGCGCCGAGCGGACATTCTTGGCGATAAAGGGCTCTTCCACGGCAAGGACATCCGGTTTGTGCCGAGTGATGATGGCCGTGACCTCCCGGTAGAGAAAACTCAAACGCTCCCCCATCGGGGAGCGTGCCGGCGGGCTAAGCCCGCCGCAATCAACCAGGCTTAGCTCGTCACCGGTCGTCTCAATCACGCCATAGCCCATGGTGATAGTGCCGGGGTCAATGCCCAGTATACGCATCGTTTCGATTTCGCTGTTCTAGCGAGTAAACTCTGGCTATCAGCACTCAGCACTCAGCAGTCAGCTTTCAGCCTGTCTTGATGATTAATTGCTGATAGCTGAACGCTGAAGGCGGAGAGCTGGACCGGTCCGGCTGTGCATGTCTCAGAGAAGTAAATATCAACCAACCCTGTCGAGTTGCTGGTATTTCTCCAGAATGGCATCGGAGAAGTCGGCGTTGCTGGAAACGTGCTGGACCTCATCCATCTCTTCCAGCTTGTCCATCAGTTTCAGGGTCTGCAGGGCAGCCTTTTCACCCAGTTCCGCGGTGGTCTTGGGCATCATTGATATTTCTGCCGAAACGACCTTGATATTTTTTGCTTCCAGGGCAGACCTGACCTTCTCCATCTGCTCCGGGCGGGTGTAGATTTCGATGAAGTCCTTTTCAATTTTGACATCATCAGCCCCGGCATCAATAGCGAGCAAGCCTACTTCATCAGGGTCAAGGTTGTCAATTTTGGCTGTGATCAGTCCCCTGTTTTCAAAGAGCCAGGCGACACAGCCACTCTCCCCGAGATTGCCCCCATTGCGGGAGAAAATGTTACGCACCTCCTGGACGGTGCGGTTATGGTTATCACTCACCGCCTGCACCAGGATGGCGGCACCACCGTTGCTATACCCCTCCAGGACCATCTCCTCAAGGGTAACACCTTCCAGTGTGCCCGCACCACGCTTGATAGCACGGTCAATGTTTTCAAAGGGCATGCTGCTATCGCGTGCTTTCTGGACGGCAAGACGCAGGCGGAAGTTAGCCTCCTGGTTGCTGCCGCCCTGGCGGACAGCAACGATAATCTCCCGCGACAGCTTGGTAAAGAGATTGCCTCGCTTGGCATCAGTGATGCCCTTCTGGTGTTTGATGGAATGCCACTTAGAATGTCCTGACACTTCATCCTTCTCCCGTCAGCAATTAATTCTACCACTCCGCCAGCTAGTGGTCAAAGTTCTTCTAGCTATATTTCGGGCGCCGCCCGCGGCTTATAGACGAAGGATACCACCAGCAAAGCGATGCCGAGAATCAGGACCCCGAGGGTGAAGCCCTGGAAGGGCGCCGTAAAGCTGTTCAGGAACTGCGCCAGCCACGTCTGCAATGAGGCGGGCACATCCGTGAGCTGTGGTAGCTGCGCTGCGGCGAGGGACTTACCCACCATGACGCCGCCGAACTCAAGGACACCATAACTGGCGAAAGTGGTGCCCAGCGTGCGCGTAGCCCCCCTCACCTGGCGGTGGATAAGGACAATGCCAGCGATGAGCAGCAACATGAAAATGATAAGCAAAGTGTAGCCCATCTGGAAATACCCGACATACCGCTTTACTTCGGCTAGCTGTTTTTCCGCGTCCGAAAGGGCCAGATTAAGCTCGGTGCGCGCCTCTTTCATCTGGGCCTCGGCGTTGGCCAGGGATCGGTTAAGGTCGGTGCGCACTCTGGCCACCTGGGTGTCAACCTGGGAAAGGCTGGTGCGGAACGAGGACAGTGCGGACTCGTTGATGGCCATCGTTTGTGGCACTGCCTGAGCGAAGAGGCGGAAGGCCTGCTCAAACTGCTGGTCAAGCAGCTCCCTGGGCAACAAGGCAAACTCCGGGGGCGGTGCGGTCATGAAACGCTGTTTGATTACGGGCTTGGCAATGGCTATGGCTGGCTCTATCGAGATGGTAACGTTTAAGGTCTGGCTTTTGCCTGCCAGGTAGTCCAGAACAGGCCCGGCCACGGCGGTGGCTTGCTGTTTCAACCACGGTTCCAGGGCGACAGCGACATCGTCCACATAAGCCGTGGCGAAGGCGAACTCCTTCGGGATGAACCCGGTAACCTGCTGGTTGACAAAGCCCCTGGCGAGGGCCTTCATATCAAGCTCATTCACCACGGCCGTCACGAAATCACGGGTGAGCACCGTATCACCCAGCAGGACAACCAGGTGCAGCTCCTGGGTCTTGCCCCAGAGATAGTTATTCACCGGAGGGACAAGCGTGGCGAGTTGTTTCTTCAGCTGCAGTTCCAGCTTGGTGATGGTGGTGCTCAGGGCATCGGTGACTTCCTTGGGCATGCCACCTTGTGGTTGTGTCCCCATACTGGCGATAAACCCTTTGGCGAGAGTGGCTATCTCCAGGTCGTTTACCAGTGCCACCAGGAAATCGTTGCTGGCCACCGTGTCACTCAGGACCACGGCCAGCTTGATGTCCGGCTGTTTTCCCCAGATGTAGTCATTGACTGAGGAAGCCGCCGCGCCCAGCTGTGTTTTCAGCTGCGGTTCCATTTTGGTAACAGTCCGCAGCAGGGCGTCGGTAAGCTCTTTGGGCAGTGCGTTCGTCTGGCTGCCGTCCGCCAGCATACCCCTGGCCATGGCGGCTATCTCCATGTCATTGATGAGGACAACGATGAACTGGTTGCTGGCCACGGTATCACTCAGCACAGCGGCCAGCTTCAGCTCCTTCTGCTTGCCCTTGAGATAGTCATAGACCTGGGTGATAGCAGCATTCATTTGCTGCTTCATATCCGGCTCGATTTTGGTCATCGTGGTAATGATCGCCGTCCTCAGCTCTGGGGGAATCTCCTGCTGGCCCGGGCCGCCTTTCATGGCCTCCTGGACAAGAGGCGTTATTTCGAGTTTATTGATTTGGCTGGTGATAAAGCGCGGGTTAAGCACTGTGGCATTAAGCAAGAAAACAAGGCCAAAGACGGTTAGCGCCAGAAAGAGAAGAAAGTTGAGAGCGGCCAGCCCGAAGGCCTTGAGGATGCTCATGTAGAAACCACCTCCGATATGCCCCTGTAATTCGTATGCTACTACTGAAAGACAACGGCGTCAAGGGCTGAGGCAACCTGTAAATGGACTCTTAGGAAATCCTCAAAAGTGCCCTTGCGAGCGCGTCCGCCGAACGGCGGAGCTGAAGCAATCTCCGAATTGTATGCCAGAGGGAGCGAATCGTCCTTCGGCCGAAGGACTTCGCCTCCCTGCTACGAAGGAATGGTCTCGCCATGACGTTTTTCTCAGTCCATTGGCTTATCGCGACAGAACTCGTGAGGTGACTGGTTTGAATACAAATTCAAGGATTACAGGCAATGGCCTACTGCGTTTAGAGGCTAGCTCTTGTGTCCGTCCCGAATGCGGCCACGGGCCAGCGAAGCAAAGATACCGCCGAAACAGAGGATGGTGAAGATGACAAAGGCAGTCCTGAGGCTCTGCAGGAAGAGGGGATAGTACTCCGGGGTAATCGGCACGCGGCCCATATAGAGGGTAAAAAGCAGGGCAGCTATGCCCAGGCTGAACATCATGCCGACAGTGCGCATGGTGCCAACGACTCCCGAGGCCACGCCGTAGAACCTCTTCTCCACGGCGCCCATTATGGCATTCGTGTTGGGTGAGGAGAACAGACCAAAGCCAAGTCCCAGCAGGACGAGATTACCCAGTATCAGGCCCAGGCTGGTAGTCTGGCCCAGGAAGATAAATATGGCGAGTCCCACCGCCGTCAGGGCCATGCCTATTGAGGCCACCACCACCGGCTCCGTCCTATCGGAGAGACGGCCGGCAACAGGTGATGAGATAGCCATGACGACGGGCTGCGCAATGAGGACCAGCCCGGCCTGCTCTGCCGTTAGTCCTTTGATATACTGGAGATATAAGCTCAGCTGGAAGCTAACGGCAAAGGTAGCACTATAGTTTATCAGAGCTGCCAGGTTGGAAAAGGCGAAGACAGGGTTGTTGCGGAAGATGTGGACATTTATGACCGGGCTGCGCACCCTCATCTCCCACCAGATGAACAGGGCAAAGCCCAGGACACCCCCGGCAAACAGCCAGGCACCGGCCATGGCTGGCAGGAGCGACATGCCATATATCAAGGTGACCAGGCTAAACACATAGACTGCGGAGCCAGCGAGGTCGAATTTTTCCCCTCTCGCCTCGGCCCACTCCCCTTTCAGCTTCGAAAGAGTGATGATAATGGTCACCAGTGCCAGGACAACCGTCACCACAAAGATGCTGCGCCAGCCAAAGCGTTCCGTCAGCAGTCCACCGACCACTGGGCCGAGGGAAAGCCCGGAATAGACGGCAGCCAGGTTTATGCCCAGGGCCTTGCCCCGCTCCCCTGGTGGGAAGACCGAGGTCAGAACAGCCACAGCGGTGCCAAATAACATGGCACCGCCCACGCCCTGGAGAGCCCGGAAGGCGATGAGCCAGGCCGCCGTTGGTGACAGCGCCGATAGCAGTGCGAAGAGAGCATAGACTAGCAAGCCGTATGTAAAAATTCGCTTCCGGCCGTAGATATCGGCGATTCTCCCGAAGGGGACAAGAAAGGCGGCGGAGGCCAGGATGTGGGCCTGGGCCACCCAGCTTAACGTCACGGCGTCAATAGAGAACTGCCGACCGATAGCAGGCAAGGCAATATTGATAGCGCCGACGAGAAAGGGAGTGATGAAAGATGTGATAGTAGCCAGAAAGAGAGCGGTGCCCTCACCTTTATGGGTATATGAATCTTTCAAAACACAGTGCTTTCTGTCTGCGAGACACGAAAAAGAGGGGCAAAGCCCCTCCCACACGTCTTTCGGTCTATATCTTATAACTTTTGGCGGCGCTCTGCCACCGAGCATCCCGCGAAACGCGCTCATCGCGCAATTGCCCTCACCACCCCTTCATAAGAAAAAGGCTCGATATCGGCGCCGAGCTAGCGCATGCCGTTTCCATCTGGATGGGTGGCCGTAGCTAAGTGGGACTCAGGGGAAAAGGCGGACTATTTGTTGGGGGGAAGAAACGGCTGGTAGCGGCATCGCAAAGACACCGTCGTCAATTGACAGCTAGTGCTCGAGAGATTAGCATAAGCTGGTAGGAACGGAAAAGGGACCAATGTCAGCGGCCAAGCGATGTGCGACGAAAGGGATGACCTGGCTAGCACGACTTACCGGGCTGGGCACAACGGTTTTTCTCTTACTGGCCTGGCTTCTTCAGATGGTCTGGCGACCCAGGATCTGGGAAAGTGATATTCTATATTTGGCATATCTGGGAATAGCACTGGCTGGCTGCATTGTATCATGGTGGCGGCAGTGGCTGGGAGGCATACTTCTGGTCATGGTCTCGCTCGCACTGGGCAGCTACTTAGGTCTCAGCAGCCCCTGGGGTATCGCTGTCCTCGTTGCCTGGACGCCGGAGCTTGGCATACCGTTCTTCGGTGCTGGTGTGCTATTCTTTTTATCCTGGTGGCTTTCCAGAGAAGTTACTGTCCCGAGGTAAGAGACTGCTACATAAGCTGAAGTAAGAATTGCTTTACCCTGGCATGAATATAACGTAATTTTTGAAAGAAAACAACCAGCTTTGATACTGGTAGTAGTAAGCCTGCCTTCTCAGCGGGACACCAATAAAAAGAAGGAAAGCTCTGAGGAGCGGTGAAGAGCCTTCCTTCGCTACTTAACCTCCACTACCCTTCCTCCCGGTTCGGGACCGGGTGCAGATCTCGTCTCTACTCATTCCTTTTTTCAAAGGCGAGCCATTGGCTACTTACGCCCGAAGGGCTCGGGAGGGGTCTGGGCTGCTCCTGCCAGTGCTCCTTAACGGGTCCACTCCTCCAGTTGACGCTGGCGGGAGACATCTTGCTTTCTGTACCTCTCACCCCTTTCCAGTTCCAATATATACCCTTCGTCCCGGAAGTTCTGTGACTTTTATCACGCATCATCCACGACGAGGGATGAGACGGAAAGTCGCCACAAAGCTCTCTATGCTATAATATTTGTTTGGACACACCAGCGTTCCTGAATCATGTTGAAAGGCGCCTATGACGGAGACTATAGCCGGCCGGTTACCACATGGAGATGCGGCATTGATCGGGCAGGCTATACCCTGCTTTCGCTGCGGTGTCTGCTGCCGGAAGTACCAGGCGCGGCTGGAGCTGGAGGAGGCTGAGCATATTGCGGCTTACCTGAAGATCTTGCTGGCGGACCTCGTGGAGAAGTATACGGACCACCGCTGGCCCGGCCAGTCCAGCTATTTGCTCCGGCACCAGGACAAGGCCTGTATATTCCTCAGCATCGCCGGGCCGGACAGGCGGACAGATTGCCTCATTCATCCTGTCAGGCCACAGTGCTGTCGTGAGTGGACGGCTGGCCTGTCCCAGCCAGAATGCCGGGAAGGGCTGGCCAGGGACTGGCATCTTGCGATCACTCTGGCGGGAGAGCTATCCGGCACAGAAGCCGCACTGGCAAGCTTTTACTCTTTTCTGAAATCACTCAAAAAATGGCCAAAACAAAAAAACGGAGGTAGGTGATGGTAATGGCGACCAAGAAAATCTATTGTGCTGTCTGCCAGAAGATGGTCACCGGCAAGGAGCAAAAGACGGGTAGCGAGCGGCGCATCCTGTGTTCCCGGTGCAATACGGTGCTCCGCGCCTGGAACGGCGTTGCTTGGAGGTTCGCCCGAGAGGGTGACTGATGGCCAAGGAAGACTACTATGCCGTTCTCGGCGTTGCCCGCAGCGCCGATGAAGGCGCTATCAAGAAGGCCTATCGCGACCTGGCCATGAAGCACCACCCGGACCGCAATCCTGACCCGGTGGCCGCGGAGCAGATGAAAGTCATCAGCGAGGCCTATGCCGTGCTGAGCGACCCGCAAAAACGCCAGCTATACGATACCTACGGCCATGCCGGGCTGGAAGGCTATTCCCAGCAGGATATCTTCCGGGGTGTGGACTTCTCCAGCCTGTTTCACGAGTTTGGCCTGAGGGACTTCTTCGGTCAGGGTGGTGGTCTCTTCGATAGCCTCTTTGGCCGTGGGGCGACCACGACGAGAAGACGGGTCCGCAAAGGGGCCGACCTCAAGTATGAGTTGAGTGTCACGCTGGAAGATGTGGCCTTTGGCGCCGAAAAGACCGTAACTATCCCCAAGCGAGAGACCTGTTCGACCTGCCAGGGAAGCGGGGCCGCCCCAGGCGGGCTGGAAACATGTGACCGGTGCAAGGGCACCGGCCAGCTTGTCCGGGAACAGAGGGCGGGATACAGCGTCTTCCGGCAGATAACGGCCTGCAACAAGTGCCACGGCGCTGGCAAGGTAATCAAACAGGCCTGCCCGGACTGCGCCGGCAAAGGTTTCCTCGAGAAAACGAAGGAGCTTACCGTCCGCGTGCCGCCGGGTGCTGATACTGGCTATGCTGTCAGGTTCGAAGGGGAGGGCGAGACTGGGGCGGATATGCCCGGCGACCTCTATGTGGTCTTAGATGTGGCCAGGCACCCTGTCTTCGAAAGACACGGCGATGATATCTACGTGCAGAGAGACATCGCCTTCACCACGGCCGCCCTCGGCGGCAAGATTAGCGTGCCCGGGCTGGAAGGTGACCTTGACCTTGACATCCCGGTGGGCACGCAGACGGGCACTATCTTCCGGATAATGGAGAAGGGTATTCCTCGCCTCGCCCGCAAAGGGAAGGGGGATGAGTACGTGATTGTTAAGGTGCTCACGCCGACCAGGCTGACGCGCCAGGAAAAGGACCTGCTTAAGAAATTCGCCGAACTGAGGCAGCGGTTAGAAGGAGAGCTGCCAGCGGAAAAGGATAAGCATAAGAAGTAGAGTGGGTGTAACGATTAGTGAGAGGTGTCATTGCGAGACCATCCCGATGAGACGAGGCAAAGCCAAAGTCGAATCGGGAGGCAAAGCAACCTCGCCCGATTCAATCACAACACGACGGTTGAGATTGCCACGTCGTCCTGCACCATCTGTGGTGAAGGACTAATGACAGCTAGTATCGCGTCTTATAAACAAGTTGAATAATTCCTCTCCCTTTCGTAAAGAGCCTGCCCTGAGCCTGCCGAAGGGGAGATTGAGAGGGATTTCTTCTTAATGCAGATTCAAAATCCCCCTTAATCCCCCTTTGCCAAAGGGGGAGATTACAGAATAATTTATCAAGTTATTTTTGGA
>JACQTX010000021.1 GCA_016210585.1 Chloroflexota bacterium
AAGCTCACCATGAGCGGCTTAACGCTGAATTGCTGAATGGTCTCCTTGTCTATTCTCCAGCAACCAGGAGGTGCTTATGCCACAAGGTATAGTCCAGCGCGTGCTGGGCCACATAACAGAAGAGGGTGTGACCGGGCTGCTGGCGGAGCTGATCAGACGGCCGAGCGTGGCGGGGACGCCATCCGATTGTCCCGTCTTCGTGGCCCGTAAGCTACAAGACCTGGGCCTGAAGGTGGACACCTACAGCCTGGAGGACTTTCGCAGCGGGACCATCGTCTATGGCTCTCTGCCCGGCAAGAAGGAGCGTCCTTGCCTGATGTTCGAGGGGCACTGGGACACCGACCCGGTGGACGCCACCAAGTGGACACACCCGCCCTTCGGCGGCGAGGTGGTTGACGGATATATCTATGGGCGGGGTACTGTTGACAGTAAGGGAGCGCTGGCGGCGCAGCTAGCGGCTATCGAGGCCATCCGGAAGGCGGGTGTCAGGCTTAATGGCAGCCTCAGCCTGCTCTCTATCGGGGACGGCGAGGCGGGTTTTCGCGGTGGTGCCCTTATGGCCGATGCCGGCATCGGCCTGCGGACTGACTGGATAATCTCGGGGGAAGCCACCAGTCTGAAGACAGTGGATGTGGCCCACTCCGGGCTGATCATGTTCAAGCTGGATGTGCTCGGCCGGGCATCTCATCCGGCGCAGCCCCAGCACGGCATCAACGCCATACTCCAGATGGGCAAGGTCCTGGGCTGCCTGGAACAGGTGAAATTTCGCTACCAGCCTTACCGCTATTTCCCGGACTTTCCGCGGATTCACGTCAATGGCATCCGCACTCAGATCAAGAGCTTCGAGGTGCCCGATGAATGCAGCCTCCTCTTCTACGTCCTCTCCGTGCCGGGCATGACGCCGGAGAGTGCCCTGGCGGATATTGCCGCCCACCTGGACGGGATCAAGGCTGTGGATAAGGACTTCGACTACCGTCTGAAGGTCTTGCCCCGTGCCTGGTACTACTGGCTGCCGCCTACCGAGGCCGCCCCGGAGGAGCCGGTGGCCAAGGTGTTGCAGTCGGCGACGAGGAGCGTCACCGGCACGGAGCCGTCCCTGGCCGGTTTCTACGGTGTCTATGTCACCGGGGCCATGCTCACCGCACACACCTCACCGGGAGAACTGAGAGGCCGACCGGCGACAGTCACCTTTGGCCCGGGGGAGTTCCGCCGTGCCCACACGGCTGACGAGTGTGTGTCGGTTAAGGAGCTTACTGATGCCGCCCGGATCTACGCCCTCACCGCGCTGGAACTGCTGGGCTGAATAGTCCCAACATGGCGTACCCGAGGAAAAACTATCTATCCCTGATTGGCCAGCCATTCAATGCACAAGTTACATTCCGGCTTAACCTTCCGAAACTCAGGGTCGCCAGTAAGCAGGCTGGCATTCCTGGTCTGCGCCAAGGCAGCCGCAAAACAGCCAGCGTAAGCTATGGGACAGTCCATTTTCAGGTGAGCTGCCGCTAGAGTGAGGGGACGGTCTGCGTTCACAACCTCGATAGGTAAGTCGTCAATCCGAGCCAGGGTTTCCTGAGCTTTGGGAAGTCCTCTTTCTCGCTCCACGATATGAATAACTTCACCCAGGTTGACCACGCACATGCAGAGATTGCATTTCCCGCCTTTCGCAGCTTCCAGCAATTCTCTGAGGCGAGCACTCCCCGGTTCTGCCTCCATATAGGCAAGGAGAGCATAGCTATCCAGAACATAGCCTTCGGCCAACAAAGAGGAGCTATTTCCCCTGTTCTGCATCCTGCCGTCTTGCTTTCACCAGCGCTTTGACCAGGGAAGTCTTGCCCTTCAGCATGCCAAATGAGTTCTTGATTGGAGACTCCGAAGCAGGCACGATGGCAATAACACCCCCGTAGTCAACAATGTGCACTTTATCGCCTTTCTTGAGGCCGTAGCGCTTGCGCAAGTCCTGGGGTATCACAACCCATCCCTTTTCGGAAAGTGTTGATGTATTCATAGCGCGTCACCTGTATATTATTTCGAAGAAATAGTATATATCAAAGTGCTGGATTTATCTACCAACGGAGGTGACGACATGCTTCTTTTGGATTACATTGGCCATTTTCAATAGGGGAGTTATTGAACTTACAGCCTCGTCGCCCAGGACCAGAGGGAACGGGCTATCTTAATGCCGCGCCGGCCGGGCAACTGAAGCTCCACCCTGTCACTGACTGGGGCGGCATTGATGCGGTCAATCTCCGGTTTCAGCCGGGGTAATTGGACCTCTAGCTCTCCCCTGGCAAGCAGGTCATCAATGCGATGTGCCATCTCCCGGGCCTCCTGCATACGCCGCTCCGCAGCCGCCGCCTGCGCTGCGGGCATATTGCCGCATTTGGCCTTCAGGCGGACCAGGCGCAGGATGGCCTCATAGGTGATGTCCACAATCTGGTCGCGGGTCATCCACTCGGTCTCGTAGTTCAGGGAGTATTTACAG
>JACQTX010000186.1 GCA_016210585.1 Chloroflexota bacterium
CGGTAGAATACCTCAAGCTGGTGCCGGGGTGGCGGAACTGGCAGACGCAGCGGACTTAAAATCCGCCGGAGCAATCCTTGTGGGTTCGAGTCCCTCCCCCGGCACCGCTGGGGTCTCAAAGGAAAAACCTTGCACAAAATAGGAGAAAAATCCGAAATTCGGATACGAAGCACCCTTCGACAGGCTCAGGGCAGGCTTAAACAAATACAAAGAACCAAAGCATAAATGTTCAAAACATTTTGGTCATGTATGATTTGAATTTAGGTATTGTTTCGGCCTGCCCCATTCGCTTTGCTCAGGGCAAGCTCTGAGCTTGCCGAAGGGATTTCGAATTTGGTGCTTAGAGCTTGTCCTGAGTTCATCGAAGGGATTTGGTCCCGGCTATGCCGGGTTAGGGAATAGGATGCCCTGGCTGGTTGTCCTCGTCGGCTATTTGCTGGGTGCCATCCCCACTGCCTATATTGCCGGCCGCCTGCTAAAGGGCCGGGACATACGGCACCTGGGAGACAGGAACATGGGCGCGGCCAACGCCTACCGCCAGTTCGGCGCTGTAGCCGGTGTTAGCGTGTTCTTTCTCGATGTTGGCAAGGGGGCACTGGCCGTAATCGCAGCGCAGGCCATTGATGTTTCACAAGCTACGGTCCTCATCACCGGAGCGGCGGCCGTCGCCGGCCACAACTGGCCTGTCTTCCTCGGTTTTCGGGGAGGGCGTGGCGAGAGCACCTGCATCGGTGTGCTGCTCACCCTTGTTACCCAGCCGATGCTGATCCTGGCCGGGCCGGCACTTGCCACTTTGATTGTCAAGAAGAATGTCATCCTGACCAGCGCCGTGCTGTTCATTCCGCTGCCACTGGTGAGTTGGGCGCTGGGTGTGCCCTTTCTGCTGATAGCCTACAGTATCGCTTTGCCCTGTCTGGTAGGCTTTACACATTTCCTCAGGGTGAGAGAGCCAGCCGTGCAATGAAGTGTCCGCTGCTGCTAATATTAAGCTCCCAAACAGCTTTCATTGCATTCTCTCCCCCTTTGTGGGAGCGATGAAAAGCCTGCCCTGAGCGAAGCGAATGGGTGAGGGGTAATAGCCACGTCACCCTCACTCCTGCGGCAAGCTCAGGACAAGCTTTAGTCCTCTCCTCTAAAGGGCGAGGAGATTATTTAAGATATTTACGGCGTTTACGCTGGCCCGGGGGACACAAATGGGTATAGCCGCGTTACTGTCTGTCTTCACGGCGGTGTTCCTTGCCTTGATAAACATCACGGCACGCCGAGCCGTGACCAAGGTTACGGACGCTGGGATTGGCGTCCTCATTAGCGTTCCCGCCGCGGTGCCTTTTTACCTGGTCATACTGGCGGCCATTGGGCAGGCCAATGCCATTGTCGGTTTCTCCTGGCAGGGCTATCTGTGGCTAGCTGGTGCCGGCCTCTTTCACTTCGTTATCGGACGGCGGCTCAACTACCGGTGCATCCAGGCTGTGGGAGCAAACCTGGCTACAATCCTTGTCGGCATCAGCCCGCTGGTTACGGCGGCTATCGGCATATGGGTACTGGGCGAGACTTTCACCTGGAAGCTGTTCATCGGGGTGTTGCTGGTTACCTTCGGCCTGATGAGTATCGGCGTCACGCCGCAGACCTTTCGTCACGGCGGCCGGCTGTTCTCCAATATATCCCGCAAAGCCCTCTTCACTGGCCTGGGGGCCGGCGCGGCCTGGGGGATAAGCCCTATCTTCATCAAGGAAGGCTTTGCGGCTTCCAACCCTACCCCCGGACTGGGCTTCCCGATAGCAGCAGCTTTCATCTCTCATCTTGCCGCCGCTATCGTCATGGGTTTTTCCCTGCGGCAATCCAAGAGGAGGGGCGACCTTTTCCATATGAATGGCATGGCCGCTATCGCCTTCGTGCTGTCCGGGCTATCAGGTGGCATGGCCCATCTCCTGCGCTATACGGCCCTGAGCATGGCGCCCGCCAGTGTGGTAGTCCCCATAATGTATACCGCCCCGATTTTCACAATCTTCTTCTCTTACCTGCTGAACCGCAAGCTGGAGGTCTTCAGTGTGCCCGTCATCATCGGTATGGTCGCCATGGTGGTAGGGTCTATCCTGGTGCTGTAAACGAGAGGGGAACCCTATATCTATACGACGCCAGGACTGTCATATCAGCCGCGTAGCTTGACAACACTTAGCCCGCGCCTGTATCTTTAGGGTGAGGAGTATCCCCAACCTTTCATTCTGCCAATCCCCGGTCAGAAAGGAGCGTGATAGATGGCAGCGCCGCAGCCTGGATTTAAGCGCCTCTTCGAACCAGGTCTCATCGGGCAAATGGAAATCAAGAACCGTATCGTGAAGCCGCCCATGGGCACCAACTATGCTACTCCGGATGGGTTTGTTACTCCGGTGATGAAAGCCTACTACGAGCGGACGGCGATGGGTGGTGTTGGGCTGGTTATTGTGGAAACGGCCTGCGTTGACGCATCCCTGGGCAAGAGCATAGCCCACGAGCTTCAAATCAGTGACGACAAATTCATTCCCGGCCTGAGCGAGCTGGCCCGGTGCATGCGCCGGCATGGGGCTAAGACGGCCATCCAGCTACACCATGCCGGGCGGGAAGCCCTTTCCCGGTTCATTGGCACTCAGCCAGTGGCGCCATCGCCAATCGCTTCGCCCTGGGGCGAGAAGCCCAGAGAACTGACTGTCGCCGAGATTAAGGCGATTATTGGCCGTTTTGTTGATGCAGCGGAGCGGGCCAAAAAGAGCGGCTTTGACGGCGTGGAGATTCACGGAGCACATGGCTATCTGGTCTCAACCTTTCTTTCCCCTTTCTCCAATAAAAGGCAGGATGAGTATGGCGGCTCCCTCCCAAACCGAGCACGCTTTCTGCTGGAGATTATACGTGGCATCAAGGCAAGGCTTGGCACTGGCTATCCGGTGTGGGCCCGGATTAGCGGGGCAGAGCTGGGCATCAGTGACGGGATCACTATCGAGGAGTCCCGGCAGGTCGCCCTGATGTGCCAGGAGGCAGGTGCGGATGCCATACACGTCTCCGCCCATGGTTTTGGCAACCAGATTACGGCTGTCCTGGCCAGCAATCCCGGTGCCCTGATACCTATGGCGCGAGAAATCAAGCGGGCGGTCAGGATACCGGTTATCGCCGTAGCCTCTATCAGTCCGGAAGTGGGAGAACGTGCCCTGGAAAATAAAGACGCAGATTTCGTTGCCATGGGGCGGACTCTAATTACTGACCCGGACCTGCCCCGCAAGGTGCAGGCGGGCAACATGGCCGATATCCGGCCCTGTATTAACTGTCTGGAGTGCTTCAACAGCGTCATCTTCAAGTTTGAGGCGATGCCCTGTGCCGTCAATGCGGCGATTGGCCAGGAGGCCCCCGCCTACGAGGTCAAGCGGGCGGAGCGGAGTAAGCGCGTCTGCGTGGTTGGCGGCGGTCCCGGCGGCATGGAGGCGGCGCGAGTGGCCGCTCTCCGGGGTCATCAGGTGGTGCTTTGCGAGAAAGGTCCCCGGCTGGGCGGGCAAATAGACATCGCCAGCAAGCCACCGCGCAAGGAGAAGCTCCTGCCCTTTGCTGAGTATCTCCGCCACCAGATGGAGGAGCTTGGTGTGAAGGTGGAGCTGGATCGGGAGGTAACCCCGAAGCTGGTGGCGGCCATCAAGCCGGATGTCGTTATCGTGGCGACAGGTGCTGTCCCATTGGGCCTGGACATCCCGGGATTGGGCCAGCTTAATGTGGTCAGCGCTGAAAAAGTCCTTTCGGAAGCAGTGGCTGTCGGGGAGAGGGTCATCGTCATCGGGGGCGGTATGGTTGGCTGCGAGACGGCCGATTTCCTGGCAGAGCGCGGCAAAAAGGTCACGGTCATCGAGATTCTCAAACGGCTTGCCTCCGGCATGATGCCCTACAAGAGGCTGGAGGTGCTGAACTCACTGCGTGCGAGGGGGGTTATCGTCTTGACAGAGGTCAAGTGTGAGGAGGCTACAGCGAAGGGGCTAGTTGTCTGTGACAAAGAGGGTAAACGGCAAACCCTGGAGGCTGATGCTATCGTACTTGCCGTCGGTGCTCACCCTGATAACAGGCTGTTTCAAGCTTTGCAGGGCAAGGTGCCTGAGGTCTATCAGATTGGAGATTGCGTGGCGCCGCGCCTTGTCCTGAACGCGGTGGCTGAGGGCTTTGCGGTGGCCAACCGGCTTTAAGGCCATTCGACAGGTTAGAAAGGTTAGGGTTCAAAGGGAATGACCAAGACAAGGGTAGGGATTATCAATGTTACCGGCTACGCCGGAGTGGAGCTGGCACGGCTGCTCTGCCGGCATCCCATGGTGGAGGTTACCTCGGTAACCGGGCGGAGTGTGGCGGGACAGAAGCTAAGCAAGGTCTTTCCACACTTGGCCTGTCTGGACCTGGCCATCGAGTCCGAGCTGGGTGAGGTTGACCTTGTCTTTTCCGCTATGCCTCACCAGGAAAGTGCCAAAGAGGTCATCCCGCTACTTGAGCAGGGGCTTAAGGTAGTTGACATAAGTGCTGATTTCCGGTTGAAGGACGCCAATGACTATACGCGCTGCTACGGCTTTACCCATCCAGCCCCGCAGCTGCTCGTCCGTTCTGTCTATGGGTTGACGGAGCTGCATCGTGACAAGGTCCGCTCTGCCAACCTGGTCGCCAATCCTGGCTGCTATCCCACCGGCGCTGTTCTGGCCCTGGCGCCGGTAGTCAAGAACGGGCTAATCGAACCTGACATTATCGTTGATGCCAAATCGGGCATATCCGGCGCTGGCCGTTCCGTGAGCTTGCAGACCCACTACTCGGAGGCCAATGAGGACGTTACCGCCTATGCCCTGGGCGGTCACCGCCACCTTCCCGAGATGGTGCAGGAGTTGAAGATGCTCCGGCCCAGGCAGACGCCATCGGTAACCTTTGTCCCCCACCTGACGCCAATGACGAGGGGAATCCTGACAACCTGCTACGCCAGTTTTGTCTCTGGCAAGCTGTCCAGCGGCCGAAAGGGCGAAGATGAAGTCCGCCAGCTTTACCAGGACTTCTACAAAGACGAGCCCTTTGTCCGGGTGACCGATTCGCCACCGCATACCAAGCACACCTGCGGCAGCAACCTTTGCCTTATCTATCCGGCCATTGACCACCGCACCAAGCGGTTGATTGTCATCAGCTGCATTGACAACCTGGTCAAGGGGGCCGCCGGCCAGGCCATCCAGAACATGAACATCATGCTGGGCTTCCCGGAGACTACCGGTCTCGATGCCGTGGCCCTCTACCCATGACGCCTGCCGCTGCCGAATGTCTCGTAAATCAAGGGTAGTGCGGAAAGCTAAAGCCAATAACCAGGAAGCAACCACCAAACAAATTCCAAAAAACCAATAAACAACTTTCAAACACTCCCAGTGCAAGTCCGCGCTTGGAATTCGAGATTTGTTCATTGGCTATTGCTTGGTTAGTTTCTTGTATCTTGGTTGTTTCAGACAAGTCCATGTTATTCTGAGATTGGTAAGCAAGGGCAGTCATGCTTGACTATGTGCACACCGAGCTAAACAATGAGGTCAGGTGCATCGCTGGCTACTACCTCCCCCAGCGCGAAGTGCGGCTGGCGTATGACGGACGGGAAGTCCTCTACGTTGTCGGGCAGGCGGTGGTTGATTCTTCCTGCTGCGGGTCAGGTAGCTGGGCCTATGTCCTGGTGCCCGGTTTCATCGTCAGTTGGCAGGGCAGGTCCGGCGAAGCCGGCCCCGTGACGGAGGTTGAGCCGGTGGCGGACGAAGCCGCACGTAACCGGGTACGGCAACTCATCGAAGCCAAGGAACACGTTTCCCAGATCGAGTTCTGGTAGGCCATAATCCACGGACTAATATGCGGTTCCACCTTACCCTGTCATTGATTATATGAAAACGCTGCGATTCTCCTAAAATATTGGTGGTAACGAAAAATAGAAAAGGAGGAGTAATCGCAGCATGAAATATTATACAGGATGTGACGCCCATAAGAAATACTCGGTATTCACGACCATTA
>JACQTX010000188.1 GCA_016210585.1 Chloroflexota bacterium
CCCCAGCACTTCCTCGAAGGACTCCACACTGGGCTGAATGGCGAAGGTCTGCACCGTGCCGGCCACCACGTCCTGCGTCCTGGGCCCGGCACCGGTAATCATGGCTACCGTCACCTCACTTCGCTTAATAGCCCCTGAAGCCGCCAGCTTCTTGAGCGACGCAATCACCACGCCCCCCGTGGCCTCCGCAAAGATGCCCTCGGTCTGGGCCAGCAGCTTCATGCCGGCAATAATCTCGTCATCAGTAGCCGAGCCGGCACCGCCCCCGGACTGCCTGGCCACCCTCAGGGCATAGTAGCCGTCCGCCGGATTGCCGATGGCGATGGACTTGGCGATAGTGTCCGGCTTCACGGGATGAACATGGAGCGATCCCGCCTGATAGGCATTGACGATGGGTGACGAGCCGGCCGCCTGGACAACGAACATGTGGGTATTCACCGGCCCGACGAGGCCGAGCATGGACAGCTCATCCAGGCTCTTCCATATGCGGGTAAAGAGCAGCCCGGAAGCCGCCGGCGCGAGGATAGCATCCGGGACTTTCCAGCCCAGCTGCTCCACAATCTCATAGCCCAGGGTTTTGCTGCCTTCGGCGTAGAAGGGCCGCAGGCTGATATTGATAAAGCCCCACCTGTATTTCTGCACCAGCTTGGCGCAGAGGCGGTTAACATCATCGTAGGTGCCGTTGACAGTGACCAGCACCGGATTATAGATGGAGATCCCCACCAGCTTACCCGGCTCCACATTGGCTGGGACGAAGACGTAGGCTTTCATGCCGGCCTTGGCCGCATGGGCCGCGACGCTGGCTGCCAGGTTGCCCGTGGAGGCACAGGCGACCGTATCGAAGCCGAACTCCCTGGCCTTGGTGATGGCCACGCCAACTACCCTGTCTTTGAAGGAGTAAGTGGGTGTTAGACAGTCGTTCTTCACATAAAGCTCGTCCAGGCCAAGCTCTTTTCCCAGCCGCTCCGCCCGGACCAGTGGCGTAAAGCCGGTGCCGAGGTCAACGACATCTTCACCTACGGGCAGCAGTTGCCGGTAACGCCACATGCTGGCCGGCCCGCGCCCGATTTCCTCACGAGTTACCACCTTGGCGATGGCCTTGTAGTCATAGATAACCTCGAGCGGGCTGAGGCAGAACTCGCACAGGTTCATGGGTCGGATAGGATACTCCTGCCCGCACTTGCGACAACGTAAAGCTATGGCGTAAGACATTCCCCTCCCCCTCCTTCAGGGCTCGAGCGCCTGACGCAGGTCATCAATCAAATCATCGGCATTCTCCAGGCCGATGGACAGGCGGACGACCTCATCGGTAATACCGGCCTTATCACGGGCCTCCTTGGGCATCGAGGCGTGGCTCATTGTCGCCGGGTGCTCCGCCAGGGAAGCCACACCACCCAGTGATTCCGCCAGGTAGAAGAGGTGCACTTTCCTTAGAAAGCTGTTCACCGCCTCGATACCACCCTTGATTTCAAACGAGACCATGCCGCCAAAGCCCTTCATCTGCCGGCGGGCAATGCGGTGACCCGGGTGCGTCTTGAGGCCGGGGTAGAAGACCCTGTTTACCGCCGGGTGCTGCCTGAGAAAGCTGGCTGCAGCAAAGGCGTTCTCTTCATGCTTCTTCATGCGGACCGGCAGGGTCTCGATACCGCGCAGCACCAGCCAGCAATCAAAGGGTGAGGCACAGGTGCCCATGGCGTTCAGCAGGAACTGCACTCGCTCCGTTAGCTCATCGGTGCTGGTGACCACCGCACCCCCAACCACGTCACAATGCCCATTCAAATACTTGGTGGTGGAGTGGACTACCAGGTCAATACCATAGTCAATCGGCCTGAGAGAATACGGGCTGGCAAAAGTATTATCAATGGCCGTCAGGATGCGGTGCTTATGGGCAACATCGGCGACCATCTCCACATCAATAATGTTAAGCAATGGGTTAGAGGGCGTTTCCAGCCAAATCATCCGGGTATTGGGCCTGATAGCCGCCTCAATACGGCGCCGCTTGTCCAGGTGCAGGAAGGTGACATCTATGCCAAAGTCACGCATTACCTTATCGAGCAGGCGGAAGGTGCCGCCGTAAACGTCATCGCCGCAGATGACATGGTCACCCGCCTTGAGCAGATGTAGCACCGTGGTCTCGGCGGCCATGCCGGTGGCAAAGGCAAAACCGGCTTTGCCACCTTCCAGGGCGGCGATGGTGTCCTCCAGGAGCTTGCGCGTGGGGTTGGCCGTACGGGAGTAGTCATAGCCGCGGTTCTTGCCCACATCCGCAAAGGCGAAGGTCGAGGTCAGATAAACGGGCGGCGACACGGCGCCAAAGGCCGGGTCCGGCCTTTGCCCGGTATGGATGGCTTGAGTTTCAAACTTCATATCCCCTCTCCTTGGCTGAACTCCCGGATAACCTTTTCCCTCTCTTTGACCAGCTCATCACCGACAGACACCAGTCCGGAGTATTTCTCCACCTTTTCCAGGCGTGCCTCCAGCTTTTCCTGCTCCCTGAGCACCAGCCTGATGGCCTCTGCTACTGGGTCGGGCAGTTGTCCGTGTTCGAGATCCAAAATGGGCTTGTGGCGGTCTTCCACCACCCGTCCCGGAATGCCAACTACAGTAACCCCCGGCGGCACGGACTTCACCACCACGGAGCCAGAGCCGATACGGGCCCCGTCCCCTATAGTGATAGCGCCCAGGGCCACCGCTCCTGTCCCCATTACCACATTGTTGCCAATGGTCGGGTGGCGCTTACCCTTCTTCAATGTCGTCCCGCCCAGGACTACTCCCTGGTACATCAGGACGTCATCGCCTATCTCCGAGGTCTCCCCGATGACTACGCCGGAGCCGTGGTCTATGAAGAACCGCCGCCCGATCTTGGCACCGGGATGAATCTCAATTCCGGTAAAGAACCGGCCCAGGTGCGATGTTAGGCGCCCGAGGAAATATAGCCGGTGGCGCCAGAAAAAGTGGGCTACCCGGTAAAACCAGAGCGCATGCAGCCCCGGGTAGCAGAAAAACACCTCGAGAATGCTTCTGGCTGCCGGGTCTTTCTCAAAAACGGTCTTGATGTCTTCCCTCAATGTTCTGCACAAGGTCGCCCCTGCCCCCATCCAACCTGCCTGAGCGAGTCACCCTCATTATAGCATACAAGCTCGGCTCTGCTCTCGCTGTTTGCCACTACAGCTTCCAGCAGTCAGCTATCAGCCGTCAGCCACAAAACATAGGCTAAACGTTGAAAGCTGATAGCTATATTGTTAAAGGACTACTCCCCGTTCTTGGTTATGGTCAGGACGAACCGGCTATCACCCTCGCGGGCAAACGCGGGCTTTAGCCCCCGGCTCTTCAGCTCCCGGGCGACACTCTTTAGGGAATCGCTGTCACCAAGGGTAATCTTAATCGTCTCGCCTTCGTTCATGCTGTCAATCAGCTCGGTGGCCCTCATCTTGGAGAGCGGGCAAATCAGGTCGGAGAGGTCGAATGCCTGCTCCCGCTGTTCTTCCTTTTCCAGGTAGGCCTGGTAGAAGCTCGTATACTTGAAAGCGTCATCGGGCGAGATGACCACCGCCAGCCCCTTATTCGACCGGGCATACTGGAGAGCGATGTAGAGAATAGCGCCGGTAGTCGGGCCGACCGGTATGCCGTCCCGGCGGGCCAGGGCAATCGCTGTCCGGTAGGCATCATCATCAGCTACGGCTACCGTGTCATCAATGACCGACCTGTCAAGGATTTTGGGGATGAACTCCTCCGCCAGGCCGGTAAGCCGCTTCATGCCGGGCAAGCGGTGGTCCGGGGAAGCTGGCTCAACACCGATTATCTTAATCTGCGGGTCTTGCTCTTTCAGGTAACGTCCTACCCCGCTGATGGTGCCGCAGGTGCCGAAGCCAGCGAAAAAGTGGGTGATTTTACCATCCGTTTGCTGCCATATCTCAGGGCCGGTGGCCTCATAGTGGGCCTGCACATTCAGCTCATTCTCATACTGGTTCGGGCTGATATAGCTGTCGCGGGTGGCGGGGCTTTTGACAACGGCATTCACCAAGCCGCGGGCACCCTCTGTGGGATAGAGAGGACACAGGGCGTCATCTGCCTCCATGAGCTTGGCACCGAGGAACTTCAGCAGCACCTTCTTTTCCTCAGGGATACGCTCCGGCACGGCAACCTCCACCGGGATGCCCAGGGCATTAGCTACCCCGGTCAGGGCCAGGCCGGTATTCCCCGAGGTCGGCTCGATTACTGTCCGGTTGCCGATGTCCAGCGCCTTGAGCATGCGCAAGACAATCCGGTCCTTCACCGAGCCGAAGGGATTATACCTCTCCAGCTTGACGTAAATCGGGAAGTCCCGGTGCGGGTTTATCCGGTTCAGCCTGACCAGGGGCGTCGGATTCTGGGGGTTGGCGATAAGCTGGGTTATGTCAGAATAGACTCTCAGTTTATGGTCATTCTCAATCATATTGGCCTCCAAACCAATGGGTGAGGGTGGGCACTATATGCCCTCACCCATCTCCACCCACTCTTGCCCGTTCCATCGTTTGTTATCGAGCTTCTCCATCAGGAAAGCACGCCACTGCTCCACATCGCTCTCGAACTGGCTGGCGTATCTTCTGCCGGACATCATCAGGCCGCAGTCAAAGTTTTCACGGCACTGCAACAGGCCCATCTGCCATACCTTGAAATCGTTGAACAAACTTACCAGTTGCTCTATGTCTGCGTTCATTTTTACCTTAGACCTCTCTGGACCGGTGGAAGGAAGAGGGTGTTCATCCTGGGCCACCGCAGTTTGATAGTTTCTGCCACTTTCTCCTGTGGGCATCATGTCCTGCCTTTCCATAGTCCCACCTCCCCTGAGTAGAGAGAAAATCTCTGCTGGCTGTCAGCTCTCAGCAGTCAGCAATCAGCTCATTCCTTGGCTGATAGCTGAACGCTGAAAGCTCTAAGTATAGAAATTCCCGCTCGACCAGAACTTCCGCCTCTCCTCCGGTTTTGCAATGACCTCAAGACCCAGTGGCTTGACCACTTCCTCCAGGTAGCTATCGAGGCCGAGCCGTTCCATGGTAACGCCGATGCGCTCCCGACCTTTGGCCTTTTCCTTATACCAGGGCATGGTCTTCTCAACCAGGGCCATGGCGTCCGCATCGGAGACAAACTGGGCGACCTCATAGGCATAGTAGGGGTGTTTCCCGTGCTTACCGCCCACGCGCACCAGCCACCCCTTTCTTTTAGGCCGCATGGCATCCAGCGGGCAGACCTTAATGCAGTCCCCGCAGTAGTTGCACTTGCCGATATCCCGCACCGGCAGGTCATTGACCATGGTGAGGGCCTTCTCTTCACAGCTCGTGACACATAGCTGGCAGGCATTGCACAACAAGTCATCCAGCTCCGGCTCCACGATGCCCTGAAAGCCCAGGTCCATCTCCCTGGTGCGGGAACAGTCAATAGGGCAGCCGGAGAAGGAAATCTTGAACTTGTGGTGGCCGCTGGCCGTGCCAAAATAGCGCTTGTCCACCTCTTTGCACATTGTCTGGGTATCCATCAGCCCATTGGGGTTCCAGGTGCAACCGGCGCAGGCAGTGGGCACCCTGATACGCGGGCCACAGGAGGCCACTGACCAGTCAATCTCCTTAAGCTCAGCGATAATAGCGCTGAAGCTCTCGTGGTGGACATAGGGGACCTCGATGGACTGCCGGAAAGAGGTATGCACCTCGCCACGCCCGTATTTCTCGGCTATATCAGCCGCCTTACGTAGCTGCTGGGAGGTCAGCTTGCCGCCCGGGCAGCGCAGCCGCACCGTGAAGAGGTCCGGCTGCGTCTGCTTGATAAACCCGCCGCTCTTCAGCTCCTCAAAGTTCAGCCGCAAGCGGCTTGATTCCTGTCTCAGTCTCGTATCCATCTTTCATTCCCCTGATTTGTGTGACCTTTGCCTACAAATCCCACACCTGTCTCATTCTAAGCCCTTTATACCCGTCATTCTGAGTCCTTCTAGGAAGGACTCAGAATCTCTTTGCCTCCCTCTGGACTATTCGCAATTCGGAGATTCTCGTCGCGGAGTTCACACTGAGCGAAGCGAATGTGCTTCTCAGAATGACATTTAGGACAACCCCACTTATATAGCACCGCCGGCGTTAAGCTCCTGGAAGAGCCAGGTGGACAGGTAGCGCTCTCCCGTATCGGGTAGGACGACCACAATAAGCTTACCGGCATTCTCCGGCCTCTTGGCCACCTCCAGGGCTGCCCAGGTCGCTGCCCCGGAGGATATACCGGCCAGGATGCCTTCCTCCCGCGCCAGCCTGCGGGCGTATGTACCGGCGTCCTCATTGGTTACCTTGATGATCTCGTCAACCAGCTCCAGTCGCAAAACGTCTGGGATGAAGCCGGCGCCGATGCCCTGGATCTTATGGGGGCCCGGCTTGCCGCCGGAAAGCACCGGGGAAGCCACTGGCTCAACGGCAATTGCCTTAAATCCCGGCTTCCGTGGTTTAATTACCTGAGCCACCCCCGTGATAGTCCCCCCCGTGCCTACGCCGGAGACCAGGATGTCTACTCTTCCCTCAGTGTCCCGCCAGATTTCCTCGGCGGTAGTTAGCCGGTGGATCTCCGGGTTGGCCGGGTTCTTGAACTGCTGGGGCATGAGGTAGTTGGGGTTCTCTTTCACCAGTTGCTCCGCCCGCCGGACGGCCCCGGGCATACCCTCAGAGCCGGGCGTCAGGATTAGCTGGGCACCGAAGATAGACAGAAGCTGACGTCGCTCCACGGACATGGTGTCAGGCATGGTAAGGATGAGCTTGTAGCCGCGAGCGGCACAGGCAAAAGCGAGGGCAATACCAGTGTTGCCACTCGTTGGCTCGACAATCACGGTATCTTCCTTGATAAGCCCTCTCTCCTCGGCATCAAGAATCATGGAGACCCCGATCCTATCCTTGACGCTGGCAATAGGGTTGAAAGACTCCAGCTTGGCCACTACCTCGGCCTTCACCCCGCGGGTCATGTGGTTCAGCCGGACAAGCGGCGTGTTGCCCACTAGCTCCGTGGAGTCCTTGGCGATGCCCCTGGTCAGCTTGGGAATCTCTATTGACTTGTACTTCAGTTTTTCCACCCTGGGAAACTTTTCAGCCAAACTATTCCTCCTTTTATCTCTAATCTCTCGCTCTACCCAACAGACCACTCATGTCCCGATGTATTTCGCATAAAGCCCTTTGGCCAGTGTTTCGTTAGTGGTGTTCTTCACAATCGCCCGGCCATCCGGGAAAATCAGCATCTCGTTAGAATCAACGGTGAAATGCAGGATGTAGTCATTGTAGCTGACTGTACCGACCTCCTTCAGCCGCTCGGCCAGATCTGGCAGGGCGAGATTGCCCACCCTGGGGTCAAGCACCTGCACCGCACTCTGACCGCAGAGGGATGTCGCCCGGAGGCGGTGCTTGCCACCGAGGGACTCATATTTGCCCTGGCAGGCCGGGCAGTCTTTCCGGGCCTCCACCTTGAGACGGTGGAAGGTGTTCTCCCACACGTCTAGGACAACGAGCTGCCGGTTGACTTCCTTGGCGCCCACCAGTATCTTCATTGCCTCGGCAGCCTGCAAGGAGGCCACAATCCATGGTGCCGGGCTGATTACCCCGGCCGTATCACAGGTGAGGAACAGTCCCCGGCGCCCGGGATTTGCCGCGATGCAGCGAAAGCAGGGCGTCTCACCAGGGATAATGTTCATGGTCATGCCATGGGAGGCTACGGCACCGCCATAGACCCAGGGAATCCTGAGCTTCAGAGCAGCGTCATTGATAAGGAGGCGGGTCTCCATATTATCGAGAGCATCGAGAATAACATTGGCACCATGGACAAACTTCTCGATATTGGTGAAGTTGACATCCGCCACGATGCCCTCAATCTCGATAGAAGAGTTCACTTTCTTCAGGTGCCGCTCCGCCGCGATAGCTTTAGGCAATTCATTGCGCACGTCATCTTCATCGTAGAGCACCTGCCGGTGCAGGTTGTGGTACTCGATGAAGTCCCGGTCTATAATGCGGACCTTGCCCACGCCAGCGCGCACCAGAGCGCTGGCAATCAGAGAGCCGAGAGCGCCGCAGCCGATGATGACGGCAAAGCCCTGGCCTAGCTTCTGCTGGCCTTCCTTGCCGATACCCGGGAAAAGGGCCTGCCGGGAATATCTGTCTGTCATGATATTCACATCCCTATATGTAATACATCTTCTCTCGGGCTTGCTCTTTCTCTTTCTTGCGCTCGACCAGGTCCTGGAGGGTGGTTGACTCCAGGACGCCGCTTACAGCCTTGTTCATCTCATCCCAGACATCCTTGACGACACATGTCTCATACCGTTCGCATAGCGAAGGGTCAGTAACGCACTCCACGGGGGCCAGTGACCCCTCCAGGAGCCGGATAACCTCACTCAGCCTTATCTCCTCCGGTGGCCGGGCTAGAGAGATGCCACCCTTGGGGCCACGCGTGCTGCGGATGATACCGCCGGTAATCAGAGGCGTAATCAGGTGCTCAAGGTATGTTAGCGGAATCTGCTCCCGCCGCGCAATGTCCTTCAGCATGACCGGCTCCTTATCGCGGTGGAGGGCTAGGTCAAAAAGGGCCCGCGTTCCGTAGCGGCCTCGGCTGGATAGCTTCATATGTCTGTGCCTGACTCTTTGTTGACTATGTTGACTTTGTCCATCAACATAATGCAGATTAGCACAAAACCAAGCACCTGTCAATAGGTGCGGGAGTCCCAAAATCAGCGATTGATTTTCATGTAACCGGACAGTATGCTTTTGAGGGCATTTTTCAAAATTAACCCCCACATTC
>JACQTX010000189.1 GCA_016210585.1 Chloroflexota bacterium
GTGTGACCTCGTTTCTTACTTTCTTCCAATATACTACAGCTACCAACCGTTTGGAATACGAGTTAAGCCGGAATTATCATTTCCCCTTTTCACCTCACGGGTGAAGCTAATTAAAGCTGAATCGCTATTTTAGGGAAGGGCGAATATACGGGGCATCCGCCAAAGGCAAGCGTATTGCATTAACGAGTGCGCTTGTGTTATACTCTATTTGCTGGAAAGTGGGGCTTAGTCCCACTTTTTTGTTGTGGGCAATAGCAAAAGCGGAGGTTTAGAACCGAGATGAAAAGCGACTTTATGCTCGCTATCACCCAACTCTCGGCGGAAAAGAACCTGCCTAAGGAAGTGGTCATCAAAGCGGTGGAGTCGGCATTGGCTTCGGCCTACCGCAAGGACAACTTCGCGCCCAACCAGAACGTTACGGCGAAGATTGACACGGCGACAGGTAGGGTAGATGTCTGGGCGGAGAAGACGGTGGCAGAGGTGCTGACGGACAGTCGGCGGGAAATGCTTTTGGAAGAGGCACGCCGCATTAAGCCGGACGTCAAGCTCGGCGAGACCGTCTGGGTGGAGGCTACCCCACACAATGCCGGGCGTATCGCCGCCCAGATGGCCAAGCAGGTCATCCTCCAGCGTCTCCATGAAGCGGAGCACAGTGCCATCTTCGAGGAATACGCCAACAAGGAAGGCGATATCATCGTAGGCATTGTCCAACATGCCAGCCCCAAGCAGGTGCTTGTTGACCTGGGGCGGACCGAGGCAGTGTTGCCGCCATCAGAGCAGGTACGCACGGAGAGGTATCGCGTTGGCCAGAGGCTAAAGGTCTATCTCCTGGAAATAGCCCGCACGCCTAAAGGCTCCCGTGTGATAGTATCGCGCTCCCATCCCAACCTGACCAGACGGCTCTTTGAGCTGGAGGTCCCCGAGGTCCTCAGCGGCGCTGTCGAAATCAAGGCGGTTGCCCGCGAAGCCGGCTACCGCAGCAAAATCGCCGTTGCCGCCCACCAGCCGGGTATTGATCCGGTCGGTTGCTGCGTGGGACTGCGCGGTATCCGTATCCAGAATATTGTCAACGAGCTCAACGGTGAAAAGGTTGACGTGGTCGCCTGGGACGCTGTCCCGGCTGCGTTTATCGCCAATGCTCTCAGCCCGGCCAAGGTGCTGCATGTCAGGCTGAATGAAAAGGAAGGCGTGGCTACCGTTGTCGTCCCGGACCGGCAGCTATCCCTGGCCATTGGCAAGGAGGGACAGAATGCCCGACTGGCGGCCAAGCTCACCGGCTGGCGTATTGACATCAAGAGTGCTACTATGGCAGAGACGGAAAAGGCCGCCGAGGTCAAGCCGGCCGCGGCTGGAGAGGCTGTGCCGCCCGCCGAGGTAGCTGCCGCGCCCGCTACCGCGGCCTTCCCACAGGAGCCGGTGAAGGTCCCTGAAGAAGTCGGCGTTGCCGCCGCGCCCGCAGCCGCAGCGGCGCCCGCAGCACCGGCGCCAGCCCCGGAAGAAACGCTTATCCCGCTGACCTTTGCGCCAAGGCCTGCCGAAAAGACATTGCGTTTTGCCGAGGAGATTCTCGCTCCGGCCGCGGCGAAAGCCGGCGTCAAGGCAAAGGACAAGAAGAAGAAACGCACTAGCCGCGAGAGAGAAGAGGAAGCAGCACGCGGCCGGAAACTGCGCACCAAAGATATCGAGATCGAGGAAGTAGAGGAGTTCTAGTTGGTCCCAGCCAGACACGTGCCCCAGCGCACGTGCATCGCCTGTGGTAGGGTGCGGCCCAAGCGGGAGCTGGCCCGGCTGGTACATACCCCTGAATCCGGCGTTGAGATTGATACGACAGGGAAACGGGCCGGCCGCGGGGCTTACCTCTGCAAAGCGATTGAGTGCTGGCACAACGGTCTGAAAGGGCACCGGCTGGAGCACACCCTGCGTACCAGATTGAGTTTAGAGAATCGAGAGAAGCTTATTAAGTATGGTAAAACCATTGAAAAGCCAGACAGTAACCAGGACAACCAGGCCTGATGTTACCGCGCCGCTGAGTAGTCGAGCCGCCAAAGGTCCGGCTGAGACCAAGGCGAAGGCGCGCCCCATTGAGATACCGCGCTCTTTGACGGCGCGGCAGCTCGCGGACATGCTGCAGGTCAGCCCGCTGGAAATCATCAAACAGCTTATGCGCAAGGGCATCATGGCCAATATCAACCAGGTCATTGACTATGATGTCGCCGCACCCATTGCTACCGAATTAGGCTTTGAAGCTCGTCTCAAGGTGCGCCCGGAAACCGCACCCGCTCGCGAGATCAGACGCCAGCGGCGCAAGGAGGAGGCGGCTGGTAACCTGCAGCCACGTGCCCCTGTGGTCACCATCATGGGACACGTTGACCATGGTAAGACCAAGCTCCTTGACGCCATTCGGCAAAGCAACGTGGTCGCCACGGAAGCCGGCGGTATCACGCAGCACATCGGCGCCTACCAGGCCGAGGTAAACGGGCAGAAAGTAACCTTCCTGGATACACCGGGACATGAAGCCTTCACCGCCATGCGGGCACGCGGCGCCCAGGTGACAGACATCGTTGTCCTCGTCGTGGCGGCGGATGACGGCGTCATGCCGCAGACACTGGAAGCCATTGACCACGCCCGTGCTGCCGGCGTGCCTATTGTTGTCGCCATTAACAAGATTGATTTGCCGGGGGCTAACCCGGACCGTGTGAAGCAGCAGCTAGCCGATGCCAGCCTCGTCTGTGAGGACTGGGGTGGTGATACGGTGTGCGCCCAGGTTTCCGCCAAGCAGAAGCTTGGCATTCCTGACCTGCTGGAGAACCTGTTGCTGGTGGCGGAGATGGAGCAGCTTAAGGCTGACCCGTCCCGGTCGGCAGTGGGCGTCGTCGTCGAAGCCAATCTGGATAAGACCAAGGGTCCCCTGGCCACGGTGCTTATGCAGGACGGCAGCCTCAGAGTGGGGGAGACGGTGGTAGTTGGAAACACCTGGGGCCGGATTAAGGCGATGTTCAATGACCGCGGCAAGCAGGTCAGAAAAGCGGAGCCGGCCATGCCCATCGAGCTTCTGGGCCTGAACCGCGTACCCCAGGTTGGCGATACGCTGATGGTGGTCGCCAGTGACCAGCAAGCGCGTACCGAGATCGAAAAGCGGCAGGCGGAAACGGCCACAGCCGTCTCTACCAGGGCGCTGCGCCTGGAAAACCTTTTTGACCAGATTAGCACTGGTAAGGTGAAGGAGCTTAACGTCATTCTCAAGACCGATGTCCAGGGCAGCATTGAGCCTATCAGACAGTCCCTGGAGCGGCTGGCCACCGAGCAGGTCAAGGTGAGGCTTATCCACAGCGCCAGCGGCAATGTCACGGAAAATGATGTGATGCTGGCGGTAGCCTCCAAGGGCCTCATCATCGGCTTTGCCACCGGCATTGAGCCGGGTGCCAAACGGCTGGCTGAAGCGCAAGGTATTGACATCCGTGTCTATGACATTATCTACAACCTGGTTGATGATGTCGAAAAGGCCCTCAAGGGTATGCTGGAGCCTACCTACATTGAGGTCATTGACGGGCGGGCCGAGGTGCGGGCCATCTTTGGCAAAGGCAAGAAGGAAAAGGTGGCCGGGTCCCTTGTCAGTGAAGGGAAACTGACCAGGGGTGCCTCGGTACGCCTGCGGCGGCAGGGCAAGGTCGTCGTGGAGTCAACCATCAGCAGCCTGCGGCGCTTCAAGGAGGACGTCCGCGAGGTAGCCACTGGCTACGAGTGCGGCGTGGGCATTGAGGGCTTCAGTGATTTCCAGGTCGGCGATATCCTGGAGACCTACCGAAAGCAAAAAGAGGTCTAGCGACCATGACCCGTCGTATCGAGCGGGTGAACCACCTCATTCGCCAGGAAATCTGCGACCTGCTCCAGCGCGAGGTCAAGGACCCCAGGCTGGGCAACCTTATCGTCATCACCGGTGTCACCACTTCGCCGGACCTCAAACATGCCAAGGTCTTCGTCAGCCATCTCGGCGGTGAGGCGGAGAAGGCGGCGACCCTCAAGGTGTTGTCCTCCGCGGCCGGCTTTTTGCGCCGGGAGCTCGCCAAGCGAATGCAGCTGCGCTACGTCCCCGAGCTAAGCTTCCACTGGGACGAGTCCATCGAGCGGGGCGCCCATATCGAAGAGCTGCTTGACCGCATCAGCGACAAACGGTGCTAGAGCCTCCGAAACGTGTTACTGGTCGCCTCAAGATAGAATGGACTCAATGACCAGGATACAAGATACCATAACCAAACAATAACCAAACCCCCAGTTCCAAAATGTGTTAAGGTGAACACAAAACTTGATAATAGGTTATTGTATTCTGGAACTTGTTTGGTGTTTGTATCCTTCGGCTTCCCTCAAAGCCTGCCCTGAACGAA
>JACQTX010000192.1 GCA_016210585.1 Chloroflexota bacterium
CATCAAGGGGGCTTTGCCCAAAATGTCATTCTGAGGAGCACATTCGCTTCGCTCAGTGTGAACTCCGCGACGAAGAATCTCGGCGGTCCGAAAGTCAAAAAGGAGAGAAAGAGATTCTTCGCTACGCTCAGAATGACATGAGCGTTTGACTTTTTAGGCAAGGCTCATCAAGGGAGCGGAAACGGTTCAAGATATTTGTGAGACTTAATACTACCTCTCGGCTGAAATGGCTCAAGCGCTGGCTGGCCCTATCACGCACCCGGCTCTTCGTGGCCGTGCTGATACCGGCCTTTGTCGGAGCGGCTATCGCCTTTGCCAGCGGCGTTTTTGACGGGGGCTACTTTCTGCTGATTGTCTTTGGTCTTATCACGGCGGAGCTGGTCAACCTCTTCCTGGGCGATTGGGCTGGCTACAGGGGCCTTGACCTCTCCCGCGGCAAGAGCACCCCTCCACCGGTCATTGAAGGCAGCCCGACCATCGCCAGGCTGCCACTCAAATATACTTTGCATGCCGCCATTGCCTGCGGCATACCGGCCCTCGCCGTGTTCATCTTCTTTGTCTGGCAGGTGGGCTGGCCGGTGCTGGCCATTATCGGCTGCGCCCTTGTGGTGGGGGCTTTCTACGTCGCCCCGCCCTTCCGCAATGCCTTCTTCAGCACGGCCTTTTTGCCGCCGGTCATCGTCTTGGGCGTTTACTTCGTCCTCTCGGGCAGGATTGTCTGGTGGACTTTGCTGCCGGGTCTGCCATTGTCGTTTATCGCCGCGGGGATAATATGGACATACCGGATTGTCTATGACACACAGAATGCCAGCCGGTTTGAGGCAAACCAACGTATTGTAAAAGCCTTCTACGGGCTCGCCTACCTCAGCCTGCTGGTGCCTGTCCTGAGCGGCATTGTTACGCCGTGGGCCTTGCTGGGCCTGCTTGGCCTGCCGCTGGTATTCGCTATTGAGAAGGCCATAAATGAAGTAGCCGGCTATATGCCGGCTACTGCGCTGGGGGTACTATTGCATTCGGTAACAGGGCTGCTCACTGCCCTGGGCTACATCCTGGCAGGTATTGTCTAGTCCTTACCTCTCCTCTTCCGGAAAGGAGTCCAAGAAGGCCCTGGGGATGGCGGGAAGCTGTGCCTCAGCCCAGGCCTTGAGGCAGGTGAAGGAGCAGAAGCTATACTGGGCAACGGCTTCCGGCCCCTGCCAGTGGGAGAGCGTGAGCCAGCCCTTGAGTGCCTTACAGGGCGGCTCTTCCGGAGAGATTACCACTATTCTGCCGCAGGACTGGCATGACAGCCTGGTCTCCTCCATAGGCTCGTCCTCCCGCAAAGCCCCTGACTTAGGCTGGGTTACTTACACCAGTACAAACGCATGAAGTAAGATTGGTTAGCTGTCATTGCGAGCGCATTCCGCCGCAGGCGGAAGCCGCAACGACAAAAAACGGACAACATTTCCAGGTATATCCGTATTGGTTAAGATGCACAGGTGCTACAGCTACTGGAAGAGCAGCTGGAACAGCCGCTGCTGCCGCTTCCCGGTAAGGGACCCTCCCCGGAGGCTCCCGATAAGCGGGCGGCCCTGGAGACCACCCGCTGAGCGGGAGACCCGCACGCGGGACAGGCGCCCGCCTCCACTGCTTGACTCATTGGCCGAAGCAGCTCGAACTTCTGCTTACAGCTCGAACAAACGTATTCGTATATGGGCATGACGCTTCCTTAAAGGACTCTTAGACGGCAACCACCTGCTTGACCTCAGGCACCTGCTCCTTGAGTATGCGCTCGATTCCGTTGCGCAATGTCATCGTTGCCATCGGGCAACCGCCACAGGCGCCCTTGAGCGTGAGCTTGACCACGCCCTCTTTTTCCTTAACATCAATCAGCTCCACATCACCACCATCGGCCTGCAAGGCGGGCCTTATCTGGTCTAAAGCGGCCTCTACCTGCTCACGCATGGGCTTGGCCTCCACCTTCTCGGGTTTAGTCGCTGCTTTTTCTGGCATCAGTTGCTTCTCCTTCTTATTCTTCAGGCTACTACCACGATGATTATATCATAAAAGAATCCCCTTTCGCCTGCTACGACTAAAGTCACAGTCCTTGTTTCCACCAGCCCCACATCCAGGTTCTTCCAGTTTTTCAGCCGAATCCTTCTTTGAAGGACTCGGGATGACCGTGGCGGCCAGAGAAGCAGATAGCTAATGGTCTCCTTGCCCTGTCAACGCAGCCCGGTCCCGCAACGGGAACAGAACAGGTCCGTCTCTTCGATGGCCTGGCCACACTGGCGGCAGTATCTCGTCCTGGGCCGTTTGCCTCTGGCTGACCGGGCCTGCTTGCTTCTCCTGACCGCTGCTCTGGCATAGGCGGTTTTCTTCCGGGACTTGAGCACCCACACGATGCCGCCCACCACGACAATGGCGACCATGGACCACAAGACTGGCGTCAGGTTTGTCCTGCCTGCAGTGCCGGACTGCAACTGCGGGTTACTGATGGACGGGTCCGGGTCCGTCTTAGTGTAGGCGATGTCAAAGCGGAGCGGCGGGTCAGTAGGGCGCAGATTGTTGTAGGTATAAGACTGGACATTAAACCCTTCACCATCCCTGGTCAGTGCCCCTTCCGGTGACACCTTGAAATCAGTGGCCTTGAGCGGCTGCTGGATGACCACGCCCAGGTCGCTGATGGGGTATAGCCAGCGGAACTCGTAGGCTATCTTCTTGTCCGGCTGTCCCGTGATTATGGGGTCGTAGTACTCCACGCGGAAGGTCTCATACTTTAGCTCATAGCTGATTTCATCCCAGCCCGGCACGGAGGAAGCTTTCCTGTTGGGCGGCCCGCCGGAATACCTGCCCTGGGCATCCTTGGTGCCGGCGGAGAACATCTCCGCCTTTTCCGGCACCAGAAAGCGCACCAGGGACGGAGCAGTCACGCCCGTTATCTGCCCCTCCAGCATCACCAGGAGGCGCGGGTCATCATATTCCGGGTTCACCCAGAGGGTAACGTTCTTAAACCCGGTCGGCTCCTGGCTTGATTGGGCGAAGACCGGTTGCAGAAATGTGCCAAATGCCAGGCTGGCTATCACCAGGACGAGCGGGAGAATATGGCGGATTTGATACTGGACTTTCATGTGAAAATTTCTCAGTCTCCAAGACCACTCTCTTAGCAGCGATACTTAGGGAAGGTCCACCTTTATTCTACGGGCTTAGTGGGCCAAGCTGCAAATTAAGACTCGCCCGGTATGATTACCTCAAGCGAAAAGTGCCAAATCTACTAAATTCTATGAAAATTGCCATGATTTGCTATTGACAATCGAGCACCGAATGGTCTATCCTAACATAAATCGGACGAAGGAGGTAGCTTCAGATGCAGGCCTACTGTGTGAAATGCCGGACCAAGAGGGACGTCAAGAACGCCAAGGCCATCACCATGAAGAATGGCAGTCCAGCTACCCAGGGTGTTTGCCCGGTGTGCGGGACGAAGATTTTCCGCATCGGCAAGTAGCGATACGGGCTGCCAGCACCTTTATTACGCTAGACTCTTAGCAAGACGGCGGAGGCGGTGGGGGATGGTTCGAAAATTGCGACTACAAGCGTAACGGTTCGGTGCGCTCGCCTGCGGCACGCCAGCGCTCTGTATGCTGGGGTGCGCCTCCAGTCCGAAAGCAAATAGTAGAGCTGCGAGTACCTCGCTTAGAAGGTTTTTGTTATGCACATAGATGACCTCCTGAGGGCAATGGTAGCGAAAGGGGCCTCTGACCTCCATTTGCGGGTGGCCAGCGCCCCAGTCTTCCGTGTTCATGGTGGCCTCGTCCGTGACCCGGACGCACCACCCCTTACAGCTGACGATCTCAAGGGCATACTTGATTCTATCGGCAGCCCGGAGCAGCGGGATAATTTCTACAAAAACCTGGAACTGGACATGGCCTACGGCATTGCCGGGGTGGGGCGCTTTCGCGTCAATGTCATGCGGCAGCGCGGCACGCTGGCTTTTGTCTTCCGCATGGTGCCCTTTGATATCCCTTCCATTGACAAGCTGGGGCTACCGCCTCTCTGCAAAGACCTTATCCTGAAACCCAGAGGGCTTATCCTGGTCACAGGGCCGACAGGCAGCGGTAAGTCCACCACCATGGCGGCCATGATTGACTACCTTAACGAGACAATGGCACGCAATGTCATTACCATCGAAGACCCTATCGAGTTTCTGCACCGCAACAAGAAGTGCATCATCGCTCAGCGCGACCTGGGCGATGATACCAAATCCTTTGATGTCGCCCTGACGCATGCCCTGCGCCAGGACCCGAATGTTATCATTGTCGGCGAGATGCGCGACCTGGCGACCATCTCTATCGCCATCAGGGCAGCGGAGACCGGGCACCTTGTCATGGGCACCCTGCATACCACCGATGCCCCGCAGACTGTTGACCGGGTCATTGACATCTTCCCACCGGAGCAGCAGCAGCAGATCCGGCTGCAGATGTCCCAGACGCTGGAAGCGGTCCTCTCCCAGGTGCTGGTACCAAAGGCTGACGGAAGCGGTAGAGCAGGCGCTTTTGAGGTCCTGGTGGCCACTCCGGCGGTACGCAACCTCATCCGGTCTGGCAAGACCTTCGAGCTGCACAGCATAATGCAGATGAGTGCCAAGGACGGCATGCAGACCCTCGACCAGGTGCTGGCTGACCTTATCAAGAAGAAGGTCATTACCCAAGAGGCTGCCATGCTCAAGACCAGCAACCCGGACCGGCTGGCCAAGCTGCTGCAGTTCCCCGGTGTTAAGGTGTAGAACGCGGTTAACCCGGGCAAACGGTAGCGGTACGGCTTTCAGCTCATATCTACTACCCTGCAGATTTGGCTTTCAGAAGGGTAGTCGAGGGCACCCGGCAACGATTTCAACTCTCGTTCCGGAGTCCCCTTTTCTGTCATTCTGGAGTCCTTCTCTCCTTTACGCCTTGAAGGATGAAGAACCTGGCGGTGGGTGGGGCAACTGCTAGAACGGTGCCGAGTCCGATTCGAGGAACTTCCACCAGTTAAGCTCGGCGGCGATCTCCTCTTCAATGGAGAAAAAGGCGTCCACCAGGTCGGGGTCGAAATGAGTGCCCCGCCCCTCCTTGATAATGGCCATCGCCTTCTCAATGGGCATTGGCGCCTTGTAAGGCCGCTCTGAGGTCAGGGCATCGAAGACATCAGCCAGGGCCACAATACGCCCGGACAAGGGTGTGTCCGCCCCCTTGATGCCCTGGGGATAGCCGCTGCCGTCCACTTCTCATGGTGCGAGAGGGCGATAACCTCGCCCAGCTTGATGAACTCCACATCGGAGTCTTTGAGAATCTCGGCGCCCATGACCGTATGCCGCCGCATAATCTCCCATTCATCCGCATCGAGCTTGCCCGGCTTTTGCAAGACGCGGTCAGGGATGCCTATCTTGCCAATATCATGCATGGGAGAAGCCCACAGGATGTTCTCCAGGAACCGTTCATCGTTTGGTGCTACCTTGCGGGCAATGGCCGTGGAGTAGTGGCTCATGCGCTCAATATGTGCCCCGGTATCCGTATCCTTGAACTCGGCGGCACGGGAAAGCCGGTAGATGGTATCCAGCGAGGCAGTCTTTATCTTATCCAGGGACTGTTTCAGGGACTCGGTCCGGCGGGTGACCTCGGTTTCCACCTCATGCTGGCAAGTCTCGACATGATCGTTATAGGCTTTGACCCGCAGCAGGCTGTGGACCCTTGCCTGCAGTTCCACCTTTTCGATTGGCTTGGTCAGAAAATCATCGGCCCCCTGCTGGAGCGCCGTCAGCCTGACCTCGACCTCTGTCGAAGGCGTCATCACCACCACGGGAGTATGTTTTGTCGTCTGCCCGGTTTTTAGCTGGTTGATAAGGCCAAAGCCGTCCATCTTGGGCATTTGGCTGCTGACAAAGATGAGACTGGGGTTCTCCTGCGCCCTGGACAGGGCTTCATCCCCGTCCCGCGCCAGGGCTACCTGGTAACCCAGCGGCAGCAGCACCGCTTCTACCAGGCGCAGGTTGACCTCATCGCTATCGGCGATGAGGATTTTAGCCCCGGGTCCTGTCATGCTCACTTGCCTTACACCTCACCTGCCCTGGCACCCGACCATAACGCTTAACCGGAGAGGTGGCAAACCACCAGACGAAAGAATAATGTGCTAAGAAAATGATAATGCTTTGCCAGAGTGAGGTCAAATGGATGGATTCACGAGTTGTCGAACCGCTCGTGGTGGGCTTGTCGAACTATAACCAGTGCCTGAGCTTCACCCTTCGACAGGCTCAGGGTCTGTCCTGAGTCCTTCGTAGAAGGGCGAGCGGGGTGAGTGGGGTGTCAGATATTTTCAGTTTCAGGCTTGCGGGGACAGCTTTACCTTGAGGCTTGTTCCCTCGATGTGGCTGTCCTTATACACCAGCTTCCGGTTCAGCAGGGTCGCAATCAGGCCCTGAAGCTCACCGAGGAGAAAGCCGAGGAGCTCTTTCTTCTTGATTATGTTGCTCAGCTCCGGGCAGTCCGTGAGCATCACATCAATGTCATTGCCCACCTCTACAGCACTGACATCAAGCTCACGTAGCTGGTTGAAATACTTCTTAAGGACACTCAGCTGGTTGTCCTGGTAGAAACCGGTAAGAATGGGGGCCAGCTTGGTACCATAGGCCACACCAACATCGAAGCTTGTAGAGGCAAAGAGGGTGGGGTCATTCAGCCCGGCATTGGCGACAACGAGCTGATAGTACTCCACATTGACGAGGTTACCGATGCTGCGCAGGGCGCTGCCCTTGAGGCGCCCGTTCAAGCGGTCATCCAGCCGGACTATCATCTTGGGCGGCGTCAGGTAGGTGGTCATCTTGGCCACTACCTCCGGGTCACCCCTTTTGCCCACGTGGATGATACAGTCATGGTCGCCGCCGGCCTGGCACTTGTCCTCCCAGGCATCCATCTCCTTGTTTATCAGGGCGGCGATAATCCCGGCGAAGGTGGCGGAATGGTAGTAACAGATGCCCCGCTGGGCCGTGATGCCGGCACACTCCACGCAGTCTTTGAAGGTTAAGGCAAACCTCAGGTGCTCCACATCCACGTCAGTGACGTCCAGCCCGCCCTCCTTGTTCAGGTTCATCATCGCGGTGAATACGCGGTTAATGACGCGGCGCAGCGTGTCATAGGCACGCTGCTTCATCCAGTACTCGAACTTCCAGAAGTAGTCCGCCGGCATGCCCAGCTTCTTCATGATGTTGTAGGTATTGCGGTTGGCGGAAATATAAGCTGAGCTATAGACCAGGGAAGCTACCGCCGGGTTGGTCTCCATCAGTAGCAGCACTCTGGTCTGCGGGACATAGAGGTCTATCTCATCGCCGAGGGCTGGTCTCGCAGTGGGGACCTCTTTCTTGGAGATCCTGGCGAGCGAAAGGTTCCAGACCTCATCAATTAGTTTCTCCAGTTCTACGTCCATCACTTACCCCAATGCCTTATCAATGGCATTATACCCCCACTCATCCTGCTTGCGGTGGGCGTAAAGCCCAACGGCGATTATCAGATAACCCAACAGGTACAGGAAATTGGGAATCGCCGTGCGCAGCATGCTGCTTTCTGCCAGCAGTCCCGGGAATATCTGCAGGACTGACTGGAACAGATAATCAAAAACTGTAGCACAAATAACGCCCAAAATCAAAACGGTGAAAGTCAGACTCTGTTTCTGCCTCGATTTCATGAACTGGATATAAAGCCACAGCACCGGCACCAGGAAAATGACCAGCGCCGCATCCACAAGCCGAATTATAACATACCATATGGTAGCCAGTTCCACTCTGGCACTTTGCAGCAATGGCATCACGGGATAGATGGCGATGAACAGGCTCACAACTACGGTGATAACAAACAGTGCCCACCCACCCCGGTTAAGCTGCCTGAGGTTAACGACCCTCAGGACGTTAATGGCGAAGAAGACGAGCATGGCATAGGTGACCAGCTGAAGAAGCCAGACCAGTGCCCCAAAGTTCTGGCCCAGTATGCCGATGAAGAAGCTGCCCAGGAGATTGCGGCTGAGCAAGATAATAGCGAGCATGAAGAGGAGAAGATAAGCGGAACAGAACATCATGGCGGCTTTGAACTCTTTGCGGTAGGCTGCAGAGACGTAGATGGCCAGTATCGCCCCGACTAGTAGTGACAGGGGTTGCAAAACAAGATAATACGTTGTCGCATTGTCCTCTGGTAGAAATAGACCAATTATGGCTATTACTACAGCTATTGGCAGAGCGACCCCCAAGAAGACCCGCGTCTGATTCATAGCCAGCCTCCGTCCGCTTTGAGCTAGACCACCTTAGACCACTTTGAGATAGCTCACACTATAGCACAAAGACGTTAGCTAGGCAACCATAGTCTTGTAGATTTTAACAGTTTTCCGACCTTTCAACAATGCTTTCCATAAAATAGTTTGTGGTATTACCCATCGTTTCATAATTGTTTGAAGGC
>JACQTX010000195.1 GCA_016210585.1 Chloroflexota bacterium
CCTCACCCATGCCTCTCCCATCAAGGGAGAGGAGTCTGGCTATTTTCATAACCATGACAACTGTATGCTGATTTTTTAGGGGACCTCATACCTGCACACTCAGATGGTCTGCGGCTGCAACCGGATGATGTGCGCCACCTTGGTTGTGCCTAGTTCAACGTAGTTCCGGGGGCCGCGCCATTCGTACTGGGCATCGTGCAGCAGGTCATGGGCTATGTACGGGACCTCCGCGCTCAGCCCGAACTCGCTGAGTGGCAGCTCCACCCAGCCGGACTGTGTCCACTGGGGGTCAAGGTTGACCACCACCAGTATTATGTTATCAAAGCTTGCCGTGCTCTTGCTATAGGCGATAAGCTGGTCATTGCCCAGGTTGTGGAACCTGAGGCTCCAGTTATGCTGCAAAGCGGGATTCTCCCGCCTGATGCGGTTCACCCTGGCGATGAAGTTCTTCAGGTTGCCGGGTGACTCCAGGTTCCAGTATTTTATCTCATACTTTTCGGAGTTAAGATACTCTTCGCTCCCCTTTTCCCTGGGGATATTGACACCAAGCTCGAAAGCCGGCCCGTAGATGCCGTAGTTCGCCCCGAGGGTCGCTGCCAGGACCAGCCGCGCCATAAAGGCCGGACGGCCGCCGGTCTGCAAATACTCATGCAGGATATCGGGCGTATTGGGCCAGAGATTGGGGCGGAAGTACTCCCGCTCCTGGGTCTGGGTAAGCTCCGTGAAGTACTGCACCAGCTCCCACTTGGTATTCCGCCAGGTGAAGTAGGTATAGGACTGGTTAAAACCGAGCTTTGCCAGGTAATGCATGATCTTGGGCCGGGTAAAGGCCTCGGAGAGAAAGACCACGTCCGGATGCTGCGCTCTAACCTCGCCAATCAGCCACTCCCAGAAGCGGAAGGGCTTGGTGTGCGGGTTGTCCACGCGGAAGATGCGCACCCCCTGCTCAATCCAGAACAGGACGATGCTCTTAAGCTCTTCCCATAGCTCCCGCCAGTTTTCGCCCTCGAAGTTGAGGGGGTAGGTGTCCTGATATTTCTTGGGCGGGTTCTCGGCATACTGGATGCTGCCGTCAGGGCGCCGGCGGAACCACTCCGGGTGCTCCTTCACGTAGGGATGGTCGCAGGAGCAATGCAAGGCCAGGTCAAGGGCAACCTCAAGACCGAGTTCCCTGGCCCTGGCCACCAGTTGCCGGAAATCGGCCAGTGTCCCCAGCTGGGGGTGGACGGCCTTATGTCCACCCCCATCGGAGCCGATGCCCCAGGGGCTGCCCGGGTCATCCGGGCCGACCTCCAGGGCGTTGTTCTTCCCTTTGCGACAGGTCTTGCCTATGGGGTGGATGGGCGGGAAATAGAGCACGTCAAAGCCCATGTCCGCGATATAGGGTAGGTGCGTTTCACAGTCCTTGAAGGTGCCATGCTGCCCGGGGATGGCCGAGTAGGAGCGGGGGAACATCTCATACCAGGCACTGAAGCGGGCCTTCGGCCGGTCAACCAGCACTGCCAGCTCTTTGGCATAGAGCGTGGCGGTGCTCCGGTCAACATATTTGGCCATTAACTGTGCCACCGGCTCGCTCAAGACCAGTCCAACCCTGGTGGCCTCCGGGACTTCCCGTGTTTTCAGCTTATCGGCCCAGCCCAGCAAGGCTACCGCATCAGCCTTTTCGGCACGCTTGCCCGCCGACTCCACAAGCTCTGCCCCGGTGAGCAGGTCCAGGCCAACCTCCTGTTTGGCGTCCACCTTCTTCTTCAGACCTTGACACCATGACGCAAATGGATCCACCCATGCCTTAATGGTATAACGGTACTGTCCCAGCTCCGTTACCGTGAACGCCCCCCGCCAGAGGTCATTGACCAAAGAAGTCATGGGCACTTCCCGCCATTCCTTATCACCTTCTCTGCGGTAGAGCAGAAGGGCAGACAGGACGTCATGGCTATCGGCAAAAATGTCTGCCTCAACGACAACCTCCTCACCGATAGCCCGTTTGACAGGGAAGCGGCCGCCGTCAATCTCCGGCTTGACGCCTTCAATGACCACTCTCAGCTTGCCGTTAGTCTTCTCCATGACACACCCTCATTGCAGACGATACTGCTGTGGTAGTTCGCCATTCCGGCCCGCAGTCAGCACTGCGAAGTATGAAGACGACTTCCAAATCCCCCTTAGTCCCCCTTTGGCAAAGGAGGAAATAGGGGGATTTCGGTGATGCTAGCTTCTTCTATTGTCGTAGTAATCCCAAGGCAAGAGTAACTGATAAGAACATTGGCCTCAGCTTACCGTGACTGTTCCCACTGACTCACTGACGACTTCACCCACTACTGCGGCATCCGGCACGCCGCCTGCTTTCAACTGGTTGAGCAAGGTTTCTGCCTCCGCCGCATCAATGCTGATGAGCAGCCCGCCGGACGTCTGCGGATCATGCAAAATGTCACGCATGTGAGCGGGTATTTCCTTCGCCAGTTTGACCGATGACTCATAGAACTGCCGGTTGCGGTGCAGGCCACCGGGGCAAAAACCCTGGCGGGCAAAGCCCGCGGCTTCGGGGAAGTAGGGAATAGCTGCCAGGCTGATATTCATGCCGACACCGCTATTCTGTGCCATCTGGATAGTATGTCCCAGGAAACCGAAACCGGTAATATCGGTGCAGGCATTAGCGCCGGCGGCCACCATTGCCTGGGCTGCCACCCGGTTCAGGGTGGCCATACATTGTGTCACTTTAGCGATGGTCTCCTGCCCCGCTGCCCTGGCTTTCACCGCCGTGCTGATGATGCCTGTCCCCAGCGGCTTGGTCAGGATGAGCCTGTCACCGGGCTTCGCCCCGCCGTTGGTCAGCATCCTGGCTGGATGCACCGTCCCGGTGACCGCGAGGCCATACTTGAGCTCCAGGTCATCAACGCTATGCCCGCCGATGAGGACTACCTCCGCCTCGCACAGCTTATCCGCCCCGCCCCGCAGCACATCCTTCAAGACGGAGATATCCATGCTCTTGGTGGGAAAGCAGACGATGTTCATGGCCGTTACCGGTATACCGCCCATCGTATAGACATCGCTGAGGGAGTTAGCCACCGCAATCTGCCCGAAGGCGTAAGGGTCATCCACTATCGGCGTGAAGAAATCAACGTGCTGAATTACCGCCAGCTTAGCTGCCAGCTTATAGATGCCGGCATCCCGCTCAATCCCGGCGATGAGGTTGGGGTGAGAGATGAGGGGCAGGCCGGACAGTGCTTTAGCCAGGTCACCCGGACCTATTTTACAGGCTCAGCCGGCGCCGGGAGCGGTCTCGGTAAGGCGCAGCCTTACTTCATCACCCATTCTATTCACCTCCGTAATACCGTGTCGGGGAAAACGCAACCATTGCCTGCTAACCACAAGCCATCCGCC
>JACQTX010000191.1 GCA_016210585.1 Chloroflexota bacterium
CTGGGGCAGACCCTGGCAGGTCGGTACCTGATGATGGTTCTACAGAAAGAAGGAGGCAGGCTATTTTCGATGGTGACGGCGCGAGAGATGGAAGATGCCGAAAGAAGATTATACAAGAAACACGTTCGCTAGAGCTTTGCTGGCAGAAAGGAGGAGCACATGGCGAGACTAAAGAAACCTTTACCGAGATTTGAGACGCAGGACGAAGAGGCTGAATACTGGGACAAGCATAGTTTGCTGGAACATTTTGACGAGTCTGAGTTCAAGCCTTTTCAGGCAAACGATAAGAAGGACAATCCCATAACAATTCGCCTCAACAGCGAACTAAGACAGGTCTTAGAGCAAGTTGCGAAGGCTCACAAGGTTGGGCCATCAACCATGGCAAGGATGTTCATCGTCAAAGCACTGGAACAATGGCAGAAAAGGCAACAGATATCGCTTACTCTTGAGGATACTGCGTCAGTGCTATTTGAACTGATGCCGGACGAGGTCATGCGACAAGCAGAAAAGATGTTTGCGGAGGCGAAGGCCGGAAATTTGTATTTGCTGTGGGAGTCCAAACTGGAAGAACTAACTAAGCTTTTCATGCGTAGTCTTCTTGAGGGCGCTGGCTACAAAATTGTGCCCGTCAGCGAATTACCCAAAGACGCAGGAAAAAAGTCTTCTGCTTCAGAAACTTTTGTTTCCAGAAGAGTTGCTATCTCCAGTCTGGGACAAGCGAATTCAGGTAAGTAGCTCATAAGCTAGGCACTGCTCATCATGTGGGCTGCACAATGCCCAGCAGGCCCAGCCCGCGAATGACCATGCCGACGGCGATGGCCGTGAGCAGCAGGCTGAAGACCTTAGAGACCGCCCTGACGCCCCCTTGCCCCAGGAACCGCACGATATGCTCGCTGGCGAGGAATATGCCCCATGTGATGACCAGGTTCAAAACGAAGGAAAGCAGGACTATCCACAGCCATTGCGGGAACTGGTTCAGCAGCAGGAGCAGCGTGGCTATAGTAGCCGGGCCTACGGTGAGGGGTGTGCCGATGGGGACAACGGCAATCATCTCTTCTCTGGTAGTCTCTATGGAGTGACCGGTTATCATATCCCTGATGGAGATAACGCCCAGGATAATGCCCCCGGCAATCGAAAAGGCGCCAACCGATATACCCATTATGTTAAGGACGAACTGGCCAAAAAACAGGAAGAGTAAGCCAACAATGGCCGCCGTTATGATGGCCACATGAATCATGTGCCGCCTCTCGTGCATAGTCATGCCCTGGCTGAAAGCGATAACGAAGGGCAGGTTGCCCAGGGCATCAATGGCGATAAATAGCGGCACAAAGGTCAGGACAAAGACGTCCAGCCAGCTTTCCATCAGACTAGGTCACTCCTAGCGGACTGGTATCAATGGTAGTCTGGCGGCGCTGCTTTGTCAAATTATTTACCGCCTGGCCAGCCGTCTCATGACCAGAATAGCCACGAAGGCACCCAGAGCCATAGCCACGATAAGGAGACCAGCGAAAACCCAGCCTACGCCACCTGTTTGGGCGGGGGGCATCGGCTCTGGTGACGGCACTGTTGTCGGGGCAGGTATTGGCGTGGGGGTAGGGACAGGCTGTAGCGTCGGCATTACGGTTACTGTTATCGTCGGTGTGGGCACTGGCGTTGGTGCTGGCTCCGGTGTCGGCGCGGGCGGTGGCATCAAAGTGGCTGTTGGAGTTGGGGATGGGATAGGTTGTGGTGCCAGCGTCACTGTGGGTGTGGGCAAAGGTGTTGGCGTTGGCTCTGGTGTCGGTAAAGGTGTCGGGGTTGGGGTCGGTGTGGGCGTCGGCTCGGGCGTTGTTGGGAGTGTAGCGGGCGGGAGGACCGGTGCCGTCACCGCAAACAGGGTGAAGTGGCTTACTGACACGGCAATGGTCTTGGCCGCATGGTCAATCTGGCCACCAACTATAACCCACTCTGTCTCGCTCCAGTAGGCTATGACCAGCTTGTCCTCGGTGATTCCCGCTGGTAACGGCTCCCCGGCGTAGCTCAGCACCAGCTCCAGGGGCGGGTCAAAGGTAGCCCCGTCCGGCCCGAAGTCCACCGGCTGCCCCAGCATTGCCTTATCTTCCGGCAGCTTCGGGGCCTTGTCCTTCTCAACGGGGTCGCCAGTGATGCTATCCACAGGCTTGCTGTCCTTCTTCAGGGCCTTTGTCCCCCTTTTCATGTTCAGCTTAACCCGACCGTCCTTCGACTCTATCTTTGCGTCCTCCTGCACGGTGCCCTTGTCATCTATGGTCACCTTGCCACTGCCGCCCGATATACTGACTGTCACCTGGGGCGGCGGTGGCGGCGGAGGCGGCAGTGCGAAGCCGCCGCCATCGGATGCGATGGCCTGGGTAACAAAGCTCTTTTGAGTGCCAAAGCTCGTGCCATGCAGGCCGCCGCTCGCTTTGGCCCGGAAGAAATACGTAGTGCTCGGAGATAGTCCGCTGAGGCTGGCAGTAAAGACTCCGGTGTTTGTTTTGGACTGGACGTTGGTTATGTTGGGATAAGGTCCGCCGACACTCGTGCCCCATTCGAATGAGACTTCCACCGAGGGCGCTGTGCCTAAGCCGGTCAGGTTGCCGCTCAAGATAGCCGAGCTAGTGGTAATGCTGGCCGCACCGTCAGTGGTAACGCCGGGGGCTACTGTTCCTGAAGTGCTGAAGGTCCGGTCAATCCCTAGTCCGATGCCCTCTGTGCCTCCATCAGCCCGGGCACGGAAATGGTAGAGGGTGTCGGGCAGCAGGCCGGTCAAGCTGGTGCTGAAAGTGATAGGGCCTGGCGTTGTCTGAGCACCTGTGTTATTGCCATAGCTGACAGTTGTCCCGTATTCAAAAAAGACGTTCACGGTTGTTGCCGTGCCGAGGTTGCTCAGTGTGCCGAACAGCGTAGCTGATTCTGCCGTGATGCTGGCAGCGTTGCCGGTTTCTACGGTAGGTGGGGTGGCACCGGGGGGCGGCACGACGCCCAGCGTGAGGTCAAGCCTGGTTGTCTGCCCGCTCTGCCAGGGTGCGGTCTCATTGGCCTTGCTTCCGTTGATGAAGAACTCGATAGTGGCACCCTCAGCAATATCACCGCCCACCACCAGGCCAGGCCCTTTGGCAGACGGGCTGAAATCGCCATAAATGCCGGCCTGCGTGGTAACAAAGGGGTTAAGCGGGCCGGGGACTACGCCGGGCACTCTTGCCTCTATGGTAGTGCCGACAGGCGCGTCGGCGCCGTCTATCTTGAGCGTGCCGAAGAAGTATTGGGGTAGCGAAGGCGGCTGGGCACTGGCTGCCGCCGGAATAGCAAATAGCATGGTCAGCACTACGAGGAGCGCTAATGCCGTGGCTTTTATTCTCATATTGTCTCTTCTAGCTGGATAGAAGCAGAAATAATCTAGGTCGTTACATAATTCTTCTCCCTTTGCTAAAGAGAGAATGAGAGGGATTTTTGGAGTTCGAAATCCCCCTAAACCCCCCTTTGACAAAGGGGAAGACGCTATTCAATCGTTTTCAACCACAATAACCTGACGCCCGCTACCGCGGGAACGGCAGTGGCGTTGAGGTAAAGCCATTGACCTGCCCGCTGTTCACCATGGATACCCAGTAGCCTTCACCCACCCGCATGGAGGGAATTACGGTGGCATCCCGGACATAGGCCCATTCAAAGGCGTTGGTAGATGGGCTGACCACCTGGCTGTATCCCCAGAGCGGGAGTGTGTTCGGCACCAGGTTATTGGGGGCAAAGAAGGCCGAAACAAGGGCGTCCTTCACGGGCATCTCCGTTTGCAGGAAGGCTGAGCCGACCAGGTTCCAGCCGAGGGCCAGCGCTTTGCTCGGTGGGGCGGAAACGCCTTCGAAGGGGATGATTTCCGCCGTGGCCGGGGCGTTCATCAGCACGTAGATGGCATCAAGTGGCTGCAGGACATAGGCCGGGTCCACAAGCTGGAAGGCGGTCCCGTCCCAGCGGTAGGCTATCTGGTAATTCAACTTGTTATAAGCGGCAAACTCACCCCAGGTATCCATGGACGAGTGCAGTTTGATGGGTGTGGACAGGGTGTTCCAGCCCGGGTCGAGAGTAAGAAGGATACCCTGGATAGCGCCCGTGCCGAGGAAGCCCCGCCACGCTGGCAGGCCCTCCGCCGGCCGGCCGTCACGACCGACCGCGGGAATTTCGACCAGGATGTCTCGGGCTTGTTGGACACCATTGACTACATCAAACTCAGTAATGGCATTAGTATCGCCCGGGTGACCGTTGGGCACAAAAAGCTGGGGATGGTCGAACGGTGCCATGTCCTGACGCACGCGCTCATCGGTCAGTGTCAGCATGAACTTTACCAGGCGGTCCGTATCTAAATCGCGCCCGGTGAAATCAGGCGGTCTCAGGTCAACGCTGGCCATGGGCCCGTCCAGGTGGGCAATATTAATGTCGCTGAAATCGCCGTTGCGGCGGTAGAACTCCATAACCTGCCGCAGGGTGTATTGACCACCGTTATGGAAATACGGCCCGGTCAGCTCAACGTTGCGCAGATTGGGCACCTTGAAGGCCCCATCCACCAGCACCCGCGGGTTCTGTGGCGCATTGGCGGGGATGCGCGGGGCAAAGGGGAACCCCTGCAATGCCTGCCGGCTGGCGGAGAGCGGCTTGCCCAACTCGCTGCCACCCCGCCCCAGGTCCTCGTTGATAGGACGAACGCCGATGTTGTAGAAGCCGTTGTCCAGCAAGACCTGCTCGGTGCCCAGTTTCAGCAGGCCGTCAACCAGCACCGGGGCCACCTCCAGTTCAATAGGCCCTTCAATCCCCATGCCGCTGAAAGTGGCATCGCTGAAGTTGGTGCTCTTGTGGCAGCTGGTGCAGGAGCCCTGGCCTATGCCGGCAAACAGGGGATTGGCTGCCTGTGCACCTGTCTTGATAAAAGTGAGGAGCCCGGCCATCTCGTCCTGATCGAGGGCGGCGTTGTCGCCCTCCATGAAGAAATCGAAGCGCGTCCGGTCTGACACCAGCGTGGACTCATACATCTGGATAGCCAACCCGAAGAAGAGGCTGAAGTTGGCTTCCATCTGGGAGTAGCCGCCAGGGGTGCCCGCGGGATTGATTACCCGTTTGCCGGCAGCATCGAAGGTGATGACTTTGTCAGAGTCCCAGTATTTAGATTGAAAGACAGCCATGACCAGGTCAGCATAGGTGGCGAAAGTCAGCCCTTTGGCCCCGGCGCCGGTCACGGCAAACTGGCCGAGAACACCATCGTTCGAGTGGACATTCTGGAAGGCCAACGGCTTGGCCACCAGCATCTTCCTGCCGATGTCAGGGAAGGTGCGGCCAACGTAGGACATCTCTAGGTCGCTCAAGGGCGGTCCCACCGCCTGGGAGGCCAGGCTTGAGTTGGGAATGCTGACCTGCACCTCGGTCAGCGTGCCGTTGGCATTGACCAGGATGCGGGCACTATCATCCAGGGGGCCTAGCGGGTTAACACCATTGAACTGGTTGCGCGCCCTGCCGTCCAGGAAGTTATCGAAGTTGAAGACGGCATTGATCACGCTAGGCGTGTTGCGCGGCTCCACACGGCGGACGTTCACCCCGCCCACATTAAACACGTCATCGGCGACGGCGGTGCCTTCATCCTTAAGCTGGCCGGGGACGGTACCGGTGAAGTTGGCCTTGAAGACGCCCTGGGAGGAAGCTACATCATTGGTAGTGCGCACAATAACCCTGTGATTAAAGTCCTGCTGTCCGGGGTCGCTGAGCAGATGAGTCGGGAAGTCATTTTTCGTTACGTCGTAGTTCGGGGCGAACTGGGGATAGCCGGCAATACCGGTCACACCGGAGTTGCCGAAAACCAAGTCTGGCGGGCTGGCTTTGAGGCCCGGACTCCACTGGTTCTTGGTCCGGTTATCCGCACCGGCAGCAAAGTGGCAGGAGGCACAGGCCATACCGTCACTGCCCACTTGCATGTCCCAGAAAAGGGCCTTGCCCAGCACTATGGCGTTGCTCCTGGCACCCGGGCCGGGATTGAGGAAGTCGCCCAGGTTATTAACCTGCGGGACGCCAATGGTGGACAGGCTGGCTAGCCCGGCGGCCACGGCGGCCGCTCGCACCGCCACCGGGTCAAGTGGGGCGATTGCCGCATGGCTGGTCTCAAGTGCTCCCCTGCGGTCCACCACCGGGGCTGCTGTAACCGGTGTAAATACCGGAACGAGAGTCAGTAGCATCGCCACTGCCAGGACAACGGAAATGGCTACAGATGTTCTTTTGCTCATCGGACCGGACCTCCTTGCCGCAAGAAAGTTCCAGTAACACTGTCATATCACCAGCATTCACATGGCATTTCACTGCCTCCAAAAGTGGAGTATAGGATGTTTGCTATGAGAGAAAAATCCGTAAGGCTACTGATTCAGGACATTAACAATACTGATTCACGGCGTCTGGCATACCTAAGTTTTAGCACGGGCAGGCTGGAGCCAGCGCCGCTTTCAGCCTTCAGCCCTCAGCTATCAGCTATTACTAATGGTCTCATAATAGTGTATTGTCTCTAGAGGAATGATTCCATAATATCATTGCATGTTTTACCCTTGTGACAACAAACAAGAATAATCAATAAACCATACCGACGAAAGTCGGTATCCACATGATTTTCCTGTAGGGGCTGGATTCCGGCTTGCAGCCAGCACCACGAAGTATGAAAATAACAATTCCTTGTCATTCTGGCGAAGCCTGTCCTGGCGACAGGCCAGGGGCCAGAATCCAGAAGACAACGGTGAGATTCATAGCCTGGATTCCAGCCTACGCTGGAATGACGGATTGTGTTCTATTTTCGGGGGAATTACAGGCTGAAAGCTGACTGCTGAGAGCTGAGCTGACTCAAGTGCAGTAACAGGGTGCGGGCCAGGCCAGTTGTGCTATAC
>JACQTX010000027.1 GCA_016210585.1 Chloroflexota bacterium
ATAGCCAGACTCCTCTCCCTTGATGGGAGAGGCATGGGTGAGGGTGTTGAATTCCCCCTCACTCTAACTCTCTCCCACCTGGGGAGAGAGGATTTTCATACTTTGTTGGTGACGGTGACAACCGTCATGATGGATTGCGAGTGCATCCGCCGCAGGCGGAGCCGAAGCAATCTCCGAATTGTATGCCGGCGGGTGCGAATCGGGGATTGCTTCGGCCTTCACCGGTTTGCCGTGAAGGACGAAATTGCGGTTCGAAGATAAAGGCCAGTTCCGGGCTGGTTGGCGGATTTAATAAAAAATAGGTGAGTATTCCGCATAAATTAGGTAAGCTTACGGATAGTGTGAATCTGCAGAACCCCATTAAGATATAATAGCTAACCTGGTTAAGCGCACGGTGGTGCTGTTTCTTTTGCCTGGCAGGGATTGGAGGCTGGCCGGAAGGCCCGCTCTAAATAAAGGAGGAAAATAATGATGTATAACAAAATCCTTGCACCACTGGATGGCTCGGAGCTATCCGAATGCAGCCTGAAGCATGTCAAAGCGATTGCCAGCGGGTGCCATGTCCCTGAAGTAGTGGTCATAAGGGTGATTGAGCCGGTGCGGACCGAGCTCTATGGCGAAGGCAGCCTGGAACTGCTGCGCAAAGCGGAAAAGGACGCTCAAGCGGAAGTTGCCGGATACCTGAACGGAGTAGCCGATACTCTCAAGAAGGAGGGTGTGGCCGCCAAGGGGGTAAGCGTCCAAGGGAGACCATCTGAAGAGATCCTGGACTATGCCCGGAAAAACCATGTTGACCTGATTGTCATGAGCACCCATGGCCGCTCGGGCGTTTCTCGCTGGGTGATGGGCAGTGTCGCCGATAGGGTAGTGCGGCATTCAGTCGCACCGGTAATGATAGTTTCCCCGCCTGGCTGCAGGAGCTCGTAGGGATCCCGGCTATAAAGAGACATTTGTCATTTACCAGCCCGTTGCCTGGAATATAGACTGGTGCAAAGGGTTAGACCAGCGCGCCGGTCTAATAAGGAAGCGATTAGATGAGGCCCGGCCTGGAGCGCCCATATGCAGGAATCATTAGTCTTTTGATAATTCTGCTTTCGTCTTAATGCGTCGAACATGGTCTTGATCATAAGTGTGTCTTTGCGGAGCGCAACATGGTGACGGAGAAGGCCCGTCCAATGGACAGGCTGGCCATAATTAACCGGGTCATTGAAGAGCACCGCCGCATCAGGGGCGAGATGAGGTTGCTCGGCGAGTCAGTAAGCGATATGGAGGCGATTTTCAGCCTCCAGAAGATGCAGGCAGGCTGGGCGCTGAGCTCCGGTGAGGTGCTGCTGGAAAAGCAAAAGAAGCTCCAGGAGACGGTAACCTACCTTGACGAGGGTCTGAAGAAGCATTTCGCTTTTGAGGAAAGGGAACTGCCGCCCCTTTTTGGCGAGGTGCTCATGCAAGCGCTGCGCCGCGAGCACCAGGAGATACTGAAAGCGACCCGCGAGGCCAGGGTCACCATTGCTGCCGATTGGCCGGCGGATATGCCCCCGGAGCAGCAGTTGGCCAGGCGGACCTATACCCAGCAGGCTATCAGCAGCATGTGCCAGATGATGGAGGAGCACGCTACCAGGGAAGAGATTATCCTTGATATGATGAAGAAGACCCTGGAACCAAAGAGCTAGCCAAAATCTAGGGGGGTGTAAGATGAGACTTCACCGGGCCACAAGAGGCGTTCTCACCGGTCTTGTTTTGTTTAGTCTTCTTTTTGTTGCCCTGTCCTGTAGCAGCCCGGCGCCCACACCTGCCGCCACTGCCACACCATCACCGGTCCTAACCCCGGCGCCGGCGCCCAGTCCGACCCCGTCACCCGGCCCCGTCGAAGTCCAAATTGCCCGGTTCGCTTTCAGCCCGGCAGAAATATCCATCAAGCTGGGCACCAGAGTCACCTGGAGCAACCTGGATGCCACACCCCATACCATTACGGCCAGCGACAAGAGCTTCGAGAGCGGCCGAATGGAAAAGAACGACTCTTTCAGCTATACCTTTAACAGTAAAGGCACCTACGAGTACGTGTGCGCCTATCATGCCAACATGAAGGGGAAGGTCAACGTTGTGGAATAACAGCAGGGAGAAGGAGGGCACAAAATGACACTCCATCGGGCAGCAAAACTCGGTGTCACCTGCTGTGTAATACTCGTCTTGCTGCTATGGATGTTGTCCTGCGCCAGGCCTACGCCGTCCCCGACACCCACTCCCCCGCCAACACCGACGGAGCCGCTCTCCGGCACTGTGGAAATCAAGCATTCTGCCTTCGCCTTTGTGCCGGCAGAGGTCACCATCAAAACAGGGACCGAAGTCGTCTGGACAAACAATGACGCCGTATCCCACACCGTCACGGCTGACGGTGGGCTCTTTGACAGCGGCACCATGGCCAAGGATGCCTCGTATAGCTATACCTTTACCAAGGCTGGCACCTATACCTACTATTGCGGCTACCACACCTACATGAAGGGCAAGATCACTGTGGTGGAGTAAGGGGACTCTGCACGGAGGCTTACCCTTCGCCAAGTAGCGGATGAAAGACAGGGAGTGATATGACATGATTTTTGAGCGGATAAAATCGGAAGGCATTGCCCATAACTCTTATCTGGTCGGCTCGGAAGGCGAGGCGGCAGTCATAGACCCGCGGCGTGACTGCCAGGTCTATGTTGACATCGCCCAGCGGCGCGGCCTGCAAGTCAAATACATCTTCGAGACGCACCGCAATGAGGATTATGTCATCGGCTCTACGGAGTTGAGGCATCTGACGGGAGCCGAGATCTACCACGGCCCGGGCTTGGACTGGAAATACGGCCATACCCTGGTGGATGGCCAGGAGTTCTGCCTCGGCAATTTGAAGCTGGTGGCCATGCACACGCCCGGTCACACCGATGAGAGTATGTGCTACACGCTGGCTGACCTTGACTCCGATGGCGCGGTAGTAATGGTCTTCTCCGGGGATACCCTGTTTGCCGATGATGTTGGCCGGACTGACCTTTACGGCCCGGAAGAAGCCCCGCGCCTGGCTGCCAGTCTCTACGACAGTATTCGCAACAAGCTGCTGCCGCTGGGTGACGGGGTCATCCTGTGCCCGGGTCATGGCGGCGGCTCAGTCTGCGGTATGGCCATCAGCGAGCGGGATGAGAGCACGCTGGGCATCGAAAGGTGCCACAATCCGGCACTGCAGACCGGCGACCGTGAGCGTTTCATCAAGCGCAAGCTGGCAGAGCACCCGGAGCGGCCACCCTACTTCCGGAAGATGGAGAAGATGAACCTGGAAGGACCGCCGGTCCTCGGCGGCCTGCCCCGGCCTGCCCTGCTAACGCCTGCTGAGTTCAAAGAGGCGATAGACAGGGGCGCCGTGGTCGTTGACACCAATGAGCCAGCCGCCTTCGCCGGAGCGCACATCAAAGGGGCCTACAGCATCTGGCTGGAGGGCTTGCCCGCCTTCGCCGGTTGGGTTCTCTCCTACAACCAGCCGCGCCTGCTGGTGCTACCGGACCAGAGCTATCTGGACAGGGCTGTCCGCTATCTCATACGGGCCGACTTTGACCCGCCTGCGGTGGGCTATCTGAAGGGCGGCATGGAAGGCTGGTATAATGCCGGCCTGCCCATCGAAAGCCTAACGCCGCTGTCCGCCCACCAGCTTAAGACGAAGCTTGACCGCGGTGAGGCCATAACCGTCCTTGATGTCCGCAGTCAGCGGGAGTGGGACGAGGGCCATATCGAGGGCGCCATGCATATATACGTCGGGCATCTTGCAGAACGGCTGACAGAGGTCCCCCGCACGAGGCCGGTGGCCGTGCTCTGCCGGGTAGGTCACCGCGCCAGCCTAGCCGCCAGTATTCTGCTGCGGGCGGGCTACCTGGAAGTGGGTAACGTCCTGGGCAGCATGGAGGCCTGGGAAGCCGCCGGTTACCCGGTGGTCACCGACCGCGCTGAGCTGGCGGGAGTCCATTAGTATGAATCTGGTGCAAAGCCTTGTCCTTCGCAAGCTCAGGGCAGGCTCTGAAGTCGATTCAGGATAGAAAGGGGAAATCCGAAGCACGAAACCCTAAATGCTAAACAAATTCAAATGACCAAAGCATCAATGGCTTGCCCTGAGTCCTTCATAGAAGGGCGAAGGGTTCAAAACTTTTTGGCCATTCATGGTTTTGAATTTTGATATTGTTTCGGATTTCGGATTTAGTGCTTAGAGTTTATCCGGGTTAGGAGGCTATGGATGAAGACTATGCTGGATGAGCTGACTGAGCTGATTGATGCGGCCATGTACAAGGAAATCACCGCTAATGCCTTCTACACGGCAGCGCAAAGCAGGACTGAGGACGCCGGCGCCCGCGCCATGCTGCAAGAGCTGGCGGAGGAGGAGCTGGGACACCTGCAGAAACTTAAGGCGCTGAAGGAAAAGGGCTTTGACCGGCAGGACTTTCACCTGGAGCCGGTGCCCAATCTGAGGCTCAGCGAGTATTTGGCCAGCGGCGATAGCCTGGTAGGCGCCGGCTTGAATGAGACGCTGACCTTTGCCATCATGCGGGAGCAGCAGGCCATCGCCTTTTACGCCGGCTTTATCAGCATCCTGAGAGATGAGGCGGCCAAGCACCTGGCCGAATGGCTCGCCCAGCAGGAGCTGAGGCACAAGCTGCGCCTCGAGATACTCTACGATGACCTGTTTTATAAGGAGCATTAGCGTTCAGCAATCAGCAGTCAGCTTTCAGATTGTTTTAGAAACTAATAGCGCTGATAGCTGAAGGCTGAAAGCTGAAAGCTCGTGAGGAGGTGAAGTAATGGCAGTAAAACGACCGGTTGACGTCAACTTCATGATTGGCGGGGAGGCCGGCCAGGGCGTGCAGTCAGTGGGCGTCCTGCTCGGCAAGGTCTTCGCCCGGGGCGGCTTCCACGTATTCGCTGACCAGGACTACGAGTCAAGAATAAGGGGTGGCCATAACTTCATGCGGGTGCGGACCAGCAGCCGGAAGACGGAGGCCGTCTCCGAGACGGTAGATATGCTCCTGGCCATAAACAAAGAGACCATAGACCTCCACCAGCCGGAGCTGGCCAGTAGCGGCGTCATTATCTATGACGGCGATACGATAAAGGATGTCAAAAGCAATGGCTTCCTCTTCAGCGTGCCCATGGCCCGGCTCGCCCAGGAGAAGACCGGAGACAAGCTGATGTCCAATACGGTGGCCCTGGGCGCCGCCCTGCGCCTGGTGGGCTATGACATGGCCTTGATGGACGGGCTGCTGCGCGACCATTTCGGTGGCGATGTGGGTGAGGCTAATGTCAAAGCGGCCCACGCTGGCTACGACTATGCTGCGCAAAACTTCCGGACCGAGTTCCCGCACCGCCTGGAGCCTATCGGGGCGGCGCGCATGTTCCTCACAGGCAACGAGGCCATTGCTTTGGGGGCCATTGCTGCCGGCTGCAAATTCATAGCGGCCTACCCCATGACGCCGGCGACGCCTATCCTGGAATACCTGGCCACCAAGGCGAAAGACATGGACATCTTGGTGGTGCAGCCGGAGGATGAGATTGCCGCCATAAACATGGCATTGGGGGCCAGCTTCGCCGGCCTGCGGGCCATGACAGCTACCTCCGGCAGCGGTTTCTGCCTTATGGTGGAAGGACTGGGACTGGCCGGCGTGACCGAGACGCCCTGTGTCATCGTGAACGGGCAGCGCCCCGGCCCGGCCGTGGGCCTGCCCACCCGCACCGAGCAGGGCGACCTTGCCTTCGTGGTCCACGCCGCCTGTGGTGATTTCCCCCGCGCCGTCCTCGCCCCCGCTACCATCGAGGATGCCTTCTGGGTAACCGTCAAGGCCTTCAACCTGGCGGAAAGGTACCAGGTGCCAGTCATTATCCTGACCGACCACTATCTGGCCGGGTCCTATGCCACTGTGGACAAGTTCGATATGTCCCGCGTGACCATTGACCGGGGTATGGTGTATGCGGCGGCACCAGGCGGGGATGGCTACAAGCGGCACAAGGTCACCGTCAATGGCATTTCGCCGCGTGCCTTCCCCGGTCAAAAGGAAGTGCTCGTAGCGACCGATAGCGACGAGCATGACGAGGCTGGCCATCTCACCGAAAGCGCGGAAGAACGCCGGGCACAGGTGCAGAAGCGCCAGCGCAAGGCCTTCGAGCTTAAGCACCACGGCATCACCCCGCCGGAGCTACGCGGCCCCAAGCGGGCGGACCTGACCCTCATCGGCTGGGGCAGCACCTATGGTGCCATCAAAGAGGCTGTTGAGTTGCTGCTCAGGGAGGGAAAGAGCGCCAACTGGCTTCATCTCAATGAGCTGTGGCCCTTCCCCGCGGAGCCGGTGGCTGACATTTTGTGCGATGCTAAAGAAAGCTTCGTCGTGGAAAGCAATGCCAGCGGACAGCTCGCCCAGATAATTCGCGCCGAGACGGGCAAGGCTGTCGAGGGCAAGATTCTCCGCTATGACGGGCGGCCCATTACGCCGGCCTATATCGTTGACCATCTGAGAAAGGAAAGTTGCTGCTATGGTAACGTTAAATAGGGTCAAGACCGAAGAGTTCGTGGGCCTCAAGCCCGCCTGGTGTCCCGGCTGCGGCAACTTCGGCATTCTTAATGCCGTCAACCGCGCCCTGGTGGAGTTGGAGCTTGAGCCCTGGCAAGTGCTCCTTGTCTCCGGTATCGGTCAGGCCGGGAAGTTGCCCCATTACACACGGGGCAACGTGTTTAACTCGCTGCATGGCCGGCCCATCCCGGTGGCCGTGGCTGCCAAAATGGCTAACCCTGAGCTTACCGTCATTGCCGTCAGCGGTGATGGTGATGCCTACGGCGAGGGCGGCAACCATTTTCTGCATGCCATGCGCCGCAACCACGATATCACCTACCTGGTGCATGATAACCAGGTCTATGCCCTGACCAAGGGGCAGGCGTCACCTACCAGCGACCCCGGCTTTGTGACGAAGACCACGCCGGAGGGAGCGGTGACGCCGCTCAATCCCATAGCCGTGGCCATAGTGGCAGGGGCGACCTTTGTGGCCCGGAGCTTCGCCGGGGATATTGACCATCTGAGCAGCATGATTAAAGCAGGCATAAGTCACAAAGGTTTTGCCCTGATTGACGTCCTGCAGCCCTGCGTCACCTTTAATCACCAGAATACCTACAAATGGTACCGCGAGCGGGTCTATAAGTTGGAGTCCGGTTATGACCCGGCTGACCGCAATGCCGCCTGTGCGAAAGCCCTCGAGTGGGGCGACCGCATACCCATCGGGGTTATCTACCGCAGGGAAGGTGAGCCGACCTTCGAAGACAGGCTGGTCGCCCTGAAGAAGGGACCGCCGGTGAAACAGGCCCTCGATCCGCGGCGGGCGGAAAGCCTGTTGGCTGAGTTTATGTAGTGCTATAATAGGCGCATTCTGAGGAAAGGAGGGATAAGAAGCTGTTCCGTAAGATAATGGTGCCCCTGGATGGCTCCAAGCTAGCAGAGTGCGTCCTGCCCTACGTGGAAGACCTGGCCACTGGCTGCAAGCCGGAGGAGGTTATCCTGACCAGCGTCACCGAGCGAGTCGTCGGCTTCCGGCCTATTGAAGACCATAGCCAGCCGACCGGCGAAAGGCTGGTCCCCGAGGCGGTGGGCAAGCTGGAGACGCCAGCCCGCAGGTATCTGGCCCGTATCGCCAAGAAGCTGAACGAGAAGGGCATTAAGACGCGCACCGAGGTGCTGCTGGGGGACCCGGCGCAGGAGCTGACCTTTTTCGCCGAGAACGAGAAGTGCGACCTTGTCATCATGGCGAGTCATGGCCGCTCCGGCGTCAGCCGGTGGACTCATGGTAGCGTGGCCGAGAAGGTTTTCCGCGGTAGCTGTGTGCCGGTCTTGATGGTGCGGGCTCCCGGTAGCATGCCGGGTGTCCCCAAATAGGACTCTATACTTCCGCGAGACGAAGGGAAAGGAGGTTCCTATGGCTGTCGCTGAGCAGCTATGTCCCATCTGCGGCTGTGCCATCAGTGGTGAAGCCTACGAAAGGGAAGGCATCGTCTATTGCTGTGAGCCCTGTGCCGAGCGGCGTGCCTGCGAGTGCGGTTGCTGCACCATTGTGGAGAAGAAGGAAGAGCCGGAAGAGTAGGCGGCAGAAAGTCCTGCATCGGTCGGGTTAGAAGCAATACGTCTAGGTGAAGAAATCCTAAGCACGAAATCCGAAATCCTGAACAATTTCAAAATACTTAAGACCCAAATGTTTCAAACCCTTCGGCTCCGCTCAGGGCTGGCC
>JACQTX010000199.1 GCA_016210585.1 Chloroflexota bacterium
ATTTTATTGATAACGGACTAAGCACGAAATTCGAAATCCCTTCGGCTTCGCTCAAAGCTTGCCCTGAACGAAGTGAATGGGACAAGTTCTTGGTTATTGGTTATTCACAAGGAGGGGACCATGAGTCTAAAGAAAGCCGTTCTGAAGAGCTTCAACTCCGGTGACTACACGGCGACCGTGCAGGTGGCCGGCAGCTACAAGGCCTACCTCGAGGGAATCGCGGTGGCGCGCAACCTGCCGGCTGTGGAGATGGCCCTGGGCAGAAAGGTAGCCGTAGTGTTCTTTGACGACCACAACCCCAAAGAGGCCGTGGTCATCGCGGTCTATACGTGAGGAACAAACCGGCCGGAATAGCCATGTGCCCACACTGAAGCAACGGCAGTGGCCTAGTGGGGCTCCTGGCCTGGCGGTCCTTTGTCCTCTTTGGGGAGGCCCTTGGCGACACTCTTCAGCATCATCAGGATGCCGATGACGGCGTGCTGGACTTCAACCGGCTCCTGGGAAAGTATGCGGCTCACATAGGGATCCAGCCGTCCGGTGCCACGATAGGCCGTGGCCTTTTCCGCCACGCCTGACGATTCCGGGGAGAGGTAGCCCGCCAGGGTGAACAGCTCATCTTCCTCAAAGCCCAGGGGACTGGCTACCTTGCGCAGAACGTGGGCCGAGGGGAAGCGTTCTCCCTTCTCGATTCGCCCCAGGTGTGACGGGGATACCCCGGCGGCGGCGGCCACCTGGTGCAGTGTCAGGCGCAGGGCGACTCTCTGCTGTCTGAGTATGTCGCCGAGGCTCTGTTTACCATTCTCTTGCACACCTAAAGTGTAGTGAGTCGGATGGCGAATGTCAATGCGCCGTTCTGGGGTTTGTGGCGTTCATTTCAGCGGAGGGCTTTCCAGCACCTGGACTTTACGCGTATATACCTCGTGCACCAGTCCCCGGTCAAACTCCACGAACTCCAGGAGCATATCATCCTGCTCGCTGGCACTAAAGTAGGCCATGCTGGGCGGGAAGAAGAGATTGTCCTCCTTTTCAATATGAGCCCGGTAGAATTTGACGAGCTCGCCGGCCACCGTGATTGCTTGCTTGAGGGCATCCCTATCGCCAGATGCCCAGCGCTCGGTGGCTTCCGCCAGGTCAGTGGTAAGTCTGCGCCCGGCAATATGTTCCTGGACAAGCTCCGCCATCATCTCCCGGTGCTCGGAAAGCAGAGACTTGCCTTCCATGTCCTTGAACAGGATATTCTCCTCTTTGCCATGATGGGTCTTATCGGCATAGGTCCGGAAGAAGTCCACGAACTCTTCCATCAGCTCCGGGTCCAACGTAGTAGTCTGCGCCATTCTTTGCTGTTCCTGCGAGAGCAAGGGCAGCACGCGGTCAATCAACCTGTGCTCAATCATCAGCATGCCTATTGGCTGCAACTTCACTATCTTGCCAATACCGTGAAGACGCTCTACACGCTCAATGCTCCGCCACAGGTGCTGTTCGGCCTGCTTGCGCTTGTCAATATTCGCATACAGGATGAGAATGCCTTCCGGCACTGGCTCAACGCGAATTTCAAACCAGCGTTTTGCGCCATCGGGATAGACGAACTCCGTCTCCACGGTGTGGGCTACCTGCTTTTCCATGGCTTCTTTGAAACGAGCGAAAAGCTCTGTCTTCTCGATATCCGGAAAGACCTCCATCATGGTATGTCCCACCAGGTCTTCTTTCTTGTAGCGGCCCTGTTCGTCTACGGCATCGTTAGCGTAGATGTAACGCCAGCTGCGGTCAACAAGGAGGCAGCCTTCCAGCATACTATCGAGGGTGGTCCGGAACCTCTTTTCACTTTCGGCCAGGGCATGCTCCACCCTCTTACGCTCGCTGATGTCAATGACAATGCCCCGTAGCCCCCAGGGCTGACTATCGTGCGTGACCCGTGCCGAGTGCACGATCGCCGGGAAGGGCGTCCCGTCCTTCTTCACCAGGGTGTATTCGTAGCCACCGATGTCCCCTTTATCCAGAATCATTACGAACCTGGCACGGGCGATATTCCTCTGCTCCGGATGGACGAGGTTGAATATGTCAAACCCTGCGGCTATCTCCTCCATGGTGAGGCCGAAATAGTCCACCGCTTTCCTGTTCATATAGACAACGTTGCCGCGCATATCAGTCTCGAAAACGATTTCAGGGAGCATATCGGTAAGGTCCCGGTATTTCTGCTCGCTTTCCTTCAAGGCCAACTCGACCTTTTTGCGCTCCGTAATGTCCGCCAGTGATATGCGGTAGGTGAGCTTGCCCTTCTCGTACAGGGGGACGGTCTCCAGTTGGGCATGGAAGGTGGTGCCTTCACTCCGGCGCACCCGGAGCTCTGTGCTGAGCCGGCTGCCGGTACGGGCCACTTCACCGAGATAGGAGGTGAACAACGGCTGCTCTGCTGGGTCAATAAGGGCGTAGAAGGGGGTACTGACCAGCTTGCCTCTGGGTATGTTGAGCATGTCACTGCCCGTGATGTTCATGCTCAAGATGATGCAGCGGCTGTCCAGATTAAAATAGCCGATGGGAGCGAAATCGAAGAGGTCCATATACTGCCGGTGCACTTCTTCCAGCTCTGCCTGGGACTGGCGCAGGCGCTCACACTCCGCCTCCAGCTCGCTCAGCCGGAAGGAAAGGTCAACAAGGACCCGCTGGATCTCGGCAGTCGGCACCGTTTTCAGGTCTTCCTGAGGCAGGCCAGCCAGCTTATCGAGATCTTTGTGGGTCTCGTCCCAGCTACCCGCCCCGGTCTTCGATACTCTCATACTGAGCAGACCTCTCAACCTGTTACCCGGCCATTCCCTCTGTCATTCAGACCCGCCCTTCCCTTTTCTGCCAGGTTACTGTTAGCATATAGCTGTTTGACGCATAAGAATATTAGTAAATATACGCATATTTCGCGGAAAAATTACGTAATTTTGACTGTCCCATGGGTCACAGCCTGACCAACCTTACTCCTGTCCTTTGAGAGGATAGCAGTCAATACCATACTTATCGAATGTGCTGCGGTAGATGGGCTTGCGGAACTCTTCAGGCAGTCGGTATCTCTGTTGCGCCAGAGCCGCCACCTGTTTCCCCAGCTCTTCCGAAGCCTTAATGGCATAGCTATCCTTTGTAACATCTCCCCTGCGGCGGGCATAGCCCCAGACGAAGTCAGCCCGCATCATATGGCATTCTTCAAAGAAGTTCTGGAACGGAATGCGGACGCCATCATGACCGTAAGCTGTGGCCACCGCGATAGCGCCAGCGACCTTGTCCACCAGCAGGCTGTGATAGTAGAGACAATACAGGCGGTCAAGGACTATCTTGGCCTGGGCTGCCAGGCACTCGAAATAGACCGGCGAGCCGAAGATAAGGCCATCTGCCGCCAGAATCAGCGGATATAGCTCCTGCATGTCATCCTCTATGTGACACCTACCGCCTGTCTTGCGACAGGAGGTGCACGCATCGCAGGGCTTCAGCTCCTTGCCAGCCACTGACCAGAAGCCGGTCTCGGCCCCATAGTCAGCAGCACCACCCAGGGCCTCTTTGACCAATACCTCTGTGCTGCCCTCTTTTCTCGGACTACAAGCGATGCCCAAAACTTTCACGTGCTCTCCTTTCTAATCTCGTATTTTTCCCGGTTTCGCACAAGACTTACTCGTTATGGAACTAACGCACCAGCATGGGTTTAAGTGCCTTACGCAGGGCAAACCATATGACCAGTAGTGGTATAAGGTAGAATAGCACCTTCAGCGGCTCGGTGCCAGGCACGCCCGCCGCCAGATTTGTAGCCGCACTGAAGGGTGACGGGTCCAGGAAATAGCCCAGCCCGGCGGCGATAATAAGGGCGATGGAATAGACGAACTGGGCCCGCTCGCGGTCTTTGAAATAGAGGGCAATGCCGGCAGCGCCGGTGGCTATCAATGCGGCGATAAGGACAGCCAACGCCAGGACCACCACCAAGCTCTGGATTATGTGGCCATTCAGGCGCAAGAGACCCGCCCACAGGGCAACCTGGATGGCGGCGCTGCTGGTGGCCGCTGATATCTTGGCGGCAAAGACCTGCCCGGGCGTTACTGGAGCCGCCAGCAGCGTATCGAAGGTCTTATTTTCGAACTCCTCCGATATAGTGTCAATCACAATGCTGCCGGCAATAATAGCCGGGAAGAACATCAGTATCGGGATAATCAGGGAGTAAAGGAACTCGTAGGTGGTGTTGGGCCTCCCGCCCATATCCTTGTATTTCAGCTCGATGCCATTGGCCTGGCGCAGGTAGTTCTCGAATTTCTTCAGCGGCTCGTTTAACACCAGCAGGATGATGGTCTTTCTGGTATCAGCGGTGGGCAGGACCAGCTTCATGTCCACGGTTCCCGACTCGCTCCGGGGTACCACCATGATGGTATCAATAGAGCCGGAGTGGAAGGCGGCCTCGGCAGCGGCCAGATCGTTATAAGGCCGCACGGGCAGATTTCTTTCCCTCAGATAGTCCAGCATAGGACTTTGCATATCGCCCACAAAGCCCACCGTCACCGATAGCCGGGCACTCTCCCCGAGGGAGACCGGGTCGTAGAAGGTCATGAGGCCGACCATGATGACCGAGGAGAAGGAGGCAATGAAGAACTGCACCAGGACGGCGAACATGATAGTCTTCTCCCTGGTGATAGCCCTCAGCTCCTTGCTCAGCAGCACGAAGTACCTGCTCACCGCAGTGCTCCAATAACATAGAGATTGTAGAAAACGTGAATTAGAGTGCCGGCCACAATGGCCACAGCATAGTACCTGGTGCCCAGCCGCGCCGTAAGCAGGCCGACTATGACAGTGGTGACCACGTGCATGACCAAAGGTGCCACGAGCAGCCCGGCACCGAAAACGGCCTGCATGAACATTGACTCAGAGACCACGCTCAGCGCCAGGAAAAGGAGCAGCTTTTCACCGGCGAAAAAGCCCAGCGCCGACAGGGCTGATAGCGCCGTGACCCCCTTCATTGACCTGACGACGTTCCGCTGGACAAGGACAGCTACGCCCGCTGACTTGGCCACCTCCTCGACGACAGCCGAGACGACGATCACTGCCCTCAGGGCGATGGACTCCGGTAGGTTGGTGACGAAGACGATAGACGCCAGCTGGACCATGAAGACGGCCGGCATGAGGGCGATAGTCAGCAGAGGGATGGACAGGCCCGGGTGTTTCCGTGCCACGATAAGATAAAGGGCCTCAGCTACCTTGGCGTGGAGTGGTCTATAGCCGGTGAGGAACTCCTCGTTGAGGAGGCGGTTGCCGGTATATAGCACCAGTGCGAATACCAGGTAGAGCGGTGCGGTGGCCAGGAAATACTGGTTTATGTTGAAGGATGCCCCACGGAACATCTCCACAGCCAGGGTAAGCGGCGAGATATAGCTCAGGTCGCTGACCCCGGTGAGCATGGCCGGTGTCACCAGATAGACGACGATGGCGGAAAGGGCCAGAACAGAGAAGAAGGTCTCATCTTTGAAGGTCCGATAGGTGAGGGCGACCATCAGGTAGATGGCGAAGATAAATAGCGCCACTGGGATGAAGATAGCGAGACCCAGCAGGATATTGCCGCGTAATGCCAAGGTGATGATAATGATGGTGAGCACGGCATAAACAAGGTAGGGCAGCATCTTGCCCAGGATGACCTGAAGGCGCGTCACCGGAGCGGATAGCAGCACAATGACCTTGCGGCTCAGCTTCTCCTCGGTGAAGGTGCTGGTGAAGAAAATGCTGACGAAGAAAATCGGCACGATGTAGAGCAGGGCGATGATTACCTGGGAGAGCGGTATGGGCGGTTCGCTGAGGGAAGGGATGATGACATCGTTCTCCGAGACAAACTCGGCCTCAAAGCGGAGCGGACGCGGGCCTTCCCGCCTGTCCAACTGCGCCTTTACGGCGGCATCGGTAGTGCTGGTCGCGGCAGGCGTAACCACCACGTTTCCCGAGTTTGGTGTGACTGGTGCCGGCACAACGGTGAGTGTTTGTCCCGGCACGAGTGCCGGCGTCACGACCGGAGGTGCTGCCGGCTCCGGCGGCCCGGTGGGACCGGTTTCCGGCAGGCGAATCTCCACAGGCTCTGCCGCCAGGGACTCCAGATACCGGATTTCCACACGGAGCGGGAAAGCTTGCCCCATCTCATATTCCTGTGCTATCCGGGCCACCTCCTGCTTTTCCAGGTATTTTCGCAGCGCTCCGGCGGCATACTGGCCGCGGCGGCCCTGAGATACGGCACGCCCGCCGTCAATATAGAGGTCTATAGCCTTCGTCTGTAGTAAGGCATAGCCTGTCTCCCGGTCAGCCCTGATGACCGTGAAGCGCTTATCGGTGATGACCGGGCCCTCCGGAGATACACCGACAACGTAGAATCCCCTGCTAAAGACCAGGCCCTGATGATAAATGAGGTAAGAAATGCCCACGGCGAGGAGGACAACGGCCAGCACGATATACTTTGACTGGCCGCTGAAGCGCACTCTCAGCCGGGTCAGCTCCCATTTAGCCAGGGTCAGAATATGCTTCATTTTACGGCAATAGGGGCAGAGTAAGTTTAACTGCTATGGTCCAGCCTTAGTGCATTGTAGCATGAAAAATGATGCTTGTAAGCTATGCGGAGCTGCCTGGTTAATGGTTACCAGAGTGTCCATCAAAGATGTCTTCTGCCCAAGCCAAGCCCGCTGCTGCAATAAGCACATGAAAAACCGTCGAGCTTTCTGCTGAAGGGGAAAGACAGATTCCTCTACGCTTTGTATCCGGAATCAGACTGTTACTTCCACACTCTTCGGTCAAGGAGCTTCTGGGGCTGGTCTGGCAGGGTGCCTCTGTTAAGGAATGCAACGTGGTCAATCTTCAGGCGGCAGGCATTCTGGAACTGCTGGATGACGTCTTCTACCAGCCTCTGTCTGGTCGTTGAGCTAGCTTCTTGCTTTAGCTCCAGATGCAGCGCCAGCTCATCCCGCTCTTCTTTGCGGGTGACCACAAGCTGGTAGCGGGCGATGGCCCCAAAGCCGGCCATGACCTGCTCAACCTGTCGGGCTACCACGAACATGCCCCGCACCTTGACGGCGTCACTGGTGCGGCCGACGATGCCCGTGAGCCGATGTGATGTCCGGCCGCAGGGACAGGGGTCAGTAACATAGGCAGACATATCGCCGGTGCCGAAGCGGATGAGTCCCCACTGCCGGTTGTGCACGGGAGTGGCCACGATTTCGCCAACCTCACCAGGGCCAAGCTGCTTACCTGTCGCCGGGTCCACAATCTCGATGACGGACTCGTCCATAAGGTGCATCCCTGACTTCTGTGAGCACTCGTAAGCGAGGGCACCGCCGGTCTCGGTCACGGCGTAGGTCTGATAGGTATCAATCCGGTAGGTCTCCTCAAAGGTCGTGCGAAGGGAAGGTGGCAGCATCTCGCCGGTGAACCAGGCCCGCTTCAGGCTGAAATCACTATTGAAACTGTGGCCCAGCTCTTCCGCTCGCTTGATTAGCGTCATCAAGAAGCTGGGCGTGCTGACAATGCCGGTCACCCTCAGGTCACGCATGGTCTGCACCTGGATGTCGGTGTTGCCGGTGCCCATGGGGACAACGGTGGCCCCGCAATCACGCAAGGCTTCGTGGAACAATATGCCCGCCGGCGACATATGGTAGGTGAAGGTGTTCATGACCACGTCCCCCTTGCGGAAGCCGGCGGCACAGAAGGCCTTGCCGAACCACTTGATGCGGGCTGTCTGGACAGGCTCATAGACGGGGCCAGGGGAGAGGAAGATACGGTCAATATCGGCATACGGAATGGTGACAAAGCCGCCATAAGGGGGATCTGCCTTCTGCCGGTCAATAAGGTCGGTCTTGCGGATGATGGGGACTCTCTCCAGGTCTTTTACATTAGCAATCTGACCGGGGCTGACGCCAGCCTGATCAAACATCTCTTTGACGGCAGGAGCGTGGTGATAGGCATGGGCTACGGTCTCCGTCAGATGGCGATGGAAATACTTCTCCCTGGCCACCGGGGACATGGTCTCCAGCTCGTCAAAGAACTCGTCAGGCTTAATCATAGTCACTCCTGTCCAAAGGAAATTGCCGGCGAACGGATTACTGCCCAACTCGCACCCGCATTATGCCACTTCAGCCTCTCGCCCTGGAATGTTTGACTAGATTATAGGTGAGACAGACCTGCTATTCAACTACGGATATAAGACTGTCCAAAAACTGTCATTTCCGAGAAAGCGGCAATCAAAGTGAACCGGGGTAGCTTTGCGGTCTGGATTCCCGTGTAAACGGGAATGACAATCGAGGGAGATGGTGTTTCCGTGCTCAGGTAACGACGAGGGTGGGTAGCATTAGTCCTTACGCTTGTATTAGTGTTGTGCCCATGTTACCGGGACTACCTGAATATCTTCCGGTAGACGGGACAGGACATCGTGGGAAGCCCCGACAAAGAGGATGCCGGTCTCGCCTTCACCCAGGGTTTCCCTGATGCGCTGGGCGATAAAATCGTCACGTTGCCGCAACAATCTGTCTCGTGCCAGCTTATACCTGAGGGCCTGTGCCTCTTTCTCCCTGGGCGACCGGGCGCGGGCTATTCTCGCTATGTGCTCATATTCCTGTTTGGCCAGGGTCGGGTCTTCGGTCTTTACCAGGACGGCGCCCCGCTCCAGGAGCTTCCCGATAATCTCAAGGTTCTTGCTTCCCTGCTTTATGCCTTCTGCAACAATTCTCAGCCCGTCCGCACCGTCTGCCACCATGCCATCCTGGTAGATTTTGAAACCCTTTACATTCAGGGCTTCAAAAAACCGGGCGATGTAGTCCCAGAAACCGGCGATGACCGCCTTGTGCTCCTGCCAGACCTGGCGGCCGAATTCAGCCTTAGCCGCTTCATCGAGGGCTGAGGCTAGGGAGCCCATATCGGCACTCATGTGGAGAGTAGGGACATGGTAGAGCTTCCTCATCGTTCAATAAGCGAGGCGCGGACCACCATTCCGCTTCAGTCGGTCTGCGTTTGGCAGCGCTTCCGCAGGCCTTTCCTCTCAAAACGCAGCAGGTTGCCATCGGCATCCACACAGACCTCATAGGTGCCCAGTACATCCATAGTATCAGGGATGGCCTTTCTCTCCAAGGCTTCCAGCGAGACTAGCCATCCCTCATCAGTCCGGGACAGGCCGATAATCGCGCTCACCGGCAGCCGGCTGAATGAGGTAAACTCACCCTGCACCTTTTTGACTATTTCCCCGGTATTCATACCGCGATCCTCCTTTCTCTGTGTTGGCGCGTGGCGCGTTCGGGCTTGTGCTATACTCCTATAACCTCACGGTCTGCGACACACTGGGGTGACGCTGCAAGAAGCCGTGACCGGCTTCTTGCAGCGGGCCTCTTCCGAAGCTGTGGCCCGCTGCGCTGCGTCCCAGTCCTGCCAGATACCATACCTCAGCATGGTCTCCATCCCGGCAAGGGCGGCCTTCAGCTTTACCCCCAGCAGGGGAACGCCGGCCACAAGGATAACGAGGTCGGCATCAAGTATGAGGCCCCGGTCCAGCACCCGGTCCAGTAGGTCAACCAGCGTAGCGTGTGTCCCGCGCGTCGGGTTCATCTGACGACCTCTCCCACCGGTATGGCAGGCCGGGCGACAAAGCTGTAGGGTGGCCAGGGGCCGGAGAAATGGACAGTGAGACCTTCTGTGTTGCTAATGTCCTCCAACTCCGCCCCGAGGTCTTTCACCATATCCCTGGTGACCAGGCAGGAGAGATTGAGCAGCATTATTTTGCTCCCCTCCGTCCGGCCGGTCTTCTCCACCACGATATCAGCACAATGGCGCTTGATCCTGGCGTAGTAGTCCTTAAACCAGTCATTGGCGCGCCTTTCCATCTCCGCCCTGACGGCTTTTTCTACCTTCTGCCTGAGTAGATAGGCTACCCCGGGCGACCTCATTGTCATCTCTTCCCTGGTCTGGCGAATCTCCGGGTTAGTCTCTGCTATTCTGCTGGCGATTACGCGGGGCGTGTAAAAGATTTGCACCCCATACTCATCCCGGCCTCTTATCCTCTCCATCAGGGACAGGAGCCGCCCCGCTTCTTCCTTTAGCCAGTCCCGCACCGCTTGGTCAGGGGAAACAGCCTCATTTTTCGATTGTAGAATGGTATCGAAACTCATCGGGATTACGGTGCCGAATTTCTTCTGTGCCTCATCCAGGACACTCTGATGGGTCCTTACCCACTGTATTACCGTGTTTTCATCAGTGGACTGGTAAGGGGTGGCTGGACAGCCATGAACAATGGCGCAAAGGCCCTCGCCGGGTATGGTGAATACCTCTTTGCCGTCCAGTCCTATAGGCCCCAGACTGAGTACCTTCTCGCCTTCCGCTACACCGTACATGTAACGCCCTGTGTCTTCCATTTCAATCACCCAAGCGGTCCTTTCTGGCCCCGCCTACGCCTGCTACTAGCCCCGCCGTCTCACCACCACCCCGGTCACAGTATTCTTGCGCCCAGCTCCCCGGATTGACCAGCCTGTTTATGACGTCATCCACGATCTCATCAAGCCCGTCCCTCACTGACCGGACTGATTCAGCGATGCCCTGCTCTTCCTTGATTTGTTCGAGGGCCACATCAAGCTCCATCAGGGCTTTCCCCAGCCTTTCGCATTCCGCTTCGCTCAGGCCCCCGCTCTCCATCCTTTTCAATGCCTGGATTTTGAGGGCGTCCCTGATGACCTCAACAAGGGCCAAGACCAGCCCCAGCACACCGCTCTTCAGATTGTCTTCCGTTATGTTGATAGCCATAGGCTGAACCAAATCCTAAGCACGAAATCCGAAATTTGTGGTGTGGTCATTCGAATTTGTCTCGTGCTTCGAGATTCGGATTTCCCCCTTTGCGTAACTTCAGACCTAACGGCCTAGGCCGTCCTCAGTCCAGGGATTGTCCATGCCTTCTTCGCTTTGGCACTGACCCAGCCGCACCAGGGACAGCCCTCGTTCAGAAGCTCTTCGACCAGTGCCTTTTTCCCACACTCGGGGCATGTCTCTTTGCTGCCAGCCTGGGCCTCATGCCAGGCCGCCTTTTCCTGGTTGGTGCCGCTGGGGAACTCCAGCCCATACCGGGCCGCCGTCTCGAAGGAAGCCAGGGCTGCCCTTATCTTGATACCCAGAAGCTCCACTCCGGCCAGCGAGACAGTGATATCGGCGTTGATGACCAGTCCCTTGTCCAGGACGCGGTCAATAACATCGGCCAGAGTGGCCACCTCATCCTTTGTCGCTTGCAGTGACATTGCCTCACCCCCTCTGGTATTGCCGGACTGCCCTCAGCCTTTCCATAAGCTGGGCTTCCAGCTCATCATATTCCCCCTCGCTTAGCTCACCATCCTGGAGGAGTAGCTGAAGCTGCTGGAGTCGCTCTTTGATGGATGCCTCGGTCACCAGGCGTTGCCGGTCAATCTCATCCCTGAGCTTCACCAGGATTTCCCTGCCCAGGGTGAGCGGCACGCCAATCAAGATGTCATAGACCAGCCCGACTATCAAGCTACCAGCTCCAGCTTTAAGCTAACGAAGTTGTACGGGGCCAGAGGCCCCACATATTTGAAGTTGACCTTGCTCTGGTACTGGGCATCGAGCTTATAGACCTCTTTCTGGAAATCGCTCTCTTTGGCCTTTTCAATCAGAAAGGAGGCGTTCAGGACATTCTTGATACCCAGGGGGTTATTCAAGCGGGCATCACAGGCAAGCCCCTTGAGGACAGCATAGACACGGTCGGCATACCTGGCTTTCCAATTGAAGGCGATACGTTCCACCAGCTTACCGACCTCTATCAGCAGCTCCCTGGTCTCAGCGGGCGAGGAGGCATTCTTTATCCTGCTCTTCAGTCTCGTAAGCTCGTCGCTGCCGCCTTCAAGCTCTTTGCTCAGGGCACCCTGGTCCCAGAAGACCTTTAGCTCGACCTCGACCTTGCCATCAAGGCGCTTCAGCTCACTGATAAGGCCCTGATAGTTTTTCGCCAGCAGCTTGCACACATCATCCTTGCTGTCCGCTATCATACCGAAGCCCATGGGAAGCAGAGTATACGCCTTGAGCAGCCCATCCTGGACCTCCGTATGGGCGCGGACGTTCTGCCGCGTGGGGTCAATTTCCCCAAGACCGGTATCACTGACTACAGCGGCAACTTCTTGATAGCCGATGGTATACACCCCGGCTCCCCCCACGCCGGAGAGATTAAACGTCCGGGGGATGGATTCCTTGATAATCCCGTAGAGATACTTGCGTTCTGCGGACATCTAGCCACCTCTCTGTCTCTTCAGCGACTCTAGGGCCAGCTTGAACTGCTTCCCGGCAATCTCCAGTTTGCCCTCTGGGCGTCCGTCCTGGATAGACTCCCGGATAGCGATGAGCGAGGCTTCCCGGCAGGCCGCCTCAATGTTTGAGCCGGCCAGGCCTTCCATTTCCCGTGCCAGGGCGTCAAGGTCCACAGTATCGGCCAGCGGTTTACCGCGCGTGTGCACCTTGAGTATTTCACGGCGGGCCTTCTCATCGGGCAGCGGGAGCTCCAGAATAAAGTCAAACCGGCCCGGTCGCAGGATGGCGGTGTCAATAAGGTCCTTCCGGTTGGTGGCCGCCAGGACCAATACCCCCCTCAGCTCCTCGAGCCCGTCCAGCTCGGTCAAGAACTGGCTTATCACCCTCTCCGTGGCCTGCGATTCCCTGGCCAGTCCCCGCTCCGGGACGAGGGCGTCAAACTCATCGAAGAAGAGGATGCACGGGCTGGCCTGCCTTGCCTTGCGGAAGACCTCTCTGACGCCACGCTCTGACTCGCCGATATACTTTGACATCAGCTCGGGGCCTTTGACGGAGATGAAGTTGACCTCACTCTCGTTGGCCAGGGCTTTGGCAACGAGCGTCTTCCCGGTGCCCGGCGGTCCGGAGAGGAGAATGCCCTTTGGCGGTTTGACCTTTGCTTGCTGGAATAGGTACGGGTAGCGGAGCGGCCATTCCACGGCCTCCACCAGCTTTTGCTTTACCTCCTCCAGCCCGCCGATATCCGTCCAGCGGACATTGGGCACCTCGACAAATACCTCCCGGATAGCCGATGGCTCTATCTCCTTGAGCGCTTCAGTGAAGTCAGGCATGGTCACCGTAAGCTTGAGGAGGGTCTCATAGGGAATTTCGTCAAGCTGGAAGTCAATGCTGGGCATTAGCTGTCTCAGGACATTCATCGCCGCCTCGCGGCAGAGGGCTTCCAGGTCAGCGCCGACAAAACCATGTGTGATCTGGGAGAGCCTTGCCAGGTCAACACCCTCAGCAAGGGGCATGCCCCTGGTATGGATGTGCAAAATCTCCAGCCGCCCTCTCTGGTCCGGGATGCTGATGGCAATCTCCCGGTCAAACCGGCCCGGCCGGCGCAGGGCCGGGTCAAGCGAGTTGGGGATATTGGTGGCGCCGATGACGATTACCTCACCCCGTGACTCCAGCCCGTCCATAAGGGCCAGGAGCTGGGCGACCACCCGCCGCTCCACCTGCTTTTCGCCGCCCATCTCTTCCCGCTTGGGGGCGATGGCATCAATCTCATCAATGAAGAGAATCGCCGGAGCGTGAGACCTGGCTTCTTCAAAAACGGCGCGCAGCCGGGCTTCGCTCTCACCGTAGAACTTGCCCATGACCTCCGGGCCGGTAATATGCGTGAAATAGGCTGCTGTCTCGTTGGCGACTGCCCGTGCTATCAGCGTCTTGCCGCAGCCTGGGGGGCCGTGCGAGGAGCGGCGCCCGGTAGGTCGCGACGACGTCGCCGGCGAGGTCTTCCGCCCGAGACCGGGAGACCAGTGTGACGC
>JACQTX010000194.1 GCA_016210585.1 Chloroflexota bacterium
GGCGACATCCACAGAGCAGGAGCATCGCAGAATACGGACTCTACCCTTGGATAGCGATACCCTCATGACGTTGCGGGACTACATCAAGCGTGGCGGTCCTATGAGCAAGGGCGAGAAGAGGCTTATCTTCGGCATCAATAGGCATAGAGCTTGGCAGATCGTAAGAGAATGTGCGGAAAGAGCAGGACTATCCAGATTACTTAACCCTGAGACGGGCAGATCGCATTATGTTAGTCCCCACCGGCTAAGGGACGCCTTCGCTGTCCACGCTGTTAAAGCTAATGATTCCGGCGATGGATTGAGGCTCTTGCAGGAGCACTTGGGACATCAGAGCTTCAATACGACGGCCAGATACCGCAAGGTATCCGGCGAAGAACATCGCGACTGGTATCAGAGACTTTGGGGTGGCCTCAGTGGTAGCTGAACCGCTGCGGCCGGCCAGAGGCGGCTTCCTGCGTCCCTTCGGCTGTGGGTGGTTCATCTGGCAGTTTCTCTTGGGCAATGGGCCCGAAGGCTCTCCCCGTATACACTCTGATATTGGTGCTCCCCAGGCTGACATCTTCTTCTACTACAAGACCGCACTGCTTAATGCCATTGCATTGGATAGGGCCACCAGGCAAGAGGAGAAGCAGGCCCGGCGGGAAAAGCGTCCCATAGACCCTGAGAGAATCGAGAAGCTGGCCGAAAGACACCTGGCTCGACTGCCCTACAAGACTACGAGCTGCCGCTTTCATTCCTTCGTCGATTACTTTTCCACCATACAGAAGTTGGGCTGGGTAGAACCTACGGACTCGCCGTTTCTAAACCATATAAGTTCAGGACCTCCCATACTGGTTTGGGCGGGGGAAACGTCAACTCCTTTGGTCTTCTAATCTTGAGGAAGCATGCTCGGCTGCTAACAGCCTGTAGGCTGCGTCCCAATTCACTAGCGATAGCTTCTACGGATGCTTCCGTCGTGTATAGCTCAGCCAGTCTGGCATCATCTTTAGCAGTCCATGGCTGCCAGCTGGGTGGGTAAAGGCGCACCTTGCGCGTCAAGCCCAAGTTCCTCGCCCTGCTGGCGATGCCTCGCCAATTCCTATCAGAGAAAGCAGTCAGCAACACCTCTTTAGTCGACGTGGGCCACAGTAACCGGAGCAAGTTGTCCTGCTCATTGGTCCAACGCCACTCCTGTGCCGAGTATCCTCTTGCCCAGTCAATATCAATTCTCTGCCGGAATCCCATTTTCCAGATGACTGTTGCCTGAATATGACTGCGGTCGTGGACTATTTCGACACGGTCAACCAGCAATTTGAGGAGGCGATTACGCAGCCGCGATGATAGCTTTTGCCACTCGTCTTCCAGGTTTTCCAGGAAATGCTGAACCCTATTGATGTCGGCGACGGTAACCGCAGCTGGCAGCGGCGTCTGCTGAACATCCCGAATCTCAGCCTTCACCTACCTTATCCAGCGACGGTAGCTTTCCTCTAATTCGGGGGCAGCCGAGCCCAAATAGCCTTCCGGGATGGCCAGCTGGTTTCTAAGCTGCGTTTGTTTGTGCTTTTGCGTTGCCTCTGCCGCGGCAACGGTCACAGACCTAATCTGAAGTTCGTCAAAGACTTCTCTGGCATAGGGGCGGAGGTCCAGGCACTTCAGAAACTCTGTGGTGAGCGGCTGACTAATAAACCGATGGTCAATCGTCAAGCAGTGAGGTCCGATACCATTGTGGTAATCCCGGTCGCACACCCAGGTGCCGTTAGAGCTGTGACCCGAGATATGGCGGGGTGTCTGGTGGTTGAGACACCAGAGCAAGCCGTCCCAATCAAGGGGTTCATAGTAGGCAGCGCGCCCTTTGGGCTTCCCCCCTCGTTGCTTGTGCAGAGCGTATGCCTCACGGAAAAGGTCAACCGAGACAATAGCAGGGTGATTATTCTCTATGAAGATGTCCGACCATTTCCATATGCCGACCAGCGCCAGTTGACCGGCCAGTCCGTCAATGACCTCGGGGGTTATGACGTAGCCCTCAGTAGTCTTGAGGCAATTGCGCAGGGAGGAGCGTGTTTCCATCCACTTGAGTTCCGGTGGGAAAAAGGGGAAGACCAGTCCACGCAGGGCCTGAGCTGCCTTGTACTTGCTACCCTGCTGGCGCACATATTCCTCCAGCATCTTGATATCGACATCGGCATGTGGTGGATAGGGCAGCCACTTACCGAAGATAAAGGCGCCATTAGTCTTATAGCCTTTGATTTCGATAGTGAAGCCGGGAGGTACCTGATGACCAACGTGTTCACCCTTCAGGGCCTTCTGCCTTATCTTGGGGCCGAAGTGCTTCTCCCGCAGATGCCGGCTCTCTCTGGCGGCATCCTCAAACCCCTCAGCCAGCTCTTTCCAATCAGCATCAATCCTGGCATTCAGCTACCAAGGATGTCGGCCAGCCTGCCCAGTAATTCACTCCCGCTCGGTGCAAATGGCGCATAAGCAACGACGGCCAGTCCGCGTATCAAAAGAAAATCTATCTTCAAGGCACCTCGCTGTGCGAGGGCATCGACCTTCTCACAGGCGCGTAGAAGAGCTATGGTGACGGATAGAACCTGTGGCAATGGCGGCCAGTGCGCTATGCCCTGCCGCCATATCTCAGGTGGCAAGCTATCCGGGTCATGAGCCTGGGCCAGCAAGCTCTTTAGGCTTTCCCCAAGTCCCAGTGGCTCGGCAAGCCGCAACATCCCCTCATCACCAAGCTGGCGCGTTACCGCGGCGAAATCTGGCAGCAGCCCATCAGGCAATCCCGACACCTCCCTGAGGTGAGGAAAGCCAACCTCCACATACTGTGCCAATAGCCCGCTCTTCATCGTCCGCGCTCCTTTTCAGCGAGCTCGGCAACCTTCAGCAATATCTCTGCCATCCGGCGCAACTGGAAGGGAGAGAGTTGCGGGAATTCCGTTCTTATTAACTGGGGGACATCACTGTCAAAAGCCCGGATTCGACCACTTTCGATCCCTTTCACGGCCGCATCTGTATGCTTTACCAGTTCCCGCAGCAGCTCGGCTGGTGTGGCACCATAGGACTCGGCGAACCTGACAAAATTCGCCCATGCCTCAGGGTCTACCTTGAAAGCTTTGGTTATTTGTTTACTCATGTATACTTTGCGTAAATTATAGACCCTCGGAATATTTTTGTCAAGTCAAAATTGGGGGAACCCCGATTCTATTCTACCCATTCCATTCTATCTATGTGCCTGGGCCGGTTGGCGCGCCGCACCGTTACTCCTCTGTTAACATCTCTACCCAATCACCCGGGACACCCCCTCCCCCTACCATCTACGCTCTCGAAATGCCACAATTTCTTCACTGCCGCCTTTTCTCACCGGGAATTGCATAACCCTGAGCCTTCAGCATTATCCAGGCGCGCCATTGTTTTTGACCTTGCTGAATGCACTAGGCGAATTCGGCTAATCGAACGAGTGATGGAAGCTGACAAGAAGATTCGCCGCAACCTGCATGAGGTGACATGGAACCAGCCTCATCTTCCGGATTGGCCACTTCACCGGTGAGCCGGATGAAGTCGGGCCCGCACTCAGTACCTACAGGGAGAGAGGGCATAACCCGGTCAATTACCACCAGACGCAGTTGTTGACTATCAGCGTGAGAAGACTGAGGACTGTAAGCGTCCCACCGTTTGCCTGACCGAGCTTGGGACCATTATGAGCCATTTCTCTGACGGGGCCGGTTACCGCACCACTTTGTCTTTTGTTCAGCCCCGTTAGCAGTGTCAGTAGTTTCGAAGCGGCGACCGGGGTGCCCCTGTCTTAAGGTAGCTGAGACAGCACGTCGATTTCTCTGCTCCCAGTGATAATTCGGTCAACTCGTTGGTCACAACCCGGTTATTTGCCGCTTGCAAGCACGGCAAGCGAATACGCCCTTGCGAATACGTGCCTGCGAATACGCAGGCTCTCACTTTAACCCACGATTCAAGGTCGCATTTCATAATGGTTTTCTTACAACCTTGGTCTCGCCGTCCGTCCCCTCCCCTTGGCTTCCTCCATCTCTATACATAGTCCCAAAACCGGCTTTGTTCAGTGTGACCGTTTTCGCCGTCTATTTGACCAGTACGTATGCTTCTCTACCGCCGACACCAGGCAGTTAGGACGCATACTGCCCACAACTATCAAGATAAGTAGACAAGAAACAACAAGAACGCTATAATAGACCCTGGAGGGATACAATGGAAGCAGTAAAAGAAATTATGACTCCAGAGCAGGTGGCTGATTATCTCCAGCTCAGCAAAGATACGGTCTATCGCTATATTAGGGAAGGTAAACTTACAGCCTCCAGGCTAGGGCGAAACTATCGAGTTCCAAGGGAGAACGTAGATTTGTTTCTCCTAGCAACCAGCACGAGCGAAGCAGCCAGAGAAGCTTTGTTCAGTCGCTGGGAAACCGTGGCTGAGAGAAACAAAGGGATTCCTTTTCAAGAGGTGGAGAGAGATGTTGCTGAGGCCGTTACTGAAATCCGCCATAGGAATGGCCGATGATCAAGGCAGTGGTAGATGCAAATTTACTCGTCTCAGCTTTCATATCTCCTTTTAGCTATCCCAGAGAGATTGAGAGATGTTGGCGAAAAGGAGAGTTTATTCTGGTTACGTCTCGCGAAATTATTGAAGAGATAAACCGTGTTTTGCACTTACCTCGTATTCAGGTGAAATACCACCTCGCTGAATCTGATATCCAGGCTTTCGTTCTTACCTTAATCCACAAAGGCAACTGCGTTGCTGGTGAATTAGTCCTTAAAGGCGTAGCCCCCGACCCAGGCGATGACAAGATAATCTCCTGTGCTGTCGAGGGAGAAGCCAAACTCATCGTGACCGGCGATAAAGCCTTGCAACAACTCAGAGAATATCAAGGCATCAAAGTCATTAATGCAGAGGAATTCATCAGGCTTCTGGAAGAACACAAGCCCGATTGCACAAAATAGAAACTTGTTGTCCGCTATCGCTGCCCTATCACTGCCGGGTAATGTAGGCCACCGTTCGTAGCTAAAAAGGCTTAGCTTCGGCCTAGAAAAAGCCTCACCTTCGGCCCAGCTAAAAGGGCTTACCTGTGCCGCAGCTAAGAGGTTGTAGCTAAGTGCCTTATAGCTAAGACGCCACCAGGCCTTCGGGACACCGACAATTTCCTGCCGATTTCGGGAGTCTTTTAGCTTCGAAATCTATTCTCCTCCCCCTCCCCACCGTCTCACCACATCAACATCCCGAAAAAGATTCTCCCTTGTTATGACCGCGTTGGCCTGCCATTTTGTGGGGAAATACGATGCCACTATTCCGAGAAGGTTGGTCAGAGGCGACAAGGAGACCGCCGGCCTTTAGCTAGACCATAGCCAAGTGTTTTTGGCTGTGCCAGAGCTTGGCATCTTAGCTACGCCAAAGCTAAGCGGTTTTGACTTCAACGAGCGCCGAACGTCCCGGCGTAAAGGTTCGCGATCGGCGTGGTTGAACAAGCTGTACCACCCGGAACAAGTGATTCCCGGATGTCCGTATTCTCGCCACCATGGTCTTGCAGGCCACGTAATCATCGCATTGCACCAGTCTCTCTTTTGTTCAGCCCTGAAGGTATTGACATTAGAGCTATCTGCTTGCTATTCTGCTTTGTGAACGTAGAGGAGGAGCGCTTGAAACCAAGCCTTAAACCTTTTCATCTTTCTCCAAGCAGCATTGCGGTCTTCAAGCAGTGCCGCCAGCGTTACAAGTTCCTTCATATCGATAAGCTGGGCGACAGATATGGCAAACCGCGGCCGTACTTCACTATGGCAAACCACGTCCACGCCACCCTCAAGGAATTCCTATCGCTTCAGCCTCTCGATCTCAGGACTGCCGCTACCGCGGAGGAACTCCTACGGCGGAATTGGCGGCGGTATCGCCTCGGCTTCCGTGATAAGGATGACGAACTGAGATGGGCAGAAAAGGCGCTGGCTCAACTCAGGTCGTTTGTTAGCAGCCAGGATATCGGCGCCCAACCGATTATGATGGAAGAGATGGTAGAGGCAGAAATCAGTGTCGGCGTGGTTCTGCGCGGCAGGATAGACCGGGTGGATAAGGAATCGGATGGCACCCTGCATATTATCGACTACAAGACGGGTAGTACAGCTGGAAGGATAGACTGGGAGCAGCTTGAACTCCATGCGCTTATACTATCTAAACGTCTGTCCTGGCCGATAAGCAAGGTCTCCTACCTCTATTTGGCTAATTCATTTATGCGGAGTACCGCGATATCGGTTGACGATCTTCGCCAAGTCAACTGGCGCGTTCTTGCCACGGCTAATAAAATACGGCAGGAGAAGCAATTCCACCCGAGTCCAGGTCCATGGTGCGGGAATTGCGACTTTATCAGCATCTGTCTGGGCAAACCGGAGTCGGATCCGGTTGCGACTGCTTTTGACCAACTCGAATTCTGGGATGATTCGAAGGGTGATGGGGAATAACTCAGTAGAGCATACCTTGGCTTAATAATTTCGTACTATTGAGCCTGTTGCACAAACATGGTCAACCTCATCTATGTGGGAAATCAGTAATGCCATTGTGCGGCATTTTGCCGACCTCTGCAAGGTGGCTAGCAGACTGAAGGAAAATATACAAATCGTTCCGCCGCAAGATGCCTTTGTTTCTGGTTCCGGCGAGTCCTTGCACCTAAGAATTCTAGCGAGCAAGGCCGTCGATAGTAACCTCACGCTCAGAATGACTGAAACTGGTGAGGTTACTGACTTACACCTACCGGTCGAAGATGACATCCTTTTCTCCTGCTTGCAACAACACACTAAAACATCGCAGTTGTAGCAAGTCTTCGACCAATGGAAACAGAAGTATGAGCAATACCTGTCAAACCTTTCAAGGTTTGCTGGCCAATTGGTGGAGGAGGCAGAGAAGCAAAGTGAGCTGAAGGTGGCAGAGGACAGCGCGAGGAGTGGTCTTACTGAGCACTTCGTCCGCGGCATATATAATGTCGTATGCCGGGAAATCTTCTCTGGCTATGGGAGCTTCGGCGAGGGAGCTTACGGCATAAACCAGGTAAGCAACGGGTTGTATGAGCTTTCCTTGGTTAGGGTCATCATAGCCTATGCTGGGCAGAAAGAGATCCTAGAACGCTGTCGTCAGGTACACCTATCTATGATAGACCACTACCTGAAGCCTGAGAACTCCGGAGAACTAGCACACGTAGTACAACTCTATCCCCAACTGAAGGAGATGGAGCTACACATCGAAGGTGAGCTAGAGAAACTGGTGCTAAGAAGAACTTTCCACGGCAGGTGCGATATATGTCCTGACTAGGTCGCCAATTCTATCCGGCCAGTGACCATAGCCGGGGCACCGCAGAATAGTTTCTCTTCTCGAATGCACTAGCCTGGGCCTAATCCTTCCACCGGGCTAGCACGACGTCTGTATGTGTCAAGGCCGGGCAGTTAACGGTGGACAGAGTTCACAGTGTCCACATGCACATTGCATGTCTCTGAATGTTTGAAGACGTTCTCTAATTTTCTCTGTAATCAGCTCTAGGTCTTGACGGACTTTCACTATCTCCTTGGCTTCCTTAGTTTCTGAAAACCCGGCTACGAGTCCTTGGTGTTCACACTGACGCTCATTCGCTTCCGACTCAGTATTCGCGATATAGATACTGCCTTTTCCGCATCTTGTCAAATTCCAAAGGCTGTAAGCGTTAATTTGACGCCAGTATCCGGATTCCCTTACATTGCCAATGGCAATCTCGATGGCATCAGCGCAGGCACTTGTGAAAAAAGCCTTTTGATAACCTACCTTTTCATTTCTTTCTACTGCATCATCAGGGAATTTGGCTTGTACTTTTACCTTGCGCATGGGAAGGCTTGAGAAGTCGTGACATTTTCGGAGATATTGTCCGAGTCCACTTTTCCAATTGTCAATCTCCCCAATCACGTCTGAAAAGCCGCCAGTTTCAAGATGACTGCGGAGATTGCCCTCTATGGCAATATCAACTGATATTGTCTCATTTTCAGCTATCCTGATTGGCGGGAATAACCTATGGTCTCGACTGTCCACATACTCGATTGGCCCAGGCTTCCAGTCAACAATGAAGCTATTCTGTATTTCCGGTAAGCTGATTTCGTTTATCAGTTTGCCCGCCAACTCACGCATTTCTTGCTTGTGGGTGGTCTCTAGATACGGCACTTGCTTGACTATTTCTCCTGCGATTGCTTTTTGCTGCCCCTGGCTACTAACATTTAGAGCCGCAAGCGCACTTTCAGGAATAAGCCACTTGCGCCCTTCTGCAATCTTATATGCGCCTGTCAGCTTTCCATCAATGCACCATTGCCTTATTTGGCGCTCGCTGTAATTCGCCTTCTGTGCAGCGTCCTTAATTGTATAAACTTTGTCATCCACGGCATAAACTCTTCCGCTATTTCCTATTACCGCCGCTATTTCAAATTTCCAGAGATGTTTACCGAGTTTAGGCTAAGTATAACCTGTAAGTAATCTTTAGGACAAGTGAGGTACAGACAGTCAGGAACGGGAAGGAACGTCATTACAGACACAGCTAGAGCACCGCGTCACCCTTGAGGCCGTGACTGAGGACGTGGACAACACCGAGCTTGGCAAGCTTATAAGCTACATTCGCGGCTTTGCCGCCAAGCTAGAAGCTGAGAAGATACGGGAACGCACCGTAAGGGGTAAGCGGGCCCGGGCGAAAGCGGGCCGTATTGTGGGCGGGAGTGGCTTCGGCCTTTACGGGTATGACTACATACGAGTGAGTCAAGAAAACGGCGGGCGGCGCGTCATAAACGAAACAGAAGCGTCCTGGGTGCGCCAGATGTTTGAGTGGCTGGTCGATGATGGCCTGAGCACCAATCAGATATTATTCCGGCTGAGGGCGCATGACGCACCTACTAAGTCAGGTAAAATCTGGAGTCGCCGTAGTGTTCAAGCGATACTCAAATACCCAGCTTATGCCGGCAAGACCTACGCCTTTACCGCTTTGAACGGCAAGCTCTATGGCAAGCCACGACAGGAATGGATTGAAATACCGGGCGTTACACCGGCCATAATCGGCCAGGAACTTTTTGACGCGGCACAGAAACAGCTACAGGTAAATCAAGCCAAAGCTACGCGTAACTGCAAGCGGGAATACCTGTTACGCGGTCACTTACGTTGTCGTCATTGCGGGCGGGCCTTTTTTGGTAGCGCCGTGCATGGACGCCGCCGTTATCATTGTGCTGGCATAGCAAAGCTGGTTGCGCCAGTGGCTACGTGTAAGAATAAGTCATGGGGCGCGGACCGGCTGGAAAGCCAGGTATGGGCTGAGCTTGAGCATTTTCTTGGCGACCGTGACCTTATACTAGCTCAGTTAGAGACACAGCGCCAGGACGCGGGCCAGTTAGGTGTATTCGAGGCGGAATTAGAGCACGTAGAGCGCCAAGTTAAGGCTGTTGACCGTGAGCAACACCAGCTTTTGCAGTGGGCGCTAAAGGACTTTCCTGAAAGCCAGGTAGAGGCGGAAAACAGGCGACTGAATAAGGCGAAGGAAATGCTGAAAGCACAAAAGGCCGAGCTTGAAACGAAGATTAAAGCAAGCCAGGACGCTGTTGTCAACTTACCCCAGCTAGAGAGCTTTGTTGAGCGGATGCACGCCGGTATAGCGAACCTGGACTACCAGGGTAAGCGCCTTGCCTTAGATATGCTCGGTATCACCGTTTGCCTTGACGGTGAGAAAGTAGAAGTTGCCGGCGTGCTTGACCCCGAATGTTGTATTGCGCACACGTCCTCAGAAGGACATTTTGGGCAAAGCTCCCCTTTTCTCAAAGGGGGAGAAACACGCTCGTCACTATGGTTTCTCTATAGGCAGTCAGTTGCGCCCCGAAGCATTAGTGAATGACACGGGGCAGCATGAGCACGATCAGCACCACGAGAGTGGTCACCAGAGAGAGCAGGTAGAGCCCGGTGCCGACGGCCAGCCCGATAGCGGCTACCGTCCATATGGCGGCGGCCGTGGTCAGGCCAACAACGATACGCTCCTCGCGGCGGAGAATAGCCCCGGCACCGAGGAAGCCAATGCCCGTCACAATGCCCGCCGCCACGCGGCTGGGGTCGGTTATCCCGCCGAAACCGTAAATTGAAGCGAGCGTAAAAAGGGCCGAGCCGGTGCAGATAAGAGCGTGCGTGCGCAGGCCGGCCGGCTTACCGGCCCGCTCGCGCTGGTAGCCAATGGCCGCGCCCAAGGCTGCCGCCAGCAGCAGGCGCAAGACAGACTCAACTTCCGCATTCACCTGAGCACCACCGCACGGGACCTACCCCGTTTTCTTAGCCGTGAGCAGACGGTTAAGGGCGTTCATGTAGGCCTTGGCACTGGCCACGATAATGTCCGTATCCGCCCCGCGCCCGGTGTAGGTCGTGCCATCCGTCTCAATCCGGATGAGCACCTCGCCAATGGCATCAATGCCCTCGGTGACCGAGTTCACGCTGAACTCGGTGAGCTTGTTGGGCACGCCCACCAGCCGGTTGATGGCTTTATAGACGGCGTCCACCGGGCCTGTCCCCAGGGCGGCATCAGCCACGACCTGGCCATCAGGGGCAACCAGCCGGACGGCCGCGGTGGGGATACCCCGGTCGCCACAAGTCACCTGAAGACGGTCGATGTGATAGACTTCAGAGACAGTGCGCTGCTCCTCCGCGATAAGGGACTCGATATCCTTATCGGTGACCTCTTTCTTCTTGTCGGCCAGCTCCTTGAAGGCCTGGAAAGCACGGTTGAGGTCTTCCTCGGAGAGACTATAGCCCATCTCGGCCAGGCGCGCCTTGAAGGCGTGCCGCCCGCTCAGCTTGCCCAGCACCAGACTGCTGGCCGGAATGCCGACAGCCTTAGGGTCCATAATCTCGTAGGTTATGGGCATCTTGATGACGCCATCCTGGTGAATCCCTGACTCGTGGCGGAAGGCATTGGCGCCGATAATAGCCTTATTCGGCTGGACGACAAAGCCGGTCAGCTCGCTGACCAGTCGGCTGGTCTTGTATATCTGGGTGGTATCAATGCCGGTCGTCAGGTTGAAGAAGTCACGGCGCGTCCTGAGGGCCATGACAATCTCCTCCTGGGAGGCATTGCCGGCCCTCTCCCCGATGCCGTTGATGGTGCACTCCACCTGCCGAGCGCCTTGCTTGATAGCTTCCAGACTATTAGCCACCGCCAGGCCGAGGTCGTTATGGCAGTGAACGCTCACCACCGCCCGGCTGATGTTAGGCACACTCCGAAAAATGCCCGCTATGCGGCGGCCGAACTCTTCGGGTATGGCGTAGCCCACTGTGTCCGGGATATTCACTGTAGTGGCGCCGGCATCAATGACGGCACGCAGCACCTGGTGAATATACTCCGGCTCCGTCCGGCTCGCATCCATGGGGGAAAACTCGACATCGTCCGCGTATTTCTTGGCGCGGGCCACCATGCTCCGTGCCATCTCCAGGATTTCCTCCCGACTCCTCTTTAGCTGGTACATCAGGTGAATGTCAGAGGCGGAAAGGAACACGTGAATCCTGGGGCGTGCCGCCACTTTGACAGCTTCCCAGGCCCGGTCAACAGCTTCCGGGCTGGCGTGTGCCAGGCCGCAAATCACGGGTGTGCGCACCTCTTTGGCGATGAGCCTGACCGCCTCATAGTCACCCGGCGAGGTAATGGGGAAGCCCGCCTCAATTACATCAACACCCAGCTTCTCCAGTCGCCGGGCAATCTGCAGCTTTTCCTGGATATTCAGTGTGCCGCCGGCGGCCTGCTCGCCATCACGCAGCGTGGTATCAAAGATAATAACTCTGTCCATAGCTAGCTCTCCTCACACTTATATTTGGATTACGCACCGCAAGTCCCCTTCCCCAGCACAGAGGAAGGGGCCCGTAAGTATGAGGAGATTGACCTCTACGGGAATCTCATTTTTCACAAAAGAGATATTATAAAAAGCCATTACCCTATTCATGCCTGATTTTTACTTTCCTGGGTACTTTTGGGAATAAGCCCCAACAATCTACCGATTGTTGTCTTCACATCACTAGTTATCCTTATCACATCCTTTAACTCGAGATCTGACTCGTAGAAATTGGTGTGGAGAAGGCTGGCCCTGTCAAAGGTGTCAGAAATGCTGTTATCGTGGATCTCCCTTGCCAGTTCCAAAGCATACTCCTTCAACTTTCGGTGACTGCGAAACAATATGCCTCTACTTGCCGCCACTGCTTTTAAGGCCTGAGATAAACTCCCCCATACAAATTCGCCAGCCTTTTCCGTGTCTCCGTTGTGGATGGCGACGCCGGCATTCTCCAAATAATGCCTACTCTGAGATTTGTACCTTTCTACGACTCTTTGCACTTCAGCTAGCTGCTTTCAGCAGCAACCTCATACTCCAGGACAGCACCCGTCTTAGCGTCTATCTTGAAGGATGCTATACGCGGCTGAAAGACACCCACGTCTATTTTCACATGCCAGACATCACCAGTTCTTTGCGCCTTCAACGGGCGTCTAAATCCGTACTCTTTCTCAAGAATGGATTGCGCTATCTCAGTTGCTTCAACAGCCGACGTGATTTCGCTAACCATGATAACATCCCTCGCTTCATCCATTTCGACCGCTATCAGATGCCGCGGGTCATTTCTTCTTTTTTCTGGGCCTGTAGGGCACGGGCACGTCGGCGGGAATGTAAATCCGGCCCTTAATCTTGGTCCCCTGAATTTTGCCATCGCGCACGAGCCTTCGGATGACATTGGCTGGCACCCCGGTCTCTTTGGCCCGCTGCTCTACGGACACCTTTTCCTTTGCTTCGGCGGCTGGCTTGGCGGCGGGGCTTTTCAGCCAGGGCATCATCTGGCGTAGCTCGGCACCGACCTCCTCAATAAGATGCTCGGACTCCATCCGCTTGAGGGCGTTATAGACGGGGCGGCCCGCCTGGTTTTCCAGTATCCATTCCCGGGCAAAGCTACCGTCCTGGATTTCACAGAGGATATTAGCCATCTCCTCTTTCACCATGTCATCAATCACCCGCGGCCCTCTGGTATAGTCACCATATTCCGCTGTATCACTGACAACATTACGCATATAGCTCAGACCACCCTGATACATCAGGTCAACGATAAGCTTAAGCTCATGGAAACACTCGAAGTAGGCAATCTCCGGCTGGTAGCCAGCTTCCACCAGAGTCTCAAAGCCAGCCTTCACCAGAGAGGTAACGCCGCCGCACAGGACGGTCTGCTCGCCAAAGAGGTCCGTCTCCGTCTCCTCAGCGAAAGTCGTCTCAATGACGCCGGCCCGGACGCAACCAATGCCCGCGGCGTAGGCCAGGGCATTCTTGAGGGCCTTGCCGGACGGGTCCTGGTGTACCGCCACGATAGCCGGCGGGCCCTTCTTCTCTACGTAGAGCTGCCGCAGCATGGTCCCAGGGCATTTGGGGGCTATCATGCTGACATCAACATTGGCCGGCGGGACAATCTGGTTGAAATGGATATTAAAGCCGTGGGCAAACATCAGCGTCTTGCCGGCGGTCAGTCCCTTTTCGATGGACTCCCGGTAGATCTTCGCCTGCAAATTGTCCGGCGCCAGCATGACAACTATGTCCGCTTCTCGGGCGACCTCAGCCGCCGATAAGACCCTGAAACCAGCGTCTTTGGCGTTTTTCCAGCCGGGCGTCCCCTCCACTTCAGCGATGACTACCTTGACGCCGCTGTCCCTGAGATTCTGAGCGTGGGCGTGTCCCTGGCTGCCATAGCCGATGATACCAATCACCTTTCTTTTGAGCAGAGCGAGGTCAGCATCCTTTTCGTAGTAAATCTTGGCCACTTTTTCCTCCTGGTTTTTTATTTTGGCACTACTGTACAGGCGGCTAAGCTGCCTTTGTTTTACCGCTGGGCGGTTTCGTTTTTTCCTCCACGTACAACGGTCCGGCACCGCCGCGGGTCAAGGCAATGCGCCCGGTGCGGGCCACCTCTTTGATGCCGAAACCGCGCAGCAACGTATAGAGGGAATCAATCTTGTCCTCGTCACCGGTGACCTCGATAGTCAGAGAGTCGGTCGCCACATCCACGATATTGGCCCGGAATATATCCACTATCTGGATGATTTCACTGCGGGTGGTCGAGTTTGCTTTTACCTTTAGCAATGCCAGCTCCCGGGCGACGATTGCCTCCTCGGTTATATCGGACACTTTCACCACATCAATTACTTTGTCCAGCTGTTTCCGGACCTGCTCCACCATGGTATTCGCCCCATCAACCACTATGGTCATGCGAGACAGATGGGGTAGCTCGCTGTGCCCGACGGCAATGCTCTCAATATTGAAACCCCGCCTGCGGAAGAGGCTGGCTACGCGGTTAAGCACGCCGGGCCTGTCCTCTACCAGGGCGATTAACGTATGTTTCGTCGTCATATGTTACCTCATTACTTCACAAATGTCATTCTGAAGGAGCCCCGCCGCAAGCGGACGTCTGAAGAATCCGCTACGGACTCTTCGCTTCGCTCAGAGTGACAATTTTCATTCTTGGTAGTGAGTGCTGCCAAATACTCATGACTGATGCCAGGGCTACAGATTGCTTATCCGCCGGGAGGAGTTAGCCAGGACCTTTGTTTCCTTCTTGGGCAGCTCCAGCACCTCGGCCAGGGAGGCGCCGGGCGGCACCATGGGATAGACGTTTTCCTCTGGCTCTATCCGGAAATCAATCAGAAACGGCCCATCATGGGCCATGGCCTGTTCGATAGCCGGCTCGACCTCCTCCTTGTGCTCGACTCTGAGGGCAGCGATGTCATAAGCCTCCGCAATCTTAACAAAATCAGGGCCAAATAGTGGCGTGGCCACATAGCGCTTTTGGTAAAAGAGCTCCTGCCACTGCCGCACCATACCCAGGTAACCATTGTTGAGAATGGCTATCTTCACGGCGACCTTCTCTTGGCCGATGGTCGCCAGCTCATGCAGTGTCATCTGGAAGCTGCCATCGCCGTCAATACACCATACCGGAATGTCAGGCCGGCCAATCTTCACACCGATTGATGCTGGCAGGCCGAAGCCCATAGTGCCTAGCCCACCGGAGGAGATGAGGCTATTGGGACGGTTATACCAGTAGTGCTGGGCCGCCCACATCTGGTTTTGCCCCACCCCGGTGCAGATGGTCGCCTCGCCCCTGGTGACCTCGTAAATCTTGTGGACGACAAGCTGCGGCAGCAGCCCTTCACTATCCCTGATGATGGTCGAGGGATGCTCCTTGCGCCAGTCATCGAGCTGGTGGAGCCATTCCATGTGCTTGGCCGACGTGACCAGCTTGTTCAGAGCATGCAGGACCGCTTTCACATCACCCACGATGGGCACATCCACCCGCACGTTCTTGCCGATCTCTGCCGGGTCAATATCAATATGGATGATATGTGCATTGGGGGCAAAGGCGCTGACCTTGGCCGTGGCACGGTCATCAAACCTCATGCCGACGGCGATAACCAGGTCCGCGCCGGTGACCGCCATATTGGCGTAGGCCATGCCGTGCATACCGACCATGCCATAGCTGAGGACGTGCGACTCCGGGAATGAGCTGATGCCAAGGAGAGTCGTTACCACTGGTATCTGGCCAGCCTCAGCCAGTGCCTTAAGCTCCTCAAAGCCGTTGGAGATTATCACACCCCGGCCTGCCAGAATCAGCGGCCGCTGGGCCTTGTTGATTAGCTCCGCCGCCTTCTTAATCTGCGTCGGGTGGCCCTGGAGGGTAGGCTTGTAGCCAGGCAGGACGATTTTGCCCGGGTAGTGGAACTCCACTTGCTCTATCTGGACGTCACGCGGCACATCGATGAGCACCGGCCCGGGCCGGCCCGTGCGCGCCAGGTAAAAGGCCTCCTTTACAATACGGGGCAGGGAAGCGGTATCAAGGGCCAGGTAGTTGTGCTTGGTAATGGGCAGGGTGATGCCGGTAATGTCAATCTCCTGGAAGGCATCCTTGCCAATAAACGGCCGCGCCACCTGCCCCGTAATGGCCACCACGGGCGCCGAGTCAAGGTAAGCGTTAGCGATACCAGTAACCAGGTTGGTGGCGCCCGGCCCGGAGGTAGCAAAGCAGACCCCGACCTTTCCCGTGGCCCGGGCGTAGCCTTCCGCGGCATGGGCGGCACATTGCTCGTGGCGCACCAGCACATGGTGTAGCTGGGGGAACTGGGGCAACGTATCATAGAGCGGCAGAATAGCCCCGCCCGGAAAGCCAAAGATAATATCAACACCCTCTCTGGCCAGGCACTCGCAGATAATCTGCCCACCCGTCATCTTCATGGTCAAAAACTCCCTCTAGGCACTGAATACCGCCCCGGCACTGGCCGAAAGCACCTTCTCCGCATAGTATCTGAGATAGCCCTTCTTTATCTTCGGCTCGAATTCGGGCAGACGGGCCAACCGGTCAGCAATCTCGCTATCGCTCAGCTGGACATCGATCCGGTATTCCGGAATATTAATCCTGATTATATCACCATCGCGCAGTGCCGCGATAGGCCCGCCGCTGGCCGCTTCCGGTGAGACGTGGCCAATCGCCGCCCCACGGGTCGCCCCGGAAAAACGCCCGTCGGTAATCAGGGCCACCTCTTTGTCCATGCCCATCCCACTCAAGAGGGAAGTCGGCGTCAGCATCTCGCGCATGCCAGGGCCGCCCCTGGGGCCTTCGTAGCGAATTACGACTACCTCGCCGGGCTTGATGGTAGTATTCATGATGGCCTTTGTTGCCTCGTCCTCCGAATCGAATACTCTGGCCTTACCCTGGTGGACCATCATCTCTGGAGCCACGGCCGACCTTTTGACGACGGCGCCCTCCGGCGCCAGGTTGCCGAAGAGGATGGCCAGCCCGCCCTGCGCCGAGTAGGCATTCTTAACGGAGCGGATAACCTCGCTGTCTTTTACCTCAGCCTCCGCCATGGTCTGTCCGATGGTCCTTCCGGATACAGTCCTGGCGTCCCTGTCCAGCAAATCGCCAAGCCTCTTCATCACGGCGGAGATACCGCCGGCCCGGTCCAGGTCTTCGATACGGTCGGTGCCCGCCGGGCTGAGCTTGCAGAGCTGCGGCGTGCGCTGGCTTATTTCGTTGATTCCCGCAAGGGAAAAGGGGATCCCCGCTTCACGGGCGATCGCTATGAGGTGCAGCACCGAGTTGGTGCTGCCGCCCAGGGCCATGTCCACGGCAAAGGCATTACACAAAGAGCTCTGGTTGATAATATCACTGGGCCTCACATTCGCCGCCAATAGCTTGATGACCTGCTCACCGGCCGCACGCGCCAACTGACGCCGCCTGGTATCAACAGCCGGGATGGTGCCGTGCCCCGGCAGTCCCATGCCCAGGGCTTCCGTGAGGCAGTTCATCGTATTGGCCGTGAACATACCGGCGCAGGAGCCAGCGCCAGGGCAGACCGCCGCCTCAAGCTCGGTAAGCTGCTCCTCGCTCATTTTCCCGATGGCCACCTTGCCCACCGCTTCGAAGAGAGAGGATAGGTCAACCTTCTTCTGGCCATCACCTTCCTGAATACGCCCGCTGAGCATTGGCCCGCCGCTAATAAAAATAGATGGCAGGTTGAGCCGCACTGCGGCCATCAGCATACCGGGGATTATCTTATCGCAGTTCGGGATAAAGACCAGGGCATCGAAGGCGTGGCTCTCCGCCACGACCTCTACCGAGTCCGCGATTAGCTCACGGCTGGGCAGGCTGTATTTCATGCCCGCATGGCCCATGGCAATGCCATCACAGACAGCAATCGTATTGACCTCAAAAGAAATGCCCCCACCCGCAGCCACACCCGCCTTGACGGCCTCCGAGATTTGCCGTAGATGCATATGTCCGGGGACAATCTCGCTAAAGCTATTGATTATCCCGATAAACGGTTTACTCATTTCCGCCCGCGTCACGCCCAGAGCATGCAACAGAGAGCGGTGCGGCGCCCGCTCAATGCCTTTCTTGACCACATCACTTTTCATTGTGTGCTCCCCCAAAGTAGATTCAGTTAGTGCGAATGCATCGTCTGTCATGGCGAGACCATCCCGATGAGTCCTGCTGAGAAGGACGAATCGGGAGGTGAAGCAATCTCATCCGAATCCATGAGATTGCCACGTCGTTCTGCTTAGAAGAACTCCTCGCAATCTATCATGTCTCTTGTCAGAGACACCACAAAGTATGAAAA
>JACQTX010000204.1 GCA_016210585.1 Chloroflexota bacterium
GGGCGCAGGGTGTGGAGTATAGACCTGGAGACGGTCTGGCTACCCTTTTTCCTGGCCACAAACACGATGGGCGAAACGCGCGTCCCCTCTGAAGCTATCGGCGCACCGCTACGCCTGGCTTATAACCCCGATGGCACGGTGAAGTTTTCCAAGTCAGGCAGGCCAATCACCAAAGTGGCTAAAGAGCTGGGCGATAGCATCCGCCTGGTGCGGGAGAACTTCACCGCTTCCCTCAGAAGCTACGCTAACGGCGTCATCGCCGAAAACACCGAAGGCTACAGGGCACAGGTAGAAGCGGCCAGACAGGCGGGCGCACCAATCATGGCACGGGACAAGGCCAGCCTGGACAAAGCCTTAGCGGATATGATTGCCGAATCTATGCGCGAGGCTGAGGGGAAGGTTGAGACTGTCGTCAAGGCTGAGGGGGAAGCGGGGCAACCAGCCGTCACCAATGCCGAAGCGGAAGCGAAGGCCGAAGCGGTAAGGGAAGCGGAAGCCATAGCGAAAGGCAAGTCCCGCGCCAAAAGGGAAAAGGTCGCCGTCCCCGCGTAAGACAGGGTATGGCGTATGGGCATACTCACACCTACCTAAGATAGAAAGGGGGAAAGATGGCTAAGCCAAAGTGGGTAACGCCTGAACGCCAGTCTCACCTGGTAAAGCTCTTTACCCGCAGCAAAGGCTTCTGTGTCTTTGGTCACAAGCCATGCCCTTTCCCAGAGCACCACTACGAGGTCTTTATTGAAGGTCTCATTGGTGACTGGGTAGCTGATGATAAGGCACAGCAACAAGCGGCATGGCAAGAGGCACGAAGGCAGATGCACCGCCTTGCGGATAGACGCTATCCGCTACACGGTCAATTCAGCGCCGTCACCAAAGACATCTTCTATGAGGCACAACCGCAATACTACCTGGAAGGCTTGGGCATAAGCGGGCTGACCTTCCAAGCCTTTGTCAAAGTCCGTGTTGCCTCTAGCTTTGTCCACCTTCATGTGAACTTGGGCGACACCTTAAAGACGGTAAGCAAGGCCAAGAGACGCAAGGCCATACGCTACGGGAAAGAATTACCCGAAGAGACACAAAGGCAAATAGACAGGCTGTGTAGCCTAGCGGTGAAACATTACTTAGAGCACTAACGGCGAAAAAAGAAAGGGACGCCTCTGTTGAGGGGGCGTCTCTTTCTTTTTGACCTGTCTGGTTAGGCTCACCTGCCACGGGTGACCCTTTCTATCTAATACGGGAAACTCTGGGGGGCACGCTATTACCCTTCCCTTCTCAAAGGGAAAGGGACGGCGTGCCCCCCTTTGTTTATGGAAAGAAGGCTAGCTGTGAGGCAGTCAACACGGCGCCGATACTACGGTAGAAGCAACATAGCCAGCTCGTTACGGAGTGCCCTCAATGAGCTTCAAGAGGCCATAAAGCTCAGCCAGAAGCCTCTGGAGACGCCTCTGTCGGTGTCTCTGGGTAAAGTCATGGCCGACCTACAACGCGCCGAAGAGGCGTATCTCATCTTCAACGTGGGTCGAAAGCGAATCGCCCGCAAGATTGAGCGGGAAAAGAAGCATATTGCCGAACTACTGGCAGAGGTTACCAGTATCCCTGTGACCAAAGAAGAAAAACTGATAGCAAAAACCGGCAGAAAGAAGCCACACAAGGAAAGGGTGAGGAGATAGGGTACCCTGTGTGAAAGTGAAAGGGGATAGTAGCGTGGACTTATATTGCACCAGATGTGGTGAGCCATGGGATATGGACTACGTGCAGCAGGAAATGGCGCCGGACGAGTGCCATCGCTTCCAGCATGGTAAGGGTTGTCCCGCCTGCTACGGCAAGACCGTGGAGAGAAGGCCGCTGCGAGCGGAGCTGGCGGCAGCCCTGGGCGACATGCTGGGTGATGACCTGGACGGGCTGGCCGCCGAGATGGAGGACGCCGAGTCCATGCTGGGCCAGGAATTCTGGTCATAGCCCGAAGAATGGGCTAGAGACAAGGGGGGTAATATGCCAATGAAGGACTTATCTGGCAAGACCGTCTACGACCTTGAGCCGGAGGATTTTGAAAAGCTCTTCTGCCGGCAGTGCCGTTACCAGGACTGCGAACGAAGCTTCAAAGATATGAATGCTTGCCAGCTCCTAGTGGATACCGGCGTCTGGGACAAACTCTACCGCAAGTAACATCGCCCCTGGGCTGATAGGAACGTCCCGCGGCTTGCGTGTGGAAGGAGCAAGCAGAATGACCAGCACTGACGACAAATGGATTGATGACATAGTTGGTGTATTCTTTGACCCCATCATCGTAATGCCCGGCGGCTGGGGGGACTCCTTACCTGAGTGGATAAAGGGGGAAATCACCCTTGAGCGCCTCATTGAGAATATGAAGGCGCTGAAGGGCGGGAAGCCTGCAGCCACAGATGCCGAGGTTGTCGCTTACCTCTACACCGCTTCGCTCACCGCGCCGATGCCTGACCCGTGGCCGCAAATCTACCTTTTCACCATGACACAGCTGATGCGCCGGTCAAAGAAGGTTGAATTGCCGTCCGATATCGCTGTGGAGTCGCTCACCGAATATCAGAAAGCCAAGCTGCACTACCTTCGCGACTGGCTGTATGAGGCGCGCACACGGGCAAGAAAGAAGACTGGACACAGCCAGAAGCCAGACGAGGGCAAGCGAATGAAACAGCAACTCGTGCAGATGTCGATGTTTGATTCAATTGACGGGGCATGACTCGATTAAGAGCTGCAGAAAACGAAAGACACATGACTTGTGATGGCTAAGAGAAAGGAGGAACTACATGGCCAGGGTATTTGTCTATGACGGACGGGAGTTTCCCGACCCGGACCCCACCTTGAGCGCGGAAGAGGTAAGGCGGATGATGACCGATTTCTTCCCCGAGCTCGCCAACGCCGAGGTGCGGGAACACCAGAGGGGCGAAGACACCCTCTACGAGCTGGTCAGACGAGTGGGTACAAAGGGGAGCTAGCCCCTGGTTGAGGGGGTGGACAGGTGAAGATAACCGACATTATCCGTGAAGTCTTGGAAGTTGACTTCTCCGATGAGACGTTAGACCGGACAGGCACTAGGTGTGCCGAGTTCCTGGCATCCCGAGACGAAGCGAAGCTGACTCGTCTCTGGCAGAACTGGCTCACGCTCAACGAGCTAATCAGCGGCAGCGCTAGTGTTCCGGAGCTGATCCTGCTCGGCTACTACCTCGGCACCCTCAAGACCGAGTATGACACTGAGGTCAGGGACTTAGCCAGGCTTCTCGAGAGGTAAAGACAGCTAAAGGCAGGAGTCGGAAATTGGATACAGATTCCGTCCTCAGGGCGCTGAGACAGGTGCCTGAGATGCGGCTTCGCCTCATCGAAATGGCCTGGGGGATAACCGGAGAGGACGGCTCTCTCGACCTTCAGCGGGTCGCATTCTATCGCCTTGAGATGGCAGAGGCTATTGGCGAAGCACAGGCCTATGTGCAGGCCACCAGGGAGGCGGTGCACTGTCTGAGAGAGATAATCCACTCCTGAGGCTCGCCCAAGATTTGTATGGAAAGGGAAGCGGAAATGAATATGGACAAACAAATCCTGACTGAGACTGTGACAGTCCTTACTGACGCCGTCATGGTGACCCTTGATGGCAAGCAATACAGCATCTCCTGGCGGCACACGCACACCGGCAAAAAAGGCATCATGGTGCTGAGTCCGCAGGGAGAGGTGAATGTCGTAGACAGGAGTGACACGGGACACTGGCTAATCATCAGGTAGCGGAGGACAGTGCCGTGTCTGAAAGGGACGGGCCGCTCCTTGTTCTCGCACGCAGGCTGCTCTCGCTCGGCCCACCTTCTTTGAGCACCCTGATAGCACGCGTGGCCGAAGCGGAGGAGTATGAAGACTTCGTGAGCCTGGTGAGGGAGTTCCTGCCGGAGCGAGAGCCAGATATCCTCCGGGAGGCTACCCCGGCCCGTCAGATAGCTGCCTTCGCCAGCCACTTTCGCGACCGCTACTTTCCCCTGCAGGACTACCTGGAAATGGGCGATGCAGAAAGCTATGGCGACCTCACCCGGGACATACCGGTCATTCCCCTGGGTCTCTCTGACCAGGATTATCATGCTATCGTCTCGGACTGGCGGAGTGGCTTTCAGCTTATGACCTATCTTGTCGAGAGTCCCTGTGCCGGGGAGGCACGCCTCCCCCTGGCTGAGGCCTGCCAGGAGTACATTCCGGTAAGCCTTATGGAACAAGTTCCCGAGCATGGTTTCAGCCCGGGCGAACTTCGCTATCTGCTGGGCAATACAGAACACAGGGCACTGGCCCACTGGGCTGACATTGTTTGGCACGACACAGGCAATTTCTTCCTCGACACTGACGATGCGAACCTGTGGAGCGACGAGCTTCCGAACTGGGACGACGGAACAGTGGCCAACCTCACCAGAGAGTGGCAGCAAGCGGAAGCTATGCAGGAGGAAATCGACAACCTGGTGGCATGGCTTGAAGAAGACCCACCGGCACATTTTCGCGAGCTTCTGGAGTTCACACATGGCAGGCAAGAAAATGAATGAAGCTATCGCTAAGAGTAAGATTGACACACTGACACACGATCCGGCGGGCTACAAGTGGGCGTTGCCGGAATCCCTGGAGGTGCCCGCCGACGAGCTCAAGGCACGCCTGGACTTCTACCAGGATGCGGTCATGCTCTACCTGGTGGAGGCGGGCGTTATTGCCACCCGGATGGTGTCGGCACGCGATGTCGCACTGGCTTTGCTGAGGGAAGTGCCACTCAGGTCGGGGCTTTTGCCCGAAAACACGCTCTGGTGGGGCCAGGGCAGGGAAGGGGTAGAGATCGCCCTGTGGCGGCCGCCGAAGATATGGCCTGTTGCCCTGCAGACGGAGCCTTTCCGGCCTCCGCGGCGGCTCAAGTTGCCCATGCCCGGCCTCATCTTCCTCTGCTCGCCAGGGAGACCGCCGCGTGTTTATGCCGCTAAGAAGAGGCCAGCCAGACTTGAAGATACCGTCTACCACGCTCCCCTGTTCAACGTGTTCAGCGACGGCCGGACCTGTCCTGGCACGCATAAGTATCCCGGTGCCACCGGGGAAATACCGGAGTCCTTCTTTGCCAGCTTCTTCACCCCTGCCGCCGACTATATGGGTCGGTCGCAGAAATACCCCAATGACCTGCTCAAGCTGTGGGCAGAGCTGGACGGCCATAATAGATACCCGCTGGGAGACCTGGTGCCCTTCGGCAAGGTAGAGGACATCATGAAATGAGACCGGTCGGTTACCTCTTGAATAGAGGGACAAACCTGGACGGCGAGCCGGGTCTTTTCTATGACTACATCCTGGCCGGGAACGGGCTTTTTGTCCGGGCCAGGAGCAGTCTTCTGGCAGCCACGGTCAGCATTGCGTGGGCGCAGGTAAGAGGACTTGCCCTCCTCGCGGAGAAGATGGTGCTTCCCAAAGGCAAGATACCACGTCACCTGTATGACCTCGCCCTCTCTGTCCTATTCGCCGATAGCTGCCACGAGCGCTACCTGGCCATTACGTGGGAAGGCGAATACCGCCTGAGAATGCCGCCGCAGGAGGGCAGCTCCGGTGGCGTGCAATACGAAGTGATGCCCAACACCGTGGTGGACATCCACAGCCATGCCGGTATGAGCGCCTTCTTCAGCAGCACCGATAACAGAGACGAGCGGGGACTGCGCCTCTATATGGTGGTAGGCAGACTGGATACCCTGGTGCCGGAAAGAGAAATGCGAGTGGGCGTCTACGGCTATTTCTCTCCTGTGGAATTTGATGACGTCTTCGCCTAGTTAAGGGTGCGATGCACAGATTGGACAACAGCTTCACACAGCGCCACTTCACGGTGACGGTAGTCGGGTGCGGCGGCACGGGCGGCTTTGTGGCCGAGGGCCTCTGTCGCCTGCTGCCCCGACATGCCGGCCTGGCCCTCATAGACCACGACCGGGTGGAGGAAGAAAACCTCACTCGCCAGAACTTCACCCGAGAAGACCTGGGGCGGTTCAAGAGTGAGGCTTTGGCCAGGAGACTGGCCCGGAAACACGGACGCACGGTGGCCTACGCGGCTCTCCCTGTTGGCATGGTTGAGCTGGCACTACCGGGTATAGTTATCGGTGGCGTGGACAACGGCCTGGCCCGCCGGGACATAGCCGCCAGGCTGAAGGGCTTTTCGACTATTGGGCTGATTAATCAGGGCTATGTTTCCAGGCCGAACTGGTGGGTTGATGCCGGCAACGGGGAAAACTACGGGCAGATACTCATCGGCAATGCCGACAGGGCCATTTTTGAGAAGGATGTTTGCTACGCCATGCCCTTGCCCACGCTGCAGAGGCCGGAGCTGCTGGCACAGGCACCATCCCAGGAGCCCAGCTGTGTCCAAATCGCTGAGCAAGGGCCGACCATGAACCTGGCCATGGCGGCCGTGGTGCTGGAGGTGGTGAGGAGGCTTATTGAGGGCACCTGCCCCTGGATGCAACTATACCTTGACCTGGCCGAAGGAACGCTTCATTCCGTCCCGGCCACGCCTGGTGCAGTTACGAGAATACTGGGCATTAAGAAGCAAAAAATAATTCAGAAAGGAGGAGGCACAAGATGAGCGAGGAGACCAAGATTGTCATTGCCCTCAAAGGCAACACAGCATCGGTAGGCGTCCAGACACTCGGCTGTGACCCCGTCTTTGCCCGTGTCGAGGGCGACCTGCCGGCAGTCCTGCAAAACATTCCCGGCCTAGTAGAGAATGCCCGCCGGCGGTGGGAAGCGAACCAGCGCTACCCGAAATGCGAGACAGTGCTGTCACCGCCAACACCAGCGCCAGCACCGTCCTCAGGACAGTCGGGGCATTCATCCAGGCGGGAGACGGCGACTTCCAGCCTGCCCAGAATGTTCTGATACAGATAATTGCCTGCCCTGAGGTCGACAGGGTTTCTATGAAAATACATTGAAAGGAGGTGACAAAGATGCAAATACGAGTAGATAGGCTCAGGGAGGCCCTGGAGCTCCTTCACCCGGTCGTCCCCAGGAAAACTTCTCTCGATGTGCTGGGCAATGTCCTGTTAAGGAACGGCCGGGCGGCAGCCACCGACCTCGAGGTGGCCGTTGCCCTGGAGCTTCCCGAAGTCGAATGCGAATGCCTTCTCCCGCAGGAACTGGTGGCCAAACTGCTCAAATACGTGCCGGGCAGTGAGGTGCTCACCATTGAGCAGAAGGGTAAGAGCCTGGGGTTTTCTTGGGACGGCGGCCAGGCTACCTATGAGGTACCCAAGCCTGCCGATTACCCGCCGCTGCTGGAGGTTAAGACAGGAGAAGCGCAGGCTGTGGATGGGGAGACACTGGTGCCGGCGCTTTCAGCGATGCTGGCGTACTGTGCCACCGCGAAGGACCGGCTTGTGCTGACCGGGGTGCACCTTACCCTGGGTGAAACCACAGAGGTAGCTGCCGGAGACGGCTTCAGATTGGCCTTCCAGACCTTGCCTATAGCCGTGTCCCCGGTGGATGGTGTCGAGGGGGCGGTCATTCCTGCTAGTGCAGTCACTATCCTGGGACACCTGTGGCGAAAGGTCCCGGGGGCACCATTGGATGGTTTCCCGGCCCGGCTGCTCAAGCGCCGGCTGGAGCTTACCCTCAACAAGACCATGCTCCAGGTACGCTTCGGGCGAGTAACCCTCACCACCAGGCTCATCGAGGGCGCCTCACCCAATTTCAAGCAGTTTATCCAGCAGGAAGCTGCGCTCAAGGTGCGTATGCTAGCCCCGGACTTCGAGCGGGCGGTGCGCCGTGTCCAGGACATGGCCAGAGAGAACTCAGGAATTGTCCGCCTTGCCTGGTCCGGCGCCGCCCTGTCCGTCTCCGGCCGGAGCAGTGAGAAGGGTCAGGTTGAAGTCAGCTTCCCGGTGACGAGCGAAGGTGGCGACGGTAGGGTAGCCCTGAACGTGAGCTACCTGCTGGACTACCTCCGTGGCCGAGAGGGCCTGGTAACCATGTCTGTCATCAGCGAGAAAGCCCCTGTCCTCTTCCGGCACGGCACATCCCCAGTGGTGGTGATGATGCCTATCTTTGTCCAGTGGTAGCCAGGTGGGGGCCGGGTGGTTCAGACCCGGCCCCCACCGCGCCTGGGGAAGAGACGCCATTGCAGCCAGCATGTTTTTCTCCCAGTATGGGTTTGATAGGAGAAGTAGTAATGGACGCACTATTGGTAATCAATGCTGTTTTCCCCACCGGACAGATTGTGGCTACGAGGGGAGTTTACGATCTGGCGTGCCAGAACCCGGACTTTGCCAGGTTCATCCAGAAGTCCCTCAACCGCCACGTCAAAGGCGACTGGGGAGACGTGGATGACGAGGATAAGCAGACCAACGACCAGGCGCTCAAACAAGGGAATCGGTTGCTATCAGCCTACAACGACGACCGCTTTCCAAGAAATGGCAATGCGACCATCTGGATAATCACCGAGGCTGACCGGAGCGCGACAACTATCCTCTTCCCTGACGAATATTGACCCGTTGAGCCTTGCGACTGTGGTAACTGTTCAAATCTACAGTGCTCACCATGCCCGAGAAAGGAGGTTCAAGATGCCCGAACGAGTTGAGCTTCTTCAGGCAGATATTGAAGTGGAAGGACACCGCTTCACCGTTACGGCCATACCAACGGCAACATCGGGAAGCTGGTACACCGTCCAGGATGCCTGCGAGGTCTGGGGAGCGGTCGCCATAGGCCTTGATGGCACGGTGGTGGGTTGGCGAAGCCCTCCCGATGAGAAGTATCGCCTGCAGCTGGAAGAAGCCATTAAGAGGGCGTTCGGTCTGCCGGAAGTGTAGAGGCCAGGTGGCTCGAATCGAGTTACCCGTACCCGGAAAGGAGATGGGATGGCTTACCAAGACCAACTGGAGTGCCCCCATTGCCACAGGATGATTGATATCGAGACCGAAATTGAGGGCGATGACGGCTACATGAACCTGTACCCGATTGTAAAGCCGGCAAAGCTGAAGGCTCCAAAAGAGACGCGATTGGATGAGGTCGGACCGGGAAAAAGACCGGAAAACCAGGCAGAAGGGGGTGATATGAAGGACTAGCTGCGCGCAAAAAGGGGAGCACGTGCTCCGAAGATTGAACGGAGAGGAGGTGAAAAATAGATGGCTAGAAGAAGTATCTGGAAAGGAGCTATCGCCTTTGGCATGGTGGCTATCCCTGCCAAGCTCTACTCGGCAACCGAGGACACGGACATCAGCCTGCACCAGTATCATAAGGACTGCGGCCACCGTATCTCCATGCCCAGGTATTGCGGCACCTGCCAGAAGATGCTGGCCACTGCCGACATTACCAAAGGCTACGAGGTGGGCGACAGCTATGTGCCTTTGTCTGAATCTGACTTCCAGAGCCTGCCCCTCAAATCGGTGAAGACGATCGAGGTGGTGGAGTTTGTGGATGATCGCCAGATAGACCTCAGGTGCTACGACAAGCCCTACTTCCTGGCCTCGGATGAAGGGGGCTACAAAGCCTACCGGCTCTTTGTCATGGCGATGGCAGAGGCGAAACTGGCGGCAGTCGCCAAGCTCTGCTATCGCGAAAGGGAACGGCTGTCCGTTGTCCGCCCCTACCAGGGGGTAATGCTGCTGCAGACACTACGCTATGCCGATGAGCTGAAGGAATGCTTCGACCTCAAGCCACCGGAGTATCCCATCAGCAGCAAGGAGCTGGAGCTGGCCATATCCCTGGTCAAAGCCATGGCCGCCCCCCAGTTTGAGCTGGCCAGGTACCACGATGAATACCGCCAGGCGCTGGAGAAGCTGATTGAGGCCAAGATTGCCGGTGAAGCCTTGCCAGTTGCTCAGGAAGCCCAGTTCCCGGTATCCGATGTGGCGGATGCCTTACTTGCCAGCTTGAAGCTGGTAGAAGCGAAGCGGTGATAGCCGCTCAATGCGCTGGGCCTGAGAGCGATTTCAGGTTCAGGCATAAGGTGGCTATCCGTGACTGAATTCCAGTCGAATGGAAGGTAATGAAAACGATTAAACCAATGCTGGCCCAGACAGCCAGTGAACCGTTTGCCCACAAGGATTGGCTCTTTGAACTGAAGCTGGACGGGGTAAGGTGCGTCGCCTACCTGGACAGGAAGACCCGACTGCAGGCGAGAAGTGGGCAGGATATTGCGGCCCAATTCCCCGAATTGCAGGAACTACACCGGCAGGCGGTGCAGCCCTGCATCCTGGATGGAGAGATTACTTGTGCCACTTTCAACCAAGTTCAGCACCGTATTCACAGGACTAAAGCCCTGGACATCAGGGTGGCCGCAAAGCTCTACCCGGCCCGCTTCTTTGCCTTTGACATCCTGAATATCGGCGGCAGAAGCACGATGCCCCTTGCTCAGACAGCCCGCAAGGAAACCCTGGCCACGGTGATGAAGGAAAGCGAGTATGGACTGACCCTGCCCTGGCGGGATGGTGAAGGGGTAGCCTTGTTTCGCGAAGTCCAAAGTCGCCGTCAGGAAGGTATTATGGCGAAGCTGAAGTCAGCGCCCTACGTAGAAGGAAAGCGGGTGAACTGGTGGCTCAAAATCAAGAACTTCCACGAAGGCACTTTCTATGTCTGCGGGCTGACCGAGGGCGAGAATGACCGCAAGGCCACCTTTGGCTCACTCATACTGGGAGAACTGAGAGACGGCAAATGGGTCTATGCCGGCAACGTCGGCACTGGCTTTGACCAGCAACAACTCAGAGAGCTGTCCGCATACTTCGATGCTCTGAGGGGAGACTGTCCCTTCGAGCACGTGGATGTGGGACGGCCAGTCAAGCTGTGGACCAGGCCGATTGTTCAGTGCGAAGTCCGGTTCCTTGAGCGGGGTGGCGACGGCAAGCTGCGCTTCCCCAGCTTCAGACAGCTAATGAGTGAGTTGCGGTAACCGAACTGCTGCACAGCCACTCATCGGAAAAGGCTAACCAGGCGTGATGCTGTCATTATCATTCCAATGCCAGGCGCATTTGGCGGGCGTTTACTACGGCCTTGTCAGCATAGCAGTTGTTGAAAAGCACGTGCACTTGTCCGACGCTGACGGCCAGCTTGTGGATTGGGGACACCCACTCCTTCAACTCGTCTTCACTGTAAAGGTAGTTGAAGCGTTCGGCCGTAGTAATGCCCGCCTTCTCCCAGGCCTCCGTGTTCCGGCCGTGGAAGCGCACTAACGCAATATCAGAGGTTACTTCCACAACGGGCGGCACACTTGACTTAAACCCCTGCGGCTCATCCACACAGACAAACGGCAGTTTGTTTTCACGGAGAAATGTCATCGTTCGTTCCGCATTCTTCTCATTCACCCAGGAGCTGTGCCGGAACTCAACGGCAATCCGGTATTGCGGCAGTCTTCGCTGGCATTCGAGAATATAGTCCCTCGGCTCATTCCCCGGGGAAAACCAGGGCGGAAACTGGAACAGGACTACGCCTAGCTTGCCGGCGCTGTCCAGCGGCAGCAGGGCCCGCTCGAAGCGGCGCCAGATTTCGTCCAAAAGGCCCGAAGGGAAATCGCGCTGGTACAGGTTCTTCTTAGCTTTCAAATTGGCTGGTAAGGCTTCCCTGAGGTCTTTGGGCAGCGCCTGCTGAGGCGTGGGGTGCTGCGTGAGCAGGCGGAAGGCTTTGATGTCGAACATAAAACTGTCTGGAGTCCTGTCTACCCATAACCCGCTGGTCTTCTCGCTGGGCAAAGCATAGTAGGTGCTGTCCACTTCCACTATCGGAAACTGGCTAGCGTAGTAGCGCAGCCGTTCCTCGGCCGAAGTTGCCGAGGGCGGGTAGAATCGGCCGCTGGCAATCAGCGTCGGCTCAGTCCATGAGGTTATCCCTACCAGGATTTCACCCATGTTATGTCTTCAGCGCCACATCTGGCGGATTCTATCGGCGATTCGGCCGGGAGGCACATTATCTGCTACCTCGTCTGCATTGCGGTGGCCATCTCCGGCTACCACCGCGTCCATTGTCGCTGTCACGTCCGGCGTGAAGAACCGGCAGCACTGGGCGTAGCTGTGGTTATCCGTGAGTCCCCGTGACTTGTGGTAGTAGCGGAGCGGCCAGAGGACATACAGGAAGTCACGGGCACGCGTCATGGCCACGTAAGTCAACCGAAGCTCTTCTTCAACCTGGCCATTGTCGCCGGTGGCCATGTCAGACGGGAGGCACCCATCGGCGGCATGGATGAGATAGACAACGTCCCATTCCAATCCTTTGGCCGAATGGATGGTTGACAGCACCAGCCAGTCTTCATCGCGGCTCGGGGGCCCGGCCAGGTCTCCGGTGGAAACCGGCGGGTCGAGAATCAGCTCGGCCAGAAACTGCCGGCGTGAGTCGTAGCGCCGGGCAAGCTCGCCGAGGTGCTCGATGTCGTTCGCCCGCGGTCCGGGATCCTCGTAATTCCGTTCCAGCAACGGCAGGTAGAACTCGCCTATCCTTTCGACCTGTGCCGAGGGTCTATCATCTGCCATGCTCTGCAGGTCGCCCATGAGCGAGGCCAGCCCCGCCATCTCCTCTTGTGCTGCCGGCGGTGCTTTGAACGTGGCCAGCGATGACTGTGTGCCATGATTGGCCAGGACATGCTGGAATGCCGCCCCCGCTGTTACCGGTCCCACCCCTCGTAACAGCTGCAGGACGCGAAACCAGGCCATTTCATCCCGGGGGTTTTCGCTAATCCGCAGGAAACTGATAAGGTCTTTCACATGGGCGGCTTCCAGGAAGCGGAGGCCGCCATACTTGTGAAAGGGGATATTGTGGCGCACCAGGGCCAGCTCCAGAGACTGGGAGTGTGAGGCAGCCCGGAAAAGCACGGCCTGTTTGCGCAGTGGTATGCCCTGCTCGTAGTGCTCGAGCACCTGACGGATGACCGTTTCGTCTTGACGGGTCTCATCCGGACAGGTAATGAGATGGGGCCGTTGGCCGCCGTCGCGCTTCGACCACAGCTCCTTTGAGTAGCGCTCGCGGGCCTGGCCGATGACGCGGTTGGTGGTCTCCAGTATAGGCCGGAGCGAGCGGTAGTTCTGTTCCAGCGTCACGACCCTCGTGCCGGGAAATTGGATGGGGAAGTCGAGCATGTTGCGTATTGTTGCGGAACGAAAGCTGTAGATACTCTGGGCATCATCGCCGACCACGGTGATGCTATTGTTGAACCGGCGCATGCCCAGCAGAATCCCCGACTGTATCGGGTTGGTATCCTGGTATTCATCCACGAGGATATGGTCGAAACGGCTGCCGATACTGCGGGCGAGGGCTTCTTCCTGGAGCAGGTAATACCAGTAGAGGAGGAGGTCGTCGTAGTCCAGGATATTTTGCTGTTGTTTGCGCTGGACGTATTCCCGGAAAAGCTGGTTGAGTTCGTCCTGCCACATGAGGCACCAGGGGAAGTCACGGCGGAGGATAGCCTCAAGCTCTTCGTTGCCATTGACGCGGCGGGAGTAGATGTCCAGGCAGGTGCTCTTGCGCGGGAAGCGCTTGTCTTTGGTCGAAAAGGAGAGATTGTTGCGGACGACATTGAGGCAGTCCTCAGCGTCGGTGCGGTCAAGGATGGTGAAATCGGGCGAAAGGCCGGCGGATTGGGCGTATATCCGGAGAAGCCGGTTGGCCGTGGCATGGAAGGTGCCGCCCCAGACATGCCGGGCCAGGGAATCGTCTGAAGCAGCCGGAGATGTTGCCCGCTTCAGCATCTCTTCGGCAGCACGCCGGGTGAACGTGATCAGCAGGATACGTTCCGGCGGGACTCCCTGGGCAATGAGGTAGGCGACACGGTAAGCGAGTGTGCGTGTTTTCCCAGTGCCGGCCCCGGCTACAATGAGTAACGGCCCGTTGCCATAGGTGACCGCTTCCCGCTGTCGGGGGTTCAAGTCGGCAAGTAGCTTCTGTATGTCTTTGCCCATCTTCACCACCAGTCCGCCTGTTATACCGCATTGTAGCAGTTTGCGGCGCGGACTGGCTAGCAGAAATTCCTGGCCCTCGGTGCGGCAGAGGCGGCGGTGGCGTGCTCTTGCAAGGGTATGACCTGTTTGGCTATGATGTTGCTGATACCCTCCTTTTTCTGCAGCACCCCTTCGATAACAAGCAACGGCTCCGTGCGGACGATGTAACGGTATTTTTGGTAGACATCCGGTCTGAGGACAATGTTAAGCAGACCGGTCTCATCTTCGATGGTGAGGAAGACATGACCTTTGGCCGTCGCCGGGGCCTGGCGGCAGACTACGTAGCCCGCTGTCTTAACTCTGGTGCCAGATGATAACGCCATGACTCTGGCGCCGGTCAGGATACCATCTCCGGAGATGGTGCTTCTGATTAGCTGCATGGGGTGAAGGCGAGCGGAAAGCCCCTGGACACTATACTCGGCAGCCAGCTTTTCCCAATCGGTCATGCCCGGCAGGGGCACCTGATAGGTGTGGTATTCCAGGGCCAGGGTATCGCGCCCGGCCTGCTCCAGCTCCCCCAACTCCCAGAGCAACTGGCGGCGGGGGACATTGAAGCTATCCATCGCCCCGGCCAGGATAAGGTTTTCTATTTCTGCCCGGCCCAGCCGGGTCCGGCGGTAGAAATCTTCTAAGGAAAGGAAGGAGGCTGCTCCTCTTGCCTGCTCCATGTCGTCTATCGCCGTCTCACCCATTTCCTTAACATAGCAAAAGCCGAGGCGGAGCTTACTCCTCTCTACCGTGCACCTGCCCTGGCTGTGGTTGATGTCCACAGGCAGCACTGGCACGCCGTGACGTTTGGCATCCCCCACGATAACCTCCGGCGTGTAGAAGCCCATCGGCTGGTTGTTCAACAATGCCGCATAGAACTCGGCGGGATAGTAATACTTCAGCCAGGCCGACTCGTAGGCCAGCAGGGCAAAGCTGGCAGCATGGCTCTTGCAGAAGCCGTACTCGGCAAAGCCTTTGAGGGTATCGAATACCCTGGTCGCCACGTCCTCACCTATATTGTTTCGCTGCGCCCCTTCCAGGAAGCGCTGCCGCATGTCTTCTATAGCCTGCCGGGAGCGCTTGTGGCTCATTGCCCGCCTTAAAGAGTCCGCTTCACCGGGACTGAAACCGGCCACGGCGATGGCGGCTTGCAAGACCTGCTCCTGGAACAGAATCACACCCAGCGTTTCCTCCAGGATGGGCTTCAAGATTCTATGCGGGTAGGTGACCTTTTCCTTGCCCTGCCGTCGGTTAATATAGGGATGTACCATGTTGCCCTGTAGCGGGCCGGGACGGATGATAGCTACTTCTACGGTCAGGTCCTCTATGGAGCGTGGCCTGGTGCGGGGTAAAGTCTGTATCTGGGCACGGCTTTCCACCTGGAAGACGCCCAGCGTGTCGCCGCGGCAAATCATGTCATAGACCTGGCCGTCATCAAGCGGAATTCGGGACAGGTCGAAACCGGCATTATGCCCCTGCTTAACCAGGTTGACCGCCTCGTCAATGAGCGAGAGCATACGGAGGCCGAGGATGTCCACCTTGACCAGCCCGGCCTTTTCTACGCCGTCCTTGTCCCATTGGCAGACTACCCGTCCCGGCATGCTCGCTCGCTCCAGGGGCACAATATCGCAAAGGGGACAGGAGGCGATTATCATGCCGCCGACATGAATGGAGAGATGACGGGGAAAGTTAGCTATCTCCTTGCAGAAAGAGAGGAAATATTGCCAGGGTAAGGTGGTGACGTAAGGGCGAAACTTTTCCAGGCTGCCCAGGTCGTCACCTATCTCCCGGGCGCTGTAAGCCCCGACAGTCTTGGCCATCTGGTCGAGGATGGCGGCCGGCATGCCCAGTACCTTGCCCACTTCCCGTATAGCGTTACGGGCCTGGAAGGTGATATAGGTGCAGACCATGGCCGTATGCTCTTCACCATATTTTTGATAGACATACTGGATGAGCTTTTCACGGTGGTTGGTGGAAACGTCAATATCTATATCCGGGATGGCCGACATCTCCTCGTTGATGAACCGGCCGACAAATAGCTTATTCCGGATAGGGTCAACCCTGGTTATGCCCAGGACGTAGGCAATAATGGAGTTTGCCGCCGAGCCTCTACCCTGTGCCGGGATACCGTTCCTGCGGGCATAGTCCATGATGTCCCAGACAATCAGGAAATAGCCGGAGAGGCCGAGCTTGCGGATGAGGTCAAGCTCATAGCTCACCTGGCTTCTTACCTTTTCGGAGAGGTCGCCATAGCGCTCTTTCGCCTTCTGCCAGCACAGCCCGGCCAGATAGCTATCGGCGGTCTCACCAGCGGACAGCGGGAACTCAGGGAAACGGTAGGCGGCAAAGTTGAGGTCAACGTTACACTCACTGGCAATACGCAGGGTGTTTTCCAGTGCCTGCGGGTGTTCTTTGAATAGAGAAGCCATTTCCGCAGCAGGCTTGAGGTAAAACTCGGCGTTGGGGCGGCGCACATGCCCCGATTTATCGAGAGTAGTGCGGTTTTTGATGCAGACCAGGATGTCATGCAGGCGGTGCCTGTCTGGGGTAGTGTAGTCCACATTATTGGTGGCAACGTATCTTACGCCCATGGTGTCCGCTAAATCTACCAGTTGCCGGCAGAGCGGGGTGTCCCCGGGACACAGGTTGTTCTGCAATTCAATGAAGAAGTTGTCGCCGAAGATGCTCAGGTATTTTCTGACCGCCATCTGTGCCTGCTCCTTCTTGCTGGCAAAAAGCAGGCTGGGGATTTCCCCTTTCCGGCAGCCAGACAGGCAGATGAGGCCGTCCGCATGCTTGCCCAGTATTGCCAGGTCGGTGGCCGGGCTGCCTTTGCTGTGGTCTAGCTGTGCCTTTGTTATGATGCGGCACAGGTTGGCATAGCCCTGGTTGTTTCTCGCCAGCAGGGTGATGTGATGTCCGCCGCTGAGGGTAAGCTCAACTCCAATGACTGGCTTAACCCCCAGTTTGCGGGCTGACTTATGGAAGTCAATGGCACCATATAAGCCATTGTGGTCGGTCAGCGCCAGGGCCGGCATATCAAGCTCTTTAGCCCGGGCGACCAGCTCCTCCGGCGGCGAGGCCCCGTCCAGCAGGGAGAAATGAGAGTGGCAATGCAGCTCGATGTAGTCCATGGGCTCAGTCCCGCAGCTTGCTCAGATACCACCTGCCGGCTACCAGGTCATGGTAGATGTCATAGACCAGCCCTTGCGCTGTCTCAACTCTGAAATAGTCGCGCCGTATTTCTTCAGCCCACCAGCCATCGGCTATCCGCCAGTGCTCATAGATACTGAGCACCCGGTGCATACGGCCATTCCGCTTGAGGTTGAGCGGCTTACCGTCACTATCTGTTTTGACCTCTATTTCTGGCAGACTGCCTGTTTGTCCGGTCATTCTACCGCCTCCCGCTCACTGGCATCTTTCAGGGCAAAACGGCGCTCCGGGATGAAGGCCGTCGGGTCCTTTATGACTATCTGTTTGAGTGGCTGATAGCCAAATCTTAGCTTTAGCTCGCCGGTCAGCCGGTCAAGCTCACGCCTGACTCTTTCGTGAGGCCACAAAGTAGGATGCTTGCCAGGCTCCTTCGTGAGCCAGAGGGAGATGGTCATACCTGATACTGGTGCCGGAAATTCTCGGCTCTCCAGCCAGGTTTCCAGGCGTCTCACGATGACATCGCTGGCAATAGTAGCCTCTTTCAAGGGCAGCCTTTGCGCTTCTTGTGTCCCGGACGCAAAGCTCAATCTGACCGTGATTTCACGGCAGAGCTTGCCATGCGCTTTCACGTCAGCAAGAAGCTTTCCCAGCACGGCGTCACCTGCCCGCAATATATCCAGGTAGCTGTCTATCGGCGGGTCAAACTCGATGGTATCCTCTACAATCTGAGGCTTCTTCCGGGGAATGAGCGGAGTAGGGTCAATCCCGTGCGACAGGTTGTGAAGGGTCATGCCTTCGCTGCCGAACTGGGTGACGAGCATTTCCCGTGGGAACCGGGAAAGCTGGCTGATAAAACGGATGCCCAGGAAACGCAGCCGCTCTTTGGCCTCATCGGAGCAAGGCAATAAATCTATCGAGAAAGAAGCGATGAAGTCCCGCTCTCTTCCCGGTGCCAGGATAACTGAAGCTTCCGGCGTGGCTACCAGGGCTGCCGCATGAGCGAAGAACTTGCCGCCGCTTATGCCGGCAGTGGCATCCAATCGGGTATCAGCACGTATTCTGGATACCATGTCACGGGTCAGTACCGCTTCATTTTGGACTCCGGCGACATCAAGACAGGCACAGCCGGGCTTCTCGGCATCTATTATGGGGCTGAAGTTTTCCAGGACGCTGAGCACTTCCTCATAAGCCTGCTCATACCGCTTCCCGTCCGCTGGCAAGAACTTCGCTTCGGGACAAAGAGCATAAGCCTGGCGCAGTGACATGACACGGGCAACACCGGAGGCAGCCGCCTCTGGTGAAGCATCAAGGACAGGCTTGTCCTCGAAGGGCAACCCGCCAATTACAAGTGGCTGCCCTCGCCAGTCCGGGTTATGGCAAAGCTCCACCTGGACAGGCAAGTTATTGATTACCACACAGGCAATTCTCATCATTCTCTTCACCAGTAATGATACACTTGTTCTAGCAATTATAGATTATATCTCTGCCTTTTCCCTTTCGTCAAGAGAGGGGCATGGCCCCGGAATCAGCGATTGGCTTTACGGAAGATGATTTCGGGCAAATTCTTAGCTTCCAATCGCTATTTTGGGTGGGGAGGTGTATGTAACGGTAGGCGTCGAGGTGGGCGCCTCAGGAAAAGTGGGGGGCTAACCGTGGCTTACATAGCGTATTCAATCTTGGCAGATAGGGCGCGAGGAGGAAATGCTTCTCGAATCCAACAAAGTTAACAAGTGTGACCTTGTCACTGGCTGGTTACCACGGGGCGGGTTAGAACCCGCCCGCAATTTGAGCAACTGGAAGATACCTCATCTGCTCTATCTCACCAGGGCTTCGTGCACCTGTCTTACCAAGTATCTCTCTTTGGCGTGAATTCCGTGTCCCCCACCGTGTAACTGGATGAGGGTGATAAGCTTGTCCTTAGCCTCATAGCCGAATACCCCAAACAATCATACCTAAAACTTAGCTTTTTGATAATCTACTGTGATTGCCATTCTTATAAAGATGTGGCTAATCACATAGCGAGAATCCACGGACTACGCTTTCGGACAGACGCTTGCTTGACAATGCGGGAAGCGCAGGGTAACATCGTTATTACTTCCAGTATTTGCAGACCTGGCCTTCAAAGCTGATTTCAAAACTAAGTTGACAAGGAGTCCTGAGATGCCTAATAGAGTAGTTGTTGTGGGTGGTGGTCTCAGCGGCTGTGCCGCGGCAGTGTCAGCTGCCAGAGCCGGAGCACGAGTCACCCTGCTCGAGCGGATGGAGCTTCTCGGAGGCTGTGGGCTACTTGCGGGTAGAGTGGACCAGCGGTACTTCCCGGTCAGGGAAGAGTTACGGCTGATGGGTGGAGACGACATCTTTCGCTTGCTTGATAGTTGCACCCTCCACGAAAAGGTGGAATTTCCCTGGCCAAAACCCGGGGCAACCAAAACAATATACGACGTCACCAGGCTCGACCCTGTCTTGAAGAAACTTATGGATGAGATTGGTGTCGAGGTGCGATTGCAGTCGCGGGCAAAAGACGTTAGGATGGTCGGGCAGCGCCTTCAGGCGGTCACATTGGATGATAAGTCCTTGGTGAACGGAGACGTCTTCCTTGATTGTACCGGCGCCGTGGGACCTACCGGAAACTGCAAGCGGTACGGCAGTGGATGTGTTATGTGCATCATGCGTTGCCCGTCATTTGGTGACAGAGTCAGCATCGTAGCCAAGGCCGGTGTTAAGGAGTTAAAGGGGAAAAAGCCTGATGGGTCAATTGGTCCCAGGGGAGCTTCTTTTAGTTTGCTGAAGGAAAGTATGAGCCCTGAATTGAGACAGGAAATGGAGCGCGAAGGTTTGGTAGCGGTGCCACTGCCGCAGGAGATGGTTGATTACAAGCGTACCGACAATATCACCGCCAGCATGAATATTGACAGGGGTTTTGCGGAACATATAGTGCTGGTTGACACCGGGGCGTATGCCAAGAGCATTGCTACGGGGTACCGGACGCTATCGGAACTGAGGAAACTACCTGGCCTGGAGCGGGCGATATTCGCTACTCCTTACGCCGCGACACTGGGCCTTTACGTGTCGTTTATGGCGCTTTCGCCGAGGGGTGCGGCGCTTAATGTCCCAGGCATTGAGAACCTCTTCGTGGCTAGTGAGAAACTGGGTATTAGCGGCATCGGCGAAGTCATAGCAACGGGCGTGGTGGCCGGGCACAATGCGGCTCGAAGGGCGGCCGGCGTGGCTCCCCTAATTCTGCCCAGAACGACGATGTTGGGGGACTTCATTGGCTATGTTAAGGAGAGGTGGAATACTGAGGAGGGACTAAAGTCCAGGTTCCATTTGCTGCCTGGACCTTACTTCACCAGAGCTGTCGAGTCCGGCTTATACACTGAAGATAAGAGCTCGATACATCTGCGGATGGAGCAGGGCGGTCTGTTGAATATTCTTGGCCCTTTGTAGGCCAACAGGGTAGGGTGAAACGTCTAACGTATTCTATGAAGACTGCCTCGCCATAGATGTAGCTCGCTCGCCTCGACTGAGGATAGCCTATCGGATGGCGTCTTCTCTCTCCAACTCTGGAATAATCCAGTCAAGTTCTAGTTCCCCGATCTTTTCTCTTCTTTGCAAGCCAGTGGCCACATCCCACCCTCTCGCTCCATAATACTCGTCGAGCATGGTCTCCAGTCGCCAAACACCTATCGCATGTTGTGTAAGCTCCATCATAGCAGGAAGTGCCACTACGAAGAATGCACCGGGAACTGACCCTGTTAGCATCTTCTATTGCCTGGACTTTTCCTGGTTACACAGTTCGAGAGCAATCATCGCATACAGACTGGCAGCCTTGTGCAAATCATCCACGCCAATACGGAAATTGCCGCCGCCACTTGCCGCCGCTGGTCCGTAGGTCAAGGCGGGAATGCCTACCTCGTTGAAAACATTGGTGTCTCGCCACATGCTACATAGCGGGCCACTGCCTACTCTGGGTTTTTCGTTGAAGAGTCTGAAGTGGGAATGTTCAACAGCTTGGATAAGAGGGCCAATATTCTTGGCCTCGTAACCGTTCCGCGATACGAAGATATCTACTTGCCCCTCCAATTCCAGGGAATGCAGGAGCTCTTCAAGCTCGGCCTTGAGGGCCAGGACATCCTGGCCGGGGCTAGTCATAATGCTAACGTATATCGAGCAAAGCTCTGACGTCCTGGGCAGACGGCTCAATGTTCCGCCTCTAATAGCGCCGATAGCGACTCTGGGAATTACCGTACCGCCGGGACAAATGTAGGTATGCTTCTTTTCGTAGTCCAGAGCCCAATCTTCGAGTCTCTGGATAAGTTTCGTCATGCGCACAATGGCGTTGGGGTTACGTTCTACAGGATACGGTCTAGCGAGATAAGGGGTATAAATAGACCTCTCGCCGACCACGGTGATTTTGGTGAAGACCTCGCCCGCTTCAACCCAGGCTAGCTCGAAGTTGCTAGCCTCAGCCACCAGGGCAAAATCAGCTATAATACCGTGGGTGACAAGCCACGGTGCCCCTACTGCCCGGCCATAAAGATGCTGGGCCTCGGTCCCGTCCGGAACTGGTTCCAACGATATTTCGCCGCTCACCGCGGTAAGTAGCAGGTCACCCTTGAGCCTAGCCTTAGCCTGCTTAAGTGCTTTCCCGGCAATCAAAAAGCAGGCCAAGGGACCCTTATCATTGACGATGCCTTCCCCGTATAGCGTGTCCCCTTCTTGCCACGCACCACGGTAAATTGGCTCATTGCTATCACGTCGCGTCCAGACCTCGTCCGGCGACACCGCGACATCCATATGGCTGTTGAACAGGAGACTATACCCACCGCCAGTTCCCTCGCATACTCCCACCACATTAGGGCGGTCTTCTGTCAGGCCAAGAACCTTGGTGGGGAAACCCTCTCGTCGCAACCAGTTGGCGACAAAATCCGCCACATCCTTCTCTCGTCCTGCGGGGCTGTCTATGTTGCCGAGGTCAAGGGCCAGTCTGGTTAGCTCTTCTCGGTCAATTTTGGCCAAGACTTCTGCTGTTTGAGAATCCATGGGTCAACCCCCTCCGAATAAGATGAGAGAATTTAACACTTTTGGGCATTCCTGTCAACCTAATGGAACGCTGTCCAGTCTCAGCTACTTCACCAAGTTCTCATCCGCCCGCCTAACTATCCTGTCCAGTTCTTTCTGCACTTCCTCGGGTAAATGCTGGGGTTGTAGCTTTTTCTTGAGCTCCTGGTATTCCTCAATCGCGCGGGCACGCAGGTCTTTTCCACCACTTGACCGCCATATTTCTAGCGGCGGAAGCAGAAACAGGTCTTGTCGTAGAGCATCGTGACAATGTCGCAAGGTATGTTTGGTATCCATGAAGTGGCCATCAGGAGCGACTTCAAGAATCTCCTGAAAAGCCAGGGTGTCATCATCAACCTTCACTCCGGAGTTGAGTCGTTTCAAAGCAGCAGTAAGGCTATTATCAATGATTAGTTGCACCGGACTGATGGCTTTAGCCACATTCAACTGCCCGGCGCCGCCCAAGATATCCCCGCCAGCTGCCGCAATTAGCATTGCCATGCGGGAACTTTCAATCATGCCCTGGCCATCTGGAATGAACGCATCGGCACCAAAACCGTAAGTGTGTACGGGTATTCGGAAAACTTCCTTGACGAATTGTGTGCAGGCAGCCGTGCTCAGCAATGATTCAACGGTTGACTGCCCGACCTGGCCGCTGAGCATATCTATGCTGAATGATAGTGGCATCCCGATGACTGGCGTGCCAGGCTTTATCATCTGGCTCATTGTAATCATGGCCAATATGACTACGGAAGAGAGTAGCGCCGTGCCGGCGATGGTAATCGGCGCAGTTCCCCCAGAACTGGCCAAGCAGCCCGCCAGCAGCGGCACACCATACTGGCATATCAATAGGATTCCCGCCATGTTCCAGTCCTTAAAGCCTAGCGGCGCCAGTGACCCACCAATTACCTGTATCCTTGGCCTCTTCTTCAACTCGGCTTCGCTGCCGCTCACCGCCAAAGCAAGCTCAAACAGGTACTCAAGACTCTGCATGCCGTAAGGCTGTACCATGATGTGCTTTGAAGTATTCTCCAGCAAAAGCTTGAAGGCGTGGATATCAGCAGTTTGTGCCGGTACATCCCTGGGTGAAGGCAAACCACAAACATTGATTTCAGACAGGATGTCTACGAGTTGAACGCATTCTCGTGTGTAACTCAGAGTCAGGTCATGGTAAGCATTAGTCTCCGGGACGATATAAGATACAGCCCCTGTGCTGCTGCGCGTGTAGAATAGACCTTCGGGATGTGGCAAGAGATAAGAGTTCTTGTTTCCATCAGCCAGCGTCACAGAGTGCGGCACGGTGCGCAACGCATTCTCTATTATCTCTCTGGGGAAACAGACCTGCCGATTGCTGAAATCAACATTTGCCCCCAGTTTTTTCAAGATGTTCAGCCCTTTTTCGTAATTGACTCTCACACCTTTGTTGGACAGAAGATAAAGGCTCTTCTCGTAGATAGTGCTCATTTCCGCTTCAGAAAGCAATCTAAGCATTGACGTCTTCATTGGCTGAAGCACCTCCTAAAAATAGATAACGGTTTTGAATGCGAAACGATATTGGTCCCGTTGCAGTCTGCTCGAAAACATGACTGGGAGCATTGCTAAGAAGCACAGAAGTTCGTCCCCTTTGTCGGCGAAATTATATAATCGGCATAATAACCTCTTAATGGTTACTTTGTCAAGCCAAACGCTCTTCTGCCGACCGCTCTCCTGGTAGTGCAATATGGGACACTCTTGCTCCGCTACATAGTTGCATATGTGCATGAGCCGCTGGCACGAGGCTACGTTCGGAATAGGAATGACTAGAGAGCTGTCAATATGAGAATCTCTGCAATGAAGCAAAGGAATGCTGCAGGGATAACAATTAGGGACCGTCTCGATAATGGGACCCCTCTTAGACGTTCACCAAACATGCTCAGGGGCACAGCCAGAAGCGGCCAAACAGCCACTATGAGTGCGGCCAGTGAAACTCCGAGTTTGGCGATACCGCTGAAATAGAAGGTATAACCGATTGCCATACTTAGCACCCCGTGAAGTGCAAAGAAGGCATAACCTCTTTTCTTGGGGGACGCTCCGTTAATAACTGTTTTCCCTCTCTTTATCAACAATAATGCGGGCAGGAGCATCAATATCGCAGAAGCCAAACCTGCCAACAGGGCATAATATGTCGCGGTGATAGGATTTGTATCAGCCGTTCCCAGCTTGATAAAGACCTCGCCGAGTGACCAACTCAAAGGGGCACCCAGTGCAACTAGAAAGGGCATCGCGCCCTGCAGGTGTCTTACTCCCGAAACATTTTTCGCCTTTTTTTCCTTACTGAGAGCTACCAGAACCAGACCTAACAACAGTAAAGCGGCACCAATCAAGATACGCGGGTGGACAATTATCCGTTCACCCAGTATCCAGGTGCCTAATAGAACGGAGAACAAAAGCTTGGAAGACACAAATGGCGCCGCTCTCTTAGCCGCAATCATTCTTATGGATATGTAGTAGCAGCCAGTTCCCAGAGGAAAAGTAAGAATACCGGCCAAAATAAGGTAGAGAGAGGATAAGACGGGAGGCACAAGCAGGGGTTTGGTGACCACAAAAGTCAATAATATGCTCCCTATTGCGAACGCCAGGCAGAGGCCCAACGAGATGTGGCGCCAGCTTGTCCCAACATAGTAAATACCAGACTCTATTGCTGGCGCGGAAATCGCCCAAGCGAGGGCCGCGATAGCAACATAGGTAAGACTTACAGGCTCCAAATCACATTTCCTTTACAAGTTCTCATTGAAAGCCTTATCGGTTTTTCGTCCTCGGATAATATAGCACATGTTCTGTAGCATCGCTTCTGAGGTTGGACAGCCACTCATTATCAAGCTAAAGTTCTTTGCCGGCCTGGTGCATCTGAAGAAGTAGTATTACACAGTTACCACCTCCCCAGCAAGGCGCTGATGAAAACCCACTGGATACCCGCGGCTTGCCGTGATGCTACGTGGTATTCAAACTTGCCAGGACTTGATGCTTGCAGCCCACATTTTTGACTTGACAAGACATTAGGGGAAACGCTATATTAGTCTATCTTTTCACTTTGGCGGTCAAGAAAGCCGTTACCTGCATGTGAGCCGCAACCTGCTGGAGCATATGATATCACGGCAGCCCTGAGCGCACCACTATCGGTGAGACCGGCCAGCGAAATCAGCACGGCTGCGTTACAAGATCCGGAGGATGATACTGCCGCCTTCCGTGAGAGCATGGCGAAACCTTGAAGGAGACTTGCTGAATGTGGCGAAGCCCCGTTCTCCGAAGAATCAGGTCCAGTTGCTCACGGATATCAGCGTTCATCCGAATATGACCGGAGACGATGTGATCCTAACCGACCGGATTGCCGGGGTCAAGGAACGGACTGCCATTGATATCCCAAACTAAGCAAGTGGAGAGAGAGAATCGTCGCAAGTTCTGTGCAAGTTAATCTGATCGTCCCCCGGATGTGGTAGTAACTGAAGGTGTTGAAGTGCAGAGGTTAGGAATGGTATGAAAGGACTCAAAATACGCTTTGGCACTATCGAAGATAGCCTAGAAGCCGTGGCCATGGCCTTCATCCTGTTCATGATGCTTCTAACCACAGCTGATATCATCGGCCGATACGTTTTCAACTCACCGATTGTCGGCGTCACAGAAATCGAAGAGGAGCTAATGTCCGTAATAGTCCTTTTATGTCTCGCTTCCATTCAGCGAACAAATATTAACGTAGGTGTAGACCTTTTTGAGCAAGCTGTCAAAAGGAAGGGACACATCCTCATTTATCACGGGATTCGTATCTTTAATTGTTTGTTGCCCCTTGTCCTTTACGCTATCGTCAGTTGGAGTAGCTTCGGTAGAGCAATGGATGCTTTCGCAGAACGTCTCTATTTTAGTGGCTTCCTTCGCCTGCCCAGCGGACCGTTTCTGCTGAGCGTGCCTTTGGGCAGCGTCTTACTTTGCATTCGCCTCGTTATCCAAATAGTCAATGAGACTCGAAACAAGGATAGCGCGAGCATAGAAGTAGGGTAGAGATACGAAGAGGGCATAATGGAACCACAGATAATCGGCCTATTGGGCATTGTGTTGCTTCTGATCTTAGTCCTGGCCGGAATGCGTATTGCCTATGCTTCTTTCCTGGTCGCCTTTCTTGGTTTGCTGGTTCTGAAGAACTGGAACATAGCGTTTGAATTTGTGGGGCGGACCGCTTATACCCAAAATGCCTCCTGGAGCTATGTTGTCATCCCGATGTTTGTCCTGATGGGACTTTTCCTTTCGAATGCTGGCCTGGCAGACGAGATTTTCGTTGCGGCGCAGAAGTGGTTTGGCCACCTGCCTGGGGGTCTGGCCTTGGCCTGTATCTGGGGCAGCGCGGGTTTTGCCGCTTGCACCGGGTCAACGGCGGCCGCCGATGCCGTCGCCGGCAAGTTGCTTATCCGTAAGATGATCGGCCTTGGCTACAAACCCAGCATGGCAACTGGTGTGGTGGCATCTGCCGGCTGCCTTGCTATCCTCATTCCACCGAGCGCCACAATAGTCATCTACGGCATTATTACGCAGCAGTCTATAGGGGCACTCCTTATCGGTGGCGTTTTGCCTGGCCTGCTGTCGGCCACCGTCTACGCCGCTGGTACCTATTTCATAGCTATCCGTAATCCCGCCATCATGCCAGCACTGCCCCGAGTTAGCTGGCGGGAGAGGTTCGCCTCACTCAAAGGTACTTCAATTGCCTTTATGATACTGGGACTGATGTTGGGCGGACTTTACTTTGGCATATTCACACCGTCTGAAGCGGGTGCCGCCGGAGCGGCCGCCATCTTTCTTTTCTGTCTAGTTCGGCGGCGCGTAACTTTCAAGATGGTGAAGGACTCACTCCGTGAAACCGCCCGTATTAACGCGATGATTTTTGTGCTGATGATTGGTATTCTTGGCCTGATGAACTTCATGTCTATCAGCGGGACTACCGGCGTCATTGTCAATTACATCGCCGGACTTGTTGTGAACCGATGGCTAATTTTTGCGGCCATAATCGTGCTTTACATCATTTTGGGGATGTTCCTCGGCTCATACGCTATGATGTACCTGACACTACCGGTTCTTTTTCCTTTGGTAGTTTCCCTGGAATTTAACCCCGTCTGGTTTGGCATCATTGTTATCATAATGTGCGAATTGGGCAGCATAACCCCCCCTATTGGCTATTCGGTATTTGTGGTGAACTCCGTCATTCCTGAGGTGCCTGTACAGGAAATATTTAAGGGTTGCTTCCCGTTCATGGTCATGGACCTGATAATAGTGGGGATTCTGGCAGCTTTCCCGGCCATAGTGACGATTCTACCAACATTGATGAAGATGAGCTGATTTCAGTTCATGTTGCCAGCAAGCGGTGACAAATCCACCGGTGCTACTTGGCTGTCTTTCTTGTGCCGCAACCCGTCCGACTTTCTTGCCCTCATATTCCAGCAAACTCAAGCGGAGCGCCCGCCCAATACGGCAAGTGGCGAGATAAAAAACAAATGAAGCCGATAGACAAGCTATCGGCTTCATCAGAAACCAAGGACTAACGCAAGCCACCCCGTCATGGTCACGACTATCCACGCGTGTCAAATGACTCACTGACATAATTGCAAGGGGACCTTGCACCCTTCACATCATCGTGATGTGTTCTCTGTTCTTATTTTGTAAGCTCAGCTCGTTTTGCCTGGGCAAACTTTAGAAGGTCTGTCCCGGGGACCCCCCTGCCGTCCCGGTCTGCTTTCCAGTTGTTCCACAGGGCCAAGCCCGCGTCAATAATCTTGGCAACTTCCTCGGCCGGCAATGTACCAACATTCTTGTAGAGCGTCTTAGATTTCTCTTCGCCCTTGACCTGCATATCCACCACCCAGTTAACACTGCCTTCCGTTGCCTTCGGAACTTCTTCTTTGAGTATCTGCTTCAAGTCATCTGGCAGAGCATTAAAGGAATCACGATTTAGCGCGACGGCAAGTGCCTGGTTTTGGGTCATGTTTAACCCCAGAGTCAGATAATCTACCACCTGGTAGTATTTGTCCGATTCGACCAGATATTCGTAGGATGGTGCGAAATCAACCAGATTTGATTGCAGAGCGGAGAAGACTTCAGCGTACGAAACAGTCACCGGCACAGCACCCAGATTTTGGAAAAGTGTCGCCGTAATGGGGTTAGGTGCTCTTATCTTCACACCTTTAAGATCGGCTATCGCTTTTATTGGCTTTCTGCCCGCTAGGTTCATGTAACTCGACATCACTGGCATCAACAGGCTTGATTCCATGTTCATTTTGCCAAATTCATCCTTGACCGCCTGATGAGTTAGAATGGCGCTTAAGAAAGGAAACATCTGCGTCTTGATTGCCGGCGCATTCTGAGCGGGGACAAGCATAGGCAAATCCACAATGGTGAAAAGAGGGAACTTCGCCTCGTTGAGGCCTCCTTGTACGAGCCCTATATCAGCTATGCCAGTTCTTATGCCCTCAGGAATACTTTTGGCGTCAAGTAATGAACCGCTCCAGTTGTAGTTGAATTTGAAGCGTCCATTCGTGCGCTCCTCCAAGGCTTTGCCCAGCATGATTGCTACCTGGCTGCTGCCAGCCGTGGGCCCTAGATAAGAAGCGTAGTTCCAGACTACAGATTTGCCAGTCGTAGTCGGTGCCGGTGTAGCCGTTACTGTTGTAGTTGGTGTCACCGATACGGTTACTGTCGGGGCGGGCGTTGGTTTTGGCGTTGCTGCCTTGGCACAGCCCGCACCCACCAGTCCCGTTAGCAAGGCGAGACAAAACACCAGACAGGCAACCTTCTTAACCATATTTATTCACTCCCTCCTCCTTTTTGTTCCTCCCCCAGGGAAAAGTAGAATAATTTATAGCACTATTGGGGCACTTTGTCAAACTTATCATTTGAGGGTTTTATTTGTATTTAGTTGATTGATGCTTTACCCTCTATCCAATAGCCCGAATGCGGAGTTCCACGTGGCGAGCACGTGGGTGAATGCGTATTCGCCCGGGCATCAAGCGAAGCTCGCGCCAGTTGAGTGTCACTGGCTATGACAGTGAGTATCTACGAAACTAAGGCCAAGAGGCTCCCAATGACGAGGAAGCTGTTGCCCAAAAGCACCCAGCGGCCAAGGCTCTCATGCTCACGAATAAAGGCAAAGGCGAAGAGGAGTGTCCATAAAGGTGACGTGCGCATCACAAGACTCACCACTATTACTGACCCGTAGGTCAGGGCGAAATTCCTTAGCAACTGCGCTACGCTCGCGGTAAGTCCCGAAAGAACCGCCAGCCGTAGTGCTACCCCTCGCGTCTTAAGTATTGCCGCCCTGTTTTCTGCAACTAAGAATGAACTGGGACAAATAATTACACAAGCGGCAAGATAAGCTACCAGAGTACCAAATACGGGTGACCCTCCGTTGTCCAGACTAAACTTTACCAATATGGGGCTACTACCACGGAAGACGGTGACACCTGCAGCATACAAAATGCCCTTGTACAAAGTTGCGCGGTCCACTTTTTCCCCAGCGCTGCCGAATAATTTGTTGTCACGAGAAGTTGTTGATTCCTTCATAATCAGCAGAAAGGGACCCGACAAGGCGAGAAGGATTCCAACGAACGTGAGCGGCTTAACAGCTTCCCCCAATATGACTACGGCTAGGATTATGACGACAACGAAGTTCAGACTGGTGACAATATTGGAACGGGTGGCGCCGATCAGTTGGACGGACCTGTAGGCCCACGTGCGCCCTAAGGCAAACTCTGTCGCACCGGAGAGGGCGAAGAAGATATAGACTTGCCACGGGGACTGTCCAAGCCTGAATAAGTCTCCCGTTACGATGGTCGCCAGCAGAAAAAAGGGAGGGCCCGTAAAGATAGATACGTTAGCTACGTATGTTGGGCTAGCCCGGAGCACCCCACCACGGGCAACAATAGAACTGGCTCCATATGCTGCTGCCGTTGCCAGTCCCAGGAAAGCTCCAATCACGACATCATTCTAACGTCTCCACCATAAAGAATGCAAAGCTACCTGTGAGGCCAAAATCCGGCATCTATTGAAAAACTCAGGGGTGCCAATATCGTTCACCTCTTTGGTGGTAGTTTTTTGCTTTACTCCCGCCATAGCGCAGCTTTGCGCTACGCACCAGCGAGGTTCCTGCTATTACTTTTGCTGGCGGGTCACAGGTGCTCAGAACCCTTGACAGGTGGGGGGGGGGAGTATTATGATAACTATAATTTACTTAGGAGGGAATTACAGTGTACAAATGGATGGCGGCTTTGATTGTACTTGTGTTGAGTGTTTCTCTGGCTGCCTGTGCTGCGCCAAAAGCTACGCCGGCACCGACAGTGACCGCAACGGCGACCGTGACGGCGCCGCCGACCACAGCAACGGCAACCGTAACCGCACCGCCGACTACAGTAACGGCAACACCAGCCCCAGCCCCGACAGTCACACTGACAGTGCCAGCCCCGACGCCTACGCCGACCGCGGTCGGCGTAGCTGATTTTTATAAAGATAAGCGTGTCACGATGGGTGTTGCCTATGCGCCCGGGGGCGGCGTCGACTATAGCTCCAGAGTATTCGCCAGCTTCTGGCCCACATTCACCGGTGGCGCTATGGTGGTAGAGAATAAGCCGGGTGCTGGTGGCTTGGCCATGGCGAACTCCATGGCCTCTAGCGCAAAGCGTGATGGATCCGAATTGGGTGCAACATCATACCGCTCAGGCCTGGCAGGCCCATGGCTAATGCAAGACCCCGGCGTTCAGTATGATGCCTTAAAGTTCAGCTACATTGGGTCAGTGGCAAATGAACTCAGCGGCCTTGCTATTGGAGCCGGCAGGCCATACAACACCATCGCAGACCTGCGACAGGCGAAGGGCCTGAAGTTTGGCTCTTTAGAGAAGTCCGCCGGGTCAACGGTGGCCACTGCCGTACTCATAAAACTTCTCGGCCTGGATGCCCGCCTGGTTATTGGCTACGCGGGAACTGCAGAGCTGTCTCTGGCTGCTGGTAGAGGGGAAATTGATGGCTATGTGACCGGCGAGACAACCATAAAGGCTGAAGGTGACAAGGGATATGTGAAAAAAGCACCCTTGGTCATGATCGAGCGCCAGAGGGGCACACTTTTCAAAGACGTAATAGCGATAACCGAAGTCGTAAAGCCCTCCCCGGAAGATGAGATATTATTGGATACCTCGTTGCTCCAGAAGGTCAGGGTCATCTTCTTTACTCCTCCCGAGGTATCTCAGGATAAGGTTGCCTTCCTGCGCACGGCTTTTGACAAAGTCACTGCCGATAGTGCTTTTATGACGATGATGACGCGATACTACGGAATCTATGTACCGCCGGTGACGGGCGCGGAAGAAGCTAAGATAATAGCTCGCCTGGGCAGCATACCGAAGGCCCAGTTTGACGCTGTTACCAAGCTAATTGACCAGTATGCGGGCCAATAAGAGAGGCGCTTCAAAGAGGTGCAGTTAGTCATCGCTAGGAAGAATTGAAGATATGAATCTTCTTTAGCCTCGACGAAACCGCCAAAATCCCCCTTGGCCCCCCTTTCCCAAAGATGAAACCGCTTAGTCCCCTTTTATGGGGGACTAAGCGGGGTTCCTGTAGTTATCATCAAGTTTCGCGGATGGCTGTTATTCCCGGTGCCGCTCTACGGGTCAGGAAAGACGAGGGCAGTAAATGGAAGCTTGGCTACAGGCTTTGCAGAACTATACGGATTTGGCCTTCGTGGGTTGGGTGCTCGCCGGTGGTATTGGGGGGCTAATATTCGGTATCATCCCGGGCATAAGCGGCATGACATTAGTGGTCTTGTTCTTGCCGTTCGTTCTGGATATGAAGCCAGAATACGCCCTCGGTTTCATTACGGCGACTGCTGGCGCCTCCATGACCGGAGGTTCAGTAACTGCCATTCTACTGAACGTACCGGGGACCACCGTCAATGCCGCTACTCTCCTTGATGGCTATCCTATGACAAAGAAGGGTCAAGCCGGCCGCGCTCTCGGGGCAGCCGTCACCGCCTCCGCGCTGGGTGGCATTCTCGCCGTATTCCTTGCTTTTGCCATGGTGCCCTTGATATTGCCTATGGTTATGGCGATGCGCTCCGCCGATATGGTTTTCCTTATTCTAATGGGGCTAACGTTTATCGGCGTTCTGGGCACAGGCGCTATGATCAAAGGCCTGATCAGCGGAGGAGTGGGGCTGCTTATTAGCTTTATCGGATATCAGTCCATAACGGGTATGCAGCGTTTTACCTTCGGCAGCACCTATCTCTATGATGGTCTACCGATAATGCCTGTTATTCTGGGACTATTTGCCTTGCCTGAGGTGATTGACCTTGCCGCGAAGGGTGGTACCATCGCCCAGACAAGAGCGGTAATTAAGGGAATGACACAGGTGATAGAAGGGGCAAAGGACGTGTTCCGGCACTGGGGTTTATGGTTCCGAAGTACCGTTATTGGCTACATCATTGGAGTCATCCCCGGAATCGGTGCCGCAACGTCTATCTGGGTGGCTTACGGCCAGGCCAAGCAGATTTCGAAACACCCTGAAAAATTCGGCACTGGCACTGTCGAGGGCGTTATTGCTCCGGAAAGTTCTAACAATGCCACTCAGGCCGGGGCATTGCTAACCACCGTGGCTTTGGGCATACCAGGGAGTGCTGAGCATGCCGTAGTCCTGGGAGCCTTTCTAATACTGGGGGTTACGGCTGGGCCGACACTTATGATGCAGCACCTGGACCTACCTCTCACATTGTTTTTCGCCATTATTGCGGGCAATCTGATAGGCGGAATTCTGTGTTTCTGGACGGCGCAACACCTGGCTAAAATAGGCAACGTTCCCAGCCGCATCTTGGTTCCTCTGGTTACGGTCATGGTTCTTGCCGGTGCTTTTGTTATGAGGGAGCAGTTCAACGATGTTATCGTCACTCTCATCTTTGGTGCGCTGGGATTCGGGATGAGAAGGCTAGGTTTCAACGCACCGGCGCTGTTAGTAGGGTATGTTCTGGGGTCTCTATTCGAACAATACTGGTTCATAGCCATTCAAGTTTCTGGCCCGACGTTCTTCATGCGACCAATCAGTTTAGGCATCATTGCTGTTACCGTTTTGGTCCTTACCTCTGGACCCATAAGAAGCCTGGTTCAGCAGCTATTCAAAAAGGGGGCCAAGGGAACGTGAAACTAAAGGCGGATAGCTACTCTTACATAGCAGTGATGGCAATCATGCTGGTAATAATAGCATCGGCACTGTCAATGAAGTATGCACAATCCAAGCTGTTGCCACTGACATTCAGCAGCCTTGTTTTCGTCCTGGCGGCAGCTGGGCTGTGGAGAGATTTCTCAACTAAAAGCCCCACATTAACGGCTATCGGCGAAGATAAACGTGAAGAGAAGAAGTCTGGCGTGACCTTACGAGGATATTTAACTATCTGGGCCTGGGTAGTGGGCTTTTTCCTGGCTATCTACTTATTGGGCTTCGTGGTGGCTATTGCTGCATTTGTTCTTGCTTATATCAAATCACACGGCGTAAGCTGGCGGCTGGCTCTTACATTTTCTGGTCTCACTACGGCATTTGTTTACGCCGTATTCGAACGATTACTGGATGTTGTCTTGTATCGAGGCTTATTCCTCACCTGGTTAAGCTAGGTATGTACCTGGGACTCTACCAGTTGGGGTCGTCTGAAGATATCTATCAGTTCGTGCTTAACTTAAGGCAACGCATCAGAGAACACTACACGAAATTTCGAATTGGCGTCCGCTGATATCGCGTCGCTGCGCCCCGATTCCTCATTGTAGAGAGGGCTACGCTTGGCATTGCTTTAATTGAGAAGGACGCACGCTCAGCGATGCCGAGCTGCTGGTAGTTTGTGATGCCGGTGCGGCACAGTACATGTTCATCAGCACCCCGATATCTGTCCGCCGAGGTGCAGCCGATACAGTCTGGCTCTCTATTGCACGGACTGTTAGGCACGGCAGACGTTTCATCGGAACTGATACAGATGCTCAATTGCACGGCGCAAAACCAGGATACTACTCAGGTTGATTGGCCCGGACCGGACGTATCATAGCCTGGTTTTGACCTTCGTCTAAGGTCAACCAGAAACTGATAGATATCGTCACTGGACCGGTACTTGGATTGGTCATATCTGTCGTGATGTGTGATTTCTTCCAATGGTCTTCGCCAACCACCACGCGCTTTATGTGCCGGGTATCCGATTGGGACTATGGTGTGTATATCCAGTTCCGCCGGGACACCCAAAAGGGTCTTCAGTGAAGCTTCCCAACTTCGATTGACAGTAACCCATTGGGCACCAAGGCCAAGTGCTGCTGCGGCAAGATGCAAATTATGAGTGGCATTGCCCACATTCTTAATATAGGTTGCCTGAGGCCCCCCTTCGCAGTTGATGAAACTCGACGTTAATGTTGTAGCCTGCAGCGTTCTCTGGTCTCCACAGACAACTATGCATATCGGAGCATCCTCAAAGCCAGGCAGACCCGGCTGGGGTTCGACCTGGTACATTAGATGCCTCACCTCTTTAACCCGTGTCTTTTCTATATTCCACTTGTCCCTCTGAAGGCTGTGCCCAAGCTCAGCCATCCTTCTTATTGTTTCCCTGTCCTTAACAACGATGAACTCCCACGGCTGACCGTTTGCCCCGGACATTGCCCAGCGAGCCACCTCAAGTATTTTTTCAATATATTCATCCGGGATGGGGTCCGGTCTAAATCTGCGGCAACTCCTTCTCTTCCTCACCAAGTCAACAAGTTCGTCAATCTGCACGTCCAAGCTCCTCCTTCGTCCTTTGGTGTCGAGAATAATAGCACATGAATATAACAACTGTCAACGAGGATTACTGCGAGGATTACTCAAATGGAGAATGAAATGGCTTGACAGAGCTGCTATTAAGGTTTATCATCGCGACTGTAATCTTACTGATGGAGAAGGGGTGAACGCCATTGATTTTCGTCGGTGAGCTTACTTAGGGCTTAGGTGAATCTGAAGGGCACCAGACTAGACTCATTCGCAGTATCTATTTCAGGAGGTGTTTTCACTGATGAAGACGTCAATGCTCAGGCTGCTCTCTGAAGCCGAAATGAGCTCTATCTACGAGAAAAGCCTTCATCTATTGTCCAATAAGGGTGTAAGAGTGAATTACGAAAAGGGGCTGAACATCTTGAAAAGATTGGGGGCAGACGTTGACTTCAGCAGTCGCCAGGTCCGTTTCCCTAGAGACCTCATAGAGAACGCCCTGCGCACCGTGCCGCACAGTATGGCGCTGGCTGACGGAACCGGAGACTCCTATCTTTTGCCGCACCCAGAAGGTTTGTTTTACACGCGCAGCAGTAGTGGGGCCGTATCTTATATTGAGCCGGAAACCAATGCCTACCGTGACTTGACTTTAAGTTACGCACGTGAATGCGTTCAACTTGTAGATAACTTGCCCGAAATCAACATGTGTGGCTTGCCGTCACCCAGGGACGTGCCGACACAGACTGCTGATATCCACGCCCTCAAGCTGGTGCTGGAGAATACTTCAAAGCACATCATGGTCCAGCCATACAGCCTGGAGAGTCTTGATTACCTGTTTCAGCTTGCTCTGACAGTAAGCGGCGGCGAAGCCGAGTTGAGGAAGAAGCCAAGAATACACGTAATTGGCGGGTCGCTGCCGCCGCTGGGGTTTAAGGACTGGAACATGGCAGGAATTCTACTGATATGCCAGTATGGCGTGCCCATGATAGCGGGCTGTCTTGCCAGTTCTGGGGGAACCGCGCCGATTACCATCGCCGGCACCGTGCTTCTATCCTCTGTGGTGACACTGGCTATGGTTGTAATGAGCCAGATGATTAATCCGGGCACGCCGGTCATCGGTCTGCCCCTATCATTCGCCATCGACATGCTGACTGGCCGAGTCATGCAATCGACCGTTGAGGACTTGTTGAGCGCAGCTGCCTGTACGCAATTCTTCAAAGAAGTTTTCCGCATACCAGTGCATACTTACGGTTTTGGCTCCGATGCATACATTCCGGATGGCCAAAGCATGATTGAGAGTTCCCGCATGGCGATGCTAATCTCGTTAGCGGGCGGCGATATCCTGGGCGGCGCCGGGCAGCTAAATGTGGCCAAAGCCATAAGCCCGGTACAACTAATCGTTGATAATAGCCTGACTGCCGCCCTGAAACAACTTAGTGCGGGAGTGAAGGTCGATGACGATACCGTGGCCTTTCGCGAGATTCTTGAAGTCGCCCCCGATGGCCATTTTATGGATACCCGGCATACCCTACGACATTGTCACGATGCTCTTCGGCAAAGCCTGTTTCTGCTGTCGCCCCTCGAAGTGTGGTGGGCAGAGGGAGGTAAAGACTTCCTTGCCCGGGCGAACGAGGAATACCGAGACATCAAGAAAAAGATACAGCCCCAGCGCCTCTCTGAAGACGTACAGAAGGAACTGGACTTAATAGTCAGACGAGCGGATAAGAACTTGGTGAAATAGCTGGGACTGTGCCTGCGCTTCATCAGGTTGAGGCGATGACCAGAAGTGTGAAGTTCTCTCATCTTGGATTTGCGTAGCCCCACCCATACTCGGGGGCAATAATGCGACCGTCTGCAAGATTGCCGAGGAGGCGAACTTGCCCTTAGGGGCGAGCATTACAGGACCGGGGTGAAGTTCGCCAGGAATAGAACCAAGATATGAAAGCTGGGCTTGGGCGATAAGATCTCTCTTTCTGAACTTGAATGTTGTAAGAAAAGACCTGTGCCCAGAGCATCGCTAATGTAGAATCTGGATATACCGATGCGGTAATTCTTTGCTGGCTTGGTCGGAAATGAAGAATCTCCGGACCACCATGCTCCAGTTTGGTTACCGCAGCGGCTGGTTGAAAATGCTGGCTTAAGGGCTTGTTTCGCGGACTCAATTTCGACTGATATTGCCAGCGAATGCTGGAGTGCAGTTCACACGAGTTTGACAGGTGCTTTGCCCATATCCCATAATGGGCTATACAAAGTCCGCAAGATAGCAATTAAGAAAGGAGGACTGCCAATGCCATTCAGGGACTTGAGGGAATTCATCGCCCGGCTGGAGGGAGAGAAAGAAGCAGTACAGATAAAGGAAGAGGTCGACTGGGATCTGGAGGCAGGGGCGATAGTCCGGCTTGCCCATGAAAAAGGGTTGCCGGCACCATTCTTCCAGCGAGTCAAAGGCTATCCAGAGGGCTACCGTATGTTTGGTGCGCCTCTGGCTACACACAAGAGGGTAGCGATAGCCATGGATATGGATGCTGACGCCTCGCTGCGACAGATGATTCAGGAGTATGGCAGACGTGAACGGCAACCCATTAAGCCTGTATTTGTGAAGAACGGGCCGTGCAAAGAGAACATCTACGTAGGGGAGGAAGTGGACTTGCTGAAATTCCCAGTACCTTTGCTCCATGAAGGTGATGGCGGCCGATACATAGGTACGTTCCACCTTACTATTGTGAAAGACCCGGATAGGGAATGGGTGAATTGGAGTATGCAAAGGCACATGGTGCATACCAGGAATACCATGGGCATACTCGCTGAGCCGCTAACTCACCTGGGGGGTCTGCTACGCAAGTACGAAGAGCGAAACAAGCCAATGGAGGTTGCCATCGCCATAGGCACTGAACCTGTATCAGCCTTCTGTTCCGCGTCTCCCATACCCTATGGTGTATCTGAAGTTGACATTGCCGGTGGTATACGTGGTGAACCAGTGGAACTAGTGCGATGTGAAACGGTGGACCTGGCAGTGCCTGCTACTTCCGAAATTGTCATCGAGGGTGAGTTCCGACCGCACGAGAGAATGTTGGAAGGCCCATTTGGGGAATACACGGGTTATATGGCCGGTGACCGGGCACCACGCCCGGTAATCACTGCCAAGGCGATAACCCACCGGAACAACCCGATACTTACTGTAACTTGTGAGGGGATGCCATTGACCGAAGGCCAGCTAATAGGTTCGATAGGCAAAACTTCGGAGCTAATCGACGCATTGAAGGCAAGGGGACTGCCTGTGACTGATGTCTGCGTATATGCCGAGACGAGCCCTATGTTGGCCGTGGTCGCCGTCAAAGTTCCCTTTGCCAACGTAGCCAGTGAAATCGCGCATGTGGTCTGGGGGGTAAGAGCCGGAGCGCACATAGCCTATATCATAGTTGTCGAAGATGATGTTGACCCATATAACATGTCCGAGGTGCTCCACGCCCTGGTCACCAAGTGCCATCCTTCGCGAGGCATATTCAAGTGGGAACAGACTATCGGGTATAAGCTGTTTCCTTTCTTGAACGAGCATGAGAGAAAATACGCCATGGGGGCAAAGGCCTATTTTGATTGTACCTGGCCTGTGGACTGGGACCCGGCAGCGGTGCCCAAGAAATCATCTTTCAAGACGATATACCCTGCTCAAATTCAGGAGAAGGCGTTGGCCAAATGGCGTAAGTACGGTTACGCGGTTTAGATGGCAAGACTCTGGATAGAGATTCACCTGGAGAACGAAGATGTCTTTGTGTGGGTGGGCTGGTAGAATTCTTAACGTCGACCTGACGAAAGGGCGGGTGGAACAGGAGCCAATCTCCGCGGACTTTGCGAAGGAGTATATCGGCGGCATCGGGTTCAATGTGGCCAGGCTTTTCCACCTGGTCAAGCCAAAAATCGATGCCCTGGGACCAGAGAACATAATCATGTTTGGGGTTGGCCCTCTCTGCGGGACCCTGTATCCGGGTGCCGCCCGGCTTACGATAACGGCGAAGTCGCCGGAGACCGATATCTTCGGGAGCACTAACATAGGTGGACATTTCGCTGCCGAGCTAAAGTATGCCGGCTACGACCAGGTGTGCGTCGCCGGGCAGTCACCACAGCCTGTCTATCTGTGGATAGATGATGACCGAGCCGAGCTCAGAGATGCCGGTCATCTCTGGGGAAAGTCTAGCTGGGAAACTGGCTCAGTAATAAGAGAGGAACTTGCCGACCTTGAAATACAGGTCTTGTGCATCGGACCGGCGGGAGAGAACCTGGTAAGGTTCGCCAGTGTCATTAACCCGCCAAGAGGCGCCGCTGGACGAACCGGCATGGGTGCGGTTATGGGCTCGAAGCGGCTCAAGGCCATTGCGGTGCGGGGGACAAAGCCTGTAAAAGTAGCCAGACCAGAGGAGTTCCTTCGCCTGTGCCAGGCATCAACCATATTCGGTCGCAGCGAGCCAAGGTACAAGGTGCTGCGCAAGGGTGGTTCGGCAAACTGGCTGGACTTCGCTGCACCTAAAGGTGGCCTTGGGAGGCGAAACTACCAGAGCACACGATTCCCCAACTGGCGAGCACTATCGGCGGAAAGGTTCGTACCCGGAGGCGAGTTCACCGTGAGAAAACGGGGTTGTTTTTCCTGTCCGATAGGTTGCGCCGGTTTCTTCAATGTCAGAACGGGTGAATTTGCCCAGACGTTTGGGCGAGTACCGGAATATGGCATGACATCAATTGGCGTCAGATGCGATATTGATCAGCTTGAGCCCATCTTAAGAATGCAAAGCCTCTTCGACGAATTCGGCATAGACGCAACCAGTGGCGGCGGCATGATTGCATGGGCAATGGACTGCTACAATAGAGGTCTGCTGAGCCGGGAAGAGACCGATGGCATCAGCCTGGAGTGGGGTGATTATGCCGCGGTGCTTGAGCTAGTGCCCCGCATCGCGCGTCGCCAGGGATTCCTGGGTAACCTGCTGGCTGAAGGCGAGAAGAGAGCGCCGCAAATACTGGGCAAGGCATCAGATAAATTCCTTTACCATATCAAAGGACTTTATGCGGCCACGTATGACCCGCGGGCGGACAAAGTTTTCGGTTTGTCATGTTTCATAGCACCGCGGGGAGCTGACCATCTCACCGCCAATATACTATGGATACCCGACCTGCTTAGGGACACCGACCTCGGTAAGGAACTAGCAAAGAAGTTCCGAGAGTGCCTTGCCCTTCCATCGGAAAGCAGAGACGCAAATCTGAAGGGATTAGGGACGGCATTCAAGCTTTGTGAAGACCGGTCCACACTACTCAATGCGATAGAGGTTTGCACCAGGACAGGTGGCTCCTTTGAATTGCTCCGCCAGGCGCTAGCAGCGGCCACAGGCGTCGAATTTGGTATGAATGATTTGGTTCGCGCTGGCGAACGCATTTTTAATATCGAAAAGGCCTTTAACTCACGAGAGGGTCTGACCAGGGAAGACGATAATATTTCTGTCCCGGAGAAATTTATGGGGGAGGCCCTCAGTGAAGGTCCGTACAAAGGTGACGTGCTTAACCTGAAACCCGTGCTCGACGAATACTATCAAGCTAGAGGATGGGATGTGACGACAGGTCTGCAGACCAGGCAAACCCTTCAGGAATTAGGCCTGGCAGATATGGTCCCTGAGCTGGAAAGCCTGGGTGCCTTGCAGTGAAACGCGATTACCGCCATAGATTAGAGAGCTGCAAAGGACTTTTGCTTTGACAAGAGACAATCAGATGAGAAGCGTGGTGTCCCAGACCTGTGAGATTTTATGAATGTAGTAGTCTTATCCGGTCGTAGCTAACAACCCGCCTTTGGAACAGTTGAAATCAACTACATGTTTCCCAGACAGAAGACGGCAGTTGCCGCTCAGGTGATTTGGCTATTGCCTTGATGCCGAGAGGCACCGTGATTTCGGTCAATCCTCTGGTAACGGCTACTTTTGGGAACTGCTTGCTCTCAGACTGCTGAACAAGTCGTCGAGTTAGCACTTTACTTTCTTGTACCAGCGATCAGCCTCTTCAAAGTTCCATACTTGAATCCCCGACCGTAAGGTCGAGGGAGGAAGTTCTCCCTGAATCTTTTTAGTGGAGGTTGCCTATAAGTCACATCGTAGGAAAAGATTCAGGGCAAGCGAAGTTTGAGATAGGTTAGAACCCCGACCGTAAGGTCGGGGAAGTTTATGCACATAGAACGGCAGGGCGAAACGCCTTACTTCGATGCGTGGTTCCAGTCCCATGGCTACCGTATCCGAAAGCTCGGTGCCGGCTGCATCTTCGAAGGCATGGGGGATGCCTTGCCGATGGGAGACACCATCATCGCCGGATACCGGCATCGCTCCGAGGTCTGTTCCCACCAGGCTCTTGGCGAGATAACCGGCCGCCGGGTGCTTTCGCTTGAGATGAGCGACCCACTATTCTACCACCTCGATACCTGCTTCTGTCCCCTGGACAACGAGTCAGCCCTTTTCTTCCCCGACGCCTTCGATACCTATGCGAATGAAGTACTCGCTAAGACGGTGCCCCACCTGCTCGCCGTCAGCACCATATCAGCGCACCGCTTCGCCTGCAACGCCGTAGTTGTGGACAAGACCGTTATCACCAACACCGGTTGTGACGACCTGAAGCAACCTCTCGCCGAGCGTGGCTATGAACTTAGGATGGTCGAGCTTTCCGACTTCATGAAATCCGGTGGCAGCGCCAAATGTCTCACGCTGAGGCTCGAATGAATAATATTCTGTGCAAGACTCGTACTGAAAGGACTGTGTGTATAGCCATCTTTTTGAAAAGTTCCTGGCCAGCGATGACACGCTGCGGAAATACCAGGGCTTGAAGCTGGTCTTTTCCTCAACCAGAGACGGGCTGTTACCGCTATTGGAATACACCGTGCCGTCCCGTCCTGACAAACACAACGCGGTAGTTTTCGACAAGGTGATGGGTAATGCCGCGGCTCTTCTAGCCATAAATGCTGGCTGCAAAGAGGTCTTTAGCCCGTTGGGCAGCCTGCCTGCCATGCAGACCCTGGCCAAGTATGCTATGGCTTGTCACTTCATCAAAATCGTTCCCTACATCCAGACTCCGGACGGACAAGCTATGTGTCCCATGGAGAAGCTATCCCTGGACAAGACGCCTGCCGAGTTCTATACCCTTGTGAGACAGATTATCGAGAAGCAGGGCTAAGCAAAAATGGCTTGAGATGGCCAGGCCGCTGCCCCGGGTAACATTGCACAATCCATCTTATTGTTAAATCACAATCGTCATCCATCTTTCGGTCCAGTTCGTGGCGAATCCGCATACAACGCCAGGCGGCGATACTTGTAGGTTGCTGCTTGTGCTTGTGATACTTGTGAAGATTGTAACACAACAGCACGGCTGTTAGGCTATGCGCACCCCTATGATTTGATTCTTCCTTCTCAGAGTTGCTAGCTGCCAGGTAATTGCGCAATGACATGGGCAGCGTAGTAGGGACTTTGCTTAATGACGACCCGCATACTGAAGTTGTTTCAAGAAGGTCTGGAGTTGTCTGAAAGACACCGAGTACGGATTCAATGCGTGGGTAGGCTTTTGGTAACAAGGTTGTAAGGAAATGGTGTTAAGTTAAACTAACTCTGAGGCTAAGAAGGGTATCAATTGCTGAGATACTGAACTATATGGAGTGGGCTGGGGTTATCGGGTATATTGACTTGCAGGACCAATTCGGCTATACCTCAGGTGGTGCAAGGTGCAAGCTGCACCA
>JACQTX010000028.1 GCA_016210585.1 Chloroflexota bacterium
AACCTGCCCTACGAGGATCAATCGTTATTTTCGGGTGCAGCAAGTTACTGTTAATAATAGTGTGCGGCTAGTCCCCACGGCCCCGAGACCCATCGCGGGGCTTATCCTGAATATGCCGAAGGACTCAGCTTGACTGCCCCTGGCGGAAGCGCCTTTCCATTTCCCTGAGGAATTTCTCCACCCCTGGTGAGAGATGGGACTCCTCTTCCTTTTTTGCCTGGGACTGGTCTTCTCGCACCTGGGTGTCATAGTGGGCCTCGAGCTGCTCCACTACCGCCTTCACCTGCGGGTCATCCGCCATGATGTTGCCGAGCTGCTCCACCTGGTTTGCTGCCTTGCTGATGTAGTTAGCATCTAAAGGCAAGCTGTAGATAGCGCCGAGCGCCGCCATAAGACGGCTGGCGCCCATGTAGTCCTCTTCAAGCTGCGTATACTGCGGCAAATGCACGATGAGGGTCATGGTCTCTATCCCCATCCCAGCCGCGTGCACGGTGACCAGAGAAAGACTCGTAGTAGGACCTTCGTAGTCGCTGACCTGCGCGCCCGACTTGGCGAAATCCTGTGCGGCTTGCTCCCCGAGGGCAGCACCCGTTACAGGAAGCGGCCTGGTGTGCGGCACGAAGTCATACATGCTGCCAATCAGGATATATCTTCTGGCACCAAACCTGCCCAGGAGCTTCAAAATAGACTCGACGTAGTCCTCGCTGAAGGCGTGTGGCTCCAGGAGGTCCAGGAAGAGGAAGTCATGCTTCCTGGAAGGGTGCCGCCCGTAGCTAATATAGGTATTGGGCACGGACACGCCCCGCTGGCCCTCATGCCAGTAGATGTTAGGCCGGTAGCGGGTGAAATCGAAGAACTCCCCCGGCCTGGCCAGATGGGCCAGCGGCTTGGCCTTGCATCTGGCCTCAAGCCAGCTAAAAACAAGAGTGCCCGCACTGCCGGCATCTACCCACGGGCGCAGTATGGCCAGAGCATGCGGCTCTTTCAGGACAGGTAATCGCCCCTCAAGCTGAAACGCCCCCAATTTCATACCTATATCTTAGCAGAGAATGGGGATAAATCATAGAGAGGAGGGAATGTCTCTGGGAGTCCCGATTTCAGCGACGGCGTGGCAACCCCGCGTGTGCCCTTTGCTATAACCTCAGCCTTACCATTCCCTAGAAAATACCATCGAATTGTCACTACCCGAAAATACCGCTTTTCCATTCCGGCGAAAGCCGGAATCTAGTCAGTATCGTCTGGATACCGACTGTAGTTTACCCCGTACTCCGATACGGGGTCGGTATGGTTTTACATTGTTTTCATCTTTCGTGGTGCTGGCTGACAAGCCAGAAAATTCTTGCGTGACAAACTCAAATCTCGCTAACGTGAGATTGCCACGCCTCCCAACACAGTCGGGATGGCTCGCAATGACGGTCGCGGTTTGTCTCTGAGAATTCGGCGATAGTAGCTGCGCGATGCTACTACCCCGCTCAATCAATAGGCACCAGGTAAAGCTGGTTGCCCTCGCCGCGCTCCTTGACCTTCTCTGAGTGCATGAGCGTGATTAGCTGGGCTTTCAGGGCCAGCTCGTCCATATTGAAGTTCTTCATGACCTCTTCCCGCGTCGCCCGGCCCTTCTTCTTAACGAACTCGAAGATGCGCTGCTCGCTATCGGTCAGCATGACGCTGCCTTTGATGAAGGGCTTACCCGGGGCGCGCGCGTCCGAGTAAGAGGCCCACGGGTCGCACTCCCTGATGCTCAGCCCGATGTTCATCAGGCAGTCCTCGCAGAGCACCTTGTTTTCATGGACATAGCTCTGGTCTTCGCTTAGCTCCCGGCCGCACCGGCTGCACTTCATAGCTACCTCCTCTCAATAGGCACGGAATACATGCTCCTACTTTAATGGTAGCACCTTTTGCGCAAGGTGACCAGAGAGGTTAGATACCATAACCGTGGATTTGTATTCAAATCCGTCACCTCACGGGTTCTAAAAATAGATCGGCGAGCTTACAAGAACGTCATTGCGCAATCCTTCACGGATTTGCTGTGAATGACGAAGTCCTTCGGCGGAAGGACGATTCGCTCCGCTGGCATACAACTCGGAGATTGCTTCGGCTGCGCCGTTCGGCGGATGCGCTCGCAATGACATTTTCGATTTCCCAAGAATCCGCGGGTTACAGAGCTTCAAATCACGATTAAACTGAGGGCGTTTTGGGGCAGCCAGGGTCAGCAGACACGGAAACCTCTCTACCCCATTTTGTTTGGCAGGAAGAGGGCTATCTCCGGCCAGATGGTGAGCACGACAATCATCACTATCATGGCAATGAGGAAGGGTGAGGCAGCCCGGAATATGGGCCATAGCTCTGCCTTGCTGCCGATGAGTCCCTTGATAGCGAATACGGCTAGCCCGAATGGTGGCGTGATGAGTGCTGCCTCCACCAGAATGACAACAATAACGCCAAACCAGATCGGGTCAAAACCCAGCAGCTTCATCAGGGGATGCGCCACGGGCAGCGTAATGGCCATCATGGAGAAGTCATCAACAAAGCAGCCCAGAATGAGGAAGAGGATAACCAGCATGGCAAAGGTAACGTAAGGAGACACCTGGATACCAGCAATTGCCTGGATTATACGGTCGGCGGCACCGGTGGAGGACATGAAGCGACCGTAGAGGACAGCACCAATCATGATATAGAATATCATCGCCGTCATACCGGCTGATTCCCAGACGGCGCTGAAGGCCGCCTGCGGGCTCTTCTTGCGCTTGTAGATGACCACCAGGACCAGAGCGACGATAGAGCCGGCCGCTCCGGCTTCAGATGGCGTAAAGACCCCCATATAAATGCCTACCAGGATAACCAGCATCATAACCAAGATGGGGGCTATGCCGCGAGAAGCGCTCAACTTGTGGCGCCAGGTGAAGGTGTGCGGCGTCACCGGCCATCTCTCCGGGTGGCGCAGGGCCATGATATATACCAGCGTCATATACACCACGGCGGACAGGAAACCGGGGATGAAGCCCGCTATCAGCAGCCTGCCAATTGACTCCCGGGTGATAACGCCATAGAAGGAGAGAACGATGCTAGGCGGGATGAGCACGGCCAAAGGGCTGACCGAGGCAAGAAGCCCGGCACTGGTGGCGGCATCATAGCCCATTCTCAGCATCTGCGGGAAGACCACGCGTGTCAGCATGGCCAGGGCGGCCAGGGCCGAGCCGGTGATAGCACCCAGTGCGGCGGCCATCGCCGTCACCACCATGCCCATGCCGCCCTTCCAGCGGCCTACCCATGCCTCCGCCGTCTCAAACAGGGTGGAGACCACCCCTGAAGCGGAGGCCAGCTCTCCCATGAGCACAAAGAGGGGAAAGACCGCCCAGTTATAGTCGGAGATGCTGTTATACGGGATATAGTCAAGGGTGTTGAAAGCCGTTTCCGTGCCCCTGGCCATAATCAAGCCCAGCATGGCGACTATAAGGAGGGCCGTGCCAACGTGCAGCCCGCTCATGATGAGCACGAGCAGCACCACAAAAGAAAGCAGACCAACTAGAAATAGGTCCATTTCGTATCCTTGCTAGGAGTAGCCCTTAGTGTGGCATTCCGCCGGGCTGGCTAGTGCGGCCTCTTTAAGCCCTCAATAAAGTGCAGCAAAAAGCCAAAGGTAAATAGCATCACGGCAAAGACAAAGATTGTCTTCGGCACATAGATGGGCACCGGGACAAGCCCCGGTGTGTATTCCCGCGTGGCGATCGAAACGCTGGCGGAGAGCACCAGCCGCCATGTCAGGAACCCGTTCACCAGAAAGCCTACAAAGTAGGCAAGGAGCAGCATGACATGCTGTCCCCGTGAAGACAGACGCTCGGTAGCAATGGTGGCGCGCACGTGGCGCTGCTGCTCCAGTCCGAAGGCAAAGCCGATGCTTGCGAGAACAGCCATCGCCGCTCCGACTATCTCAAAGGTACCCGGGATAGGATGGTTAAAAACATAGCGCCCGATTATCTCACCACTCATAAGGAAGGCGATGAGCGCCAGGAAGGCGGCAGCAACTGCGTTCCCCACCGTTGATATCCGCCCGAAGACTGATCTGATCCTCTCCATAGACCTTCCCTTCGCCAACTTCCGCTGCGAACTGATTGGAATATAAGGCTGGTCACGGTAGCCGTGACCAGCCTTATTAAGACAGCTCGAGTACGCCCTAGCCCAAGATTAGTTGAGAGTAGCGATACGTTTGTCCCACTGCTTCTGCCAGATGTCCACAATCTGGGCTTTCGACATACCCGATAACTCGAGCAAGCGCTTTACTATCTCCGTGCCGCGCCCGCCGTTCTTGTCAATATCTTTGGCCACATCGTTCCACTGGTTGACCAGGTTGGGGTGCTTCATCAGCGTGTCAATATCTTCTTTGGGGAAGACGGTGAAGGTGGCACCCTTCTTCTTGACAGCCTCGGCAATCGGCTTCTGCTCGTCAACCCAGTGGGTGGTGACATACTGGTTGGCGAACTTAGCCGCCTGCAAAACGGCTTTCTTCCATTGGTCAGATAGACCGTCCCAGGTCTTCCGGCTCATAGTCTGCAGATAGCCCGCGGAAAGGAAAGCGGTGCTGAACAGGGTGGAGTCCGGCTGGACGACAAGATAGTAAGGCGTGGCGTCAAGCACACCCAGCTCATACCAGAGGGCCAGGACGCTGAAGTTACCCTCGACAATGCCACGCTTCAGCGCATCGCCATATTCCGTAACGGAAAGCGGCACGGCGGTGGCGCCCAGTGCCTGGTAGAACTTGGCCTGGAACTCGCCGCCATATGTCCTGAGCTTCATCCCTTTGAAGTCATCCAGGCGGGCCACCTTCTTGCTGGTGAAGAAGAGCTGGTCAACGCCACCGATGCTGTAGAGGAACTTGATGCGCTTGGCATAGAAGTCTTCCGCCATCAGCTCATACTCGAGAATCTGATTGATGTAGCCCCAGGTCTCACCGTCCACTTTGGCGGAGAGCTGCGGGTCAATCATACCGCCCAGCTTCATGGGAGGGAACCAGGTGGGGAAGTTGGCTGAGTTCAGGTATACCAGGTCGGCCAGGCCGCCGGCAGCACCTGGTGCCGTATCATTCCAGCCCAGCAGAGAGCCGGCGAATTTCGGGTCAATGGTCACGGCATTGTTCGTCAGCCTGTTGATTTCATCCCGGAACTTTGATGCCGAGCCGCGCCAGCCCTCATAGGACTCGGCCAGGCTATCGGCGAAGATCCAACTCTTCTTCTCGAATGGCGTAGGCGGTGGTGCCGGAGGCGGGGTCGGCGTGGCCGTCACCGTGGCTGTAGCGGTCGCCGTCGCGGTTACCGTCGGTGCCGGTGCCGGCGTGGCGGTTACTGTCGCCGGTGGGGCGGTCACCGTTGCTGTCGCTGTCCTCGGTGGGGCAGTCACGGTTGCTGTTGCAGTTACCGTCGGCGCCGGGGTAGGCTTCGCCGTCGGTGTGGCCTTACAAGCAGCGACCAAGGTCACCGCAAAAACCAAGAGAAGGCAGATACTGACCAATGCTAACTTTTTGTTTCTCATAGTTAAAGCTCCTCCTTATTTATGTTTCTGTTGCCAGTAAAATCGCATTCGGTATCTATCTCTCACCTCCTTTTATACTCTACCAATCTGCAAATGCCGGGGTTTACCACATATAAATCGGCCTGAGCTTCTGCAGCCACAAACTATTCAAGGAAATATGGTTGTTATTTAAGCATAACATCTGCGGTTTTGTCAAGGACGGCGCGGCCTCTGGCCGCCTGTTCCCAGTCTCAAAACATATCCAGAAAAAGACCCTTAGAACGCGCTAGTGGAATACACCGCCGCCGTCAACAACCAGAGTTTGGCCGGTAATGAAGGCGGCGTCACTTGAGGCCAAGAAGAGGACGGCCCCCATCAGGTCCTGCGGTGTTGCCTCGCGCTTCAGGCAGCGGCCCTGCGCTACGCTCCTGCGGCGGTCTTCCGGGACAACATAGACTTCGGTGGGAACCTGCCCCGGGGCCACCGCGTTGACATTGATGTTGAACTCGCCGAGTTCCTTCGCCATGGCACGCGTAAACCCGACGACTCCCGCCTTGGAAGTGGTATAGTGGACCGTCTTGTGTCCGCCATCGAAGGCGGTCCCCGACGAAATGTTGACAATTTTGCCGGACCCCTGCGCCTTCATGAAAGGAAAGACCGCCTTCGTGCAAAGAAACGTTCCCTTCAAGTTCACTGCCATCACCCTGTCCCACTCGACGGAGTCTATTTCCCAGAACGGCTTTCGCACAATGTCGGCCTGCATGGCGGCGTTGTTCACCAGCACATCTATCCTACCGAAACGCTCAACCGTTTTTCTCGCCATCTCGAGCGTGTCTCCCACGCTGGTGACATCAGTGTGCAGGGTAAGAACAGTCCCACCGGATGACGCTATTTGCCTCGCCGTTTCGCTGCCATCGAGGATGTCACAAACAACAACCTTCGCCCCCTCCTGTGCGAAACGCGCGGCGAAGGCCCTACCCAAGCCCCGAGCACTTCCAGTGACAATGACTACCTTGTCCTTTAGGTCCAACAGTGGCCTCCTTCAAGGCAATCGTGTTATTGACGCTATGATAGCCCAGCGAAGGGGCCAATGCAAGTCGCGGGCAGTTTGTCGGGCATGTTTGCCAGCGGAACGCTTTTGTACTAACAGTCTCACAATAAAATGGGACCCGAAAAGCGTAACTTCTCCCTTTATCAAAGGGAGAATGAGAGGGATTTGGAGTTTGAAATCCCCCTCAATCCCACTCTTGTCCAAATTAAGTTTTATAGTTGAGCCCTGAACTGGTATAAATAAATGAACGAAAAACTAAAACCAGAGGAGGGCTCAACTTGAATCAATATTGTAGCATGTTTAGTCAGATATTGCAGTTGTTTCCACGGTTGGAGTTCCAGAAGATGGTTAGGGAAACGAAATCCGAACGTCACGCCCGGGGGTTTAGCTCTTGGAGCCAGTTGGTAGCCATGTTGTTCTGCCAATTGGGGCGAGCGCACTCCCTTCGTGAGATTTCCGGGGGTCTCCGAAGCTGCGAAGGTAAGCTCAAACATTTGGGTATTAGCGCTCCCTCTCATTCCACTCTGGCCTATGCCAATGAACACCGTCCGTGGGAATTGTATCAACTTATCTTTCTGAAACTCTTTGAGCGGTGCCGTAGTCAGGTCAACACTGGGAAGAAGTTTCGATTCAAGAACAAACTGATCAGCCTGGATGCCTCCGTTATCGATTTGTGTCTCAAGATGTTTGACTGGGCTCATTTTTGTCGCACCAAAGGAGCGGTTAAACTGCATCTTCTTCTGGATCATGATGGTTATCTACCCTCCTTCGCTGTCATCACCGAGGGCAAAACTGCGGAAATCGAAATAGCTCGGCAGTTGAAATTTGAGCCTGCCACCATCGTGGTCGATGACCGGGGATATAATAACTATGCACTGTTCGGTCATTGGACATCCCAGGGTATCTACTTTGTGACCCGCATGACAGAAAACGCTGTTTATGAAGTCATCAAAGGCAACAGGGTTCCCCAAAACCGTAATATCATTAAAGATGAAATCATCCAATTAACAGGCAAGAATGCTTTCCAGAAATGTCCTTATCACCTTCGCCGCATCGAGTTTTACAACGCTATAAAGCAGGAAGTCCTGGTCTTTCTCACCAATAATATGACCCTGGGGGCTTCAACTGTGGCTGCCATTTATAAAGACCGCTGGCAGATTGAATTATTCTTTAAGGCACTTAAGCAAAATCTGAAGATAAAAACTTTTGTTGGTACCAGCGCCAACGCCGTCAAAATTCAAATTTGGACAGCATTAATCGCGATGCTCATCCTGCGCTTCCTGCAACTACGTTCCCAGTTCAATTGGTCGCTATCCAACCTCGTCGCCTTGCTACGCATGAACCTGTTTACTCATCGTGACCTCTGGGCATGGCTAAACAAACCCTTTGATGTTCTACCGGTTCCCTATGAACCAGAACAGTTGAGGTTGGATATGACTTAATTCGGACAGCATCTTTTATGGTAAACCTGAATTTTTAAAGTGCAAAATCTTGTCTGAAATACGAACGAATTTACTGGGAGAACAACCTATTATAAGTTAATTTGGACAGCAGTGCTTTAATCCCCCTTTGTCAAAGGGGGAAGACGCCACTCAATGCGATTATTATTGTGCCTAACCTGACGCGACACTAGTCCTCGTCCTGGCTTAAGTCCCCTTCCAGCTCGCGCATCTTGATGTGCTCCCGCCGCATGCACCGGTCCATGACCACCAGAAGGCCGGCCTGCCTGGCCCGGTTAGCCGCCGCCTCGTTTATGACGCCTTCCTGCATCCACACAACCTTGGCCTTAATCTTGATTGCTGCCTCCACGATAGGAGGCACGTCTTCCGAGCGGCGGAAGATGTCCACGATGTCCACTGGCCCAGGAATCGAGGTAAGGTCCGGGTAGCAGACCTCACCCAAGACTTCCTTTTCCGTGGGGTTCACCGGGATAACGTGATAGCCATGCCTCTTCAGGTACCGGCCGACCCTGTTACTGGGCCGGTCTGGTTTTGACGAAAGCCCGACAATGGCCACGACTCGGCTGGACTTCAGAATATCTGCCTCTGTGCTCATAGACATCTCTTTTGCCAAAAGGAGCCGTTTTGCTCTTATCAGCTGTCGTGCGACAATTTGGCACGTCCGAATCTCCTCCTTTGAAAAAGGGGGCATGGGGCTTTCAAATCACAAATCCCTCTCATTCTCCCCTTCGACAAGCTCAGGGCAAGCTCTTTACTAAAGTGAGAAGCTACTTTTTCACGGCCTATTTTGCTGTTAGACGTGTTCCAAAAGGGCCAGTGGCCAGCTTCTAGCTTCAGCTCTTCTGCTGGCCGGAAGCCAAATCCTGCAAAATTCGGGCATGCTTCGGGCAAAACTCGTAGCTGCTCTCCAACTGGGCATAGAGCATCTCGGCCTGCCAGTGGGCGTTATACAGCTTGCAGCCTTTGTCCTCGCAAAATGGCTGGCCCGTCAGGCTGAAGAAGACGGCCTGCATAGCGTAGCCCCTGGCCACATCTGTCAGCCTTTTGTCTCCATAGTCCAGGAAGCTGCCCCGGAAATGGTCATTCAGTTCCGTCAGGTCTTTGCCCAGCATCTCGTACTGCTGCTTCAGCAAATAGTAGTCCCTGCTGCGTGCCGGTGCCTCGATAAGCCCCGTCGTTGAGATTATGGAAGGGATGCCGTAAACACTCGTCCGCAAATGATACCTTTTGTTATAGCTGTCCCAGGTAGCTAGGAGACGGTTGGTAAAAACGATGTTAATCGTCTCCGCCCCACGCGCCTCCGCCGGCATAAGGTCAAACAGCATCTTCACCAGCTGAAAGCCGTCATAGGGGACACCGAAAGACCGTGTTTTCCCCAGGAGCCGTCTCTTCTCATACTCTATCTCAGCATAGAGTGGTGCCGTTACGACTTCCTTGCTGTTCACCTGCTGGACTTTCACGCTGGCCATACGTTGGGCATAAGCCGAAACATCTGCCAGGGCCAGACCATGCCACGGACTGCCGGCTAGCTCTATGGCGACCTTCCCTAGCTTTTCACCGAGGTAACCGGCAACCTCGACCAAGGCCAGCTCCTCCGGGATACCTTCGTCGTAGAGAATAATTTTCACACCTAACCCAGATAAACTGGAAATTCTAAGCACCAAATCCTAAATCCGAAACAATACTAAAATTCAAAACCTTGAATGACCAAAACATTTTGCATATTGATGCTTTGGTAATTTGAATTTGTTTAGTGCTTCGATATTCGGATTTCGGATTTTTCTCCACTTGGCGCAAGATTTAGCTTGTAACGGATTAAATCAGGCCACCTTCGCGCCCAATTTCGACAGGGCGACCTCCGCGGCGACCTCTCCCGAAAGCAACATCGCCCCGAAAGTCGGCCCCATGCGCGGCAGACCGTAGGTCGTGGTGACGGCCATGCCGGTAACAATAAGGCCGGGATGGACTTCACCGGTATGCTCCACGAGCACGTCCTCCGACCTTTCCACCCACATGGCCCCGAAGCCTTTGGTCTTGATCAGCCCTCTTTCCTCTAGTTTCTTCACCACCGTAGCATCGTGCCCGGTCGCATCTATCACCACCGGCGCCTCGATGGCTACCGGGTCAACACACGTAATCTCTCGTGGCAGGGCGGCCACTGGCGTCCAGTTGATGACAACACCGAAGACCCGGCCATCCTCCCGCAACACCAGGTCATCAAAAACGGTCATATTGGCAAATTTGACGCCGGCATCGCAGGCGGCAGCAATGAGCTTGGAGCAGGCGTGCGGGCCATCCGCTACCAGCAAGCCAGGAGTATACTCTTTATAGGGAACGCCCAGCTCATCCAGGACCCTCTCGGCAGGATGGCGCACCGTAACCTTGTTCATCAGGTAGCCGCCAATCCAGAAACCACCGCCGAGGTAGTTATTTCGCTCAACAATAAGGACCTTCCGCTTGGCCTGGGCCAGCCGCCGGCCAGCCATCAGACCGCTGGGGCCGCTCCCGATGATGATACAGTCCGATTCGACGTAGTCCTCGAACTCCCGGGCAAACCCGCTGACAATGGCACGAGTGACTTCCTTTTCCCCTATGGGACTGAACTTGGGCATGATTAATCCTCCTCTTTCCTGTTTTGGCTAATCAAGTTGCGTGCGGGATTGTGCCACGCTACAACCTGAGCGCTTTCTACCGTTACATTATAGCGTGATTTGGGCTGATTTAGAAATCCCTCATAGATATGGAATGTTGTGTATTTTCAAGGGAATCAGGAACAAGTCTGGATCAAAGACCGTAGCGCTCTTTGACTCGTGATAGCCTTGTCTTGTCTTCGTGGACGTGGTTTACCGCTTCAATGGTCTTTTGCGTCTCAAATGGTAGAGAAGCCAGTGCAGCCTCATCCAGCCGCCGGGCAAGCTGCTCAAGCTGGTGGTAGGTGGTCGCAATATATTTCGGGTCTCCCGGCACCGGCAAGCGGGCAAAGCTGTCCTGAAAGGCCCGCATGTGCTTCTGGTATTGCTCGCCCCGCCTGACCAGCGGATGGTCATCGTGCAGACCGGAAATCCAGGATGCTATCCGGAAGACCTCGTCCTCTCTCAGTCCGAAAGGCGCGATAATTCCCGAGATAGTCTCGGTAATCTCGTAGTCATCAACGTTGGACGGACTCAGCTTTAGCTCCGCCACGATTTCTACCGCTCGCTTCAGAACGGCTTCTCTCCCCGCCTCTATGAACTGCTGGCAACCGCACCGCTGGCACATTTGCGTTTCCTCCTCATAATGGGATGATTTGTCTGCAACCCGGGCGATTATCCGTCCCCCAGCAACAGCGTCCGCGTCGGGCAGTTGAGCATACACCGGACACAGCCCAGGAAAGCGGACCGCGCGGTGAAATAGCAGTAGCCACTCGCCTCGAACTCGTTCGCCACCTGGCGCCACGCCCGGAGAGACAAGGTTTCCACAGCCGCCGGATAGACCATTTCCTCCTCTTTCCGTATATGCTCCCGCAGAGTGTTGACCAACACCGCCGCTATTTGCCGCAGCCCGCTCAGGGTCACCGCGACACTCGCCGAGCAGTCGCCGCCTACCAGCCCGACCAGCGTCCTTTTCAACGTCGCTAGCTCTTCATGTTCTCGCTTGAGCGCCCCTAGCAGCTCGTCTCTGCCCTGCACTCTCGGAAATAACACCTGCTCCTCACGCCGGTGGTGGCTCTCCGCACCGAGGAGAAGCCGGGCAACCTCCTTGAGTCTTTCCATCGTATCAGCGCTGGCGCCGGAGAGGTCCGTTTCCAGCACAAGTAGCCGCAGTTCGGCTAGCTTCTGCTCTATTCTCTCGTGCTCATCCATGAGGACACATATCGGATGAGTCGCTTCAATTCGGGAAATCTTCCCTAACAACCTTTCTTTCACCGGTCTCCCATAACCGCCGATACGACGGTGTCCGGTTGCCAGCCACCTCAGCTCTTAATCTTTCCCATCTCGGCAAAAAGCCTGACAACCCTGGCGTTCTGCCCTTCATTGAGGTGCATTTCCGCCATTCGGAAGAGGAGGCTGTCCTCTTTAGAAATGTGGTCGCGGAGAAAGCTGATGAAATGCATGCCGTATTGGCTTATCAGCCGCCTCGTTTCGGCACTGTCTTCGTTACTGAGGTACCTGGTGACGGCCTGCTGCATTACGGCATTGGTCCGTCTCAGCGTTTCGTGTTCTTCAATCATAGCCGCGAGAGGGCCACGTCCCCGCGGCATGAAACTGTCAAACTCGGGAAAGAGGGCCTTTTCCTCTTTGTCGAAGTGCACCCAGAAATCGGTTTCGAAGAAAGCAGCTAGCTCTCTTAGCTCCGTTGCGACTTTGTCTTTCTCTTCCAGATTGGCGATGACACTTTCCAAAGCCTCCAGCTTCTGCAGCACGGCCTGGTGCTCGTCTCTCAGGAGTTCTACCGGTGTTTGCACGTCTGTCACTTCCTCCTCCGCAAAGAATGGTCCATCGTTACTATCTCGTAGATTAATTATGACACAAAGACGGGGCAGAATTCTCCCTCTCCGTAACGAGACCACTGATAGCTTGAAAGTGAAGCTGAAAGCTGACTGCTGATGGCTGATAGCTGCCCAAGGAACTATGGTATAATTCCAGTTGAATCCGAGGCGATTATGTCTGCGATGAAGCCGACCAGGACCGGTATTGCTAACCTGCCCTTGCACTACGGCAAAGCCCCACGCTGGCTGTTCGAGCGCATGGTCAAGCTGGCGCGGGAAATCACCATCGTCATTGTGGCCGATTTCGGTGCTGAGGAGATGCTGCGGCGGCTGTCCCACCCCTTCTGGTTTCAGGCCTTCGGCTGTGTGCTGGGCTTCGACTGGCACTCCAGCGGCGTCACCACCACGCTCTGCGGGGCACTGAAGGAGGGCGTCAAGGGGCTAGAGCGCGACCTGGGCTTCTTCGTTGCCGGCGGCAAGGGCGGAACATCGCGGAAGACGCCCGCTGAGTTACAGGACTGGGGTGAGCTACTCTCGCTCGACCCGGCGCCGCTGGTCTATGCCAGCCGGATGTCCGCCAAGGTGGACAGTGCTGCCATCCAGGACGGCTACCAGCTTTACCATCACAACTTCTTCTTCACGGGCCGGGGCGCCTGGGCGGTTGTCCAGCAAGGGATGAATGAGACCAACCGCTACGCCCGCCGCTACCACTGGCTGGGGGAGACTGTCGCCGATTTCGTCAACGAGCCGCACGCCGCCATTCTGGCCGAAGCCACCGGCCAGCCACTCAACCTGGTGGCACAGGAAAGCGGCCCGGCACGGCAGACCATCACCGAGATTGCCACTGAGCAGAAGCCTGAGAGTCTTGTGGCTGAGCTGAAAAGGCTGAAGACGCTCACGTTACCGGCGCGCCATCAGCTTACCACAGACGACCTCCACACGGACAGCCTGAGCAAAATCCTGCTAAGCACCTACGAGCGCCAGCCGGAGGACTTCGAGCGACTGCTGGGGCTGCAGGGTGTCGGTGCAAAGACTATCCGCGCCCTCAGCCTGATTAGCGAGCTGGTATACGGCGTGGCGCCCAGCTACCGTGACCCCGCCCGCTACAGCTTTGCCCACGGCGGCAAGGACGGCATCCCCTATCCCGTTGACCGCAAGACCTACGACCAGTCCATCGCGCTACTGTCCAGGGCCATCAATAAGGCCAAGCTGGGCTTGCGGGAGCGGGAGGAGGCGAGGGGAAGACTGGAGAGGATGAGAAAATAATAAACTCGTTTGCTGAAGTAAGTCTGGAGGGCTAAGATCAAAATATGAAAAACGGCACCAAAGACGAAGTGAAATTAGAGGCCTTTCGCCAAAACTGGGAGCAAATGAGGCACGCGGAGAATGCACGACTTGGTTTCTTGAGTTTCTATGCGGCATTGGTTACGGCGGTTCTCGCTTTCGTCGCTTCAAGGGGCCCAAGTGTTCCAGGCGACTATACGGCGCTTTATATGATACTTACCGTGCTAGCCGCAGTCGGATTCACTCTTTCTCTACGTATAAAGAAAGCTATTGAGGAGCACAGAGATAAGGCAGAGTACTTCGTAAAGGAATTGACTAATGAGAACGACAATACCAAACTAAAAAAGTACGTACCCTTTCCTGAAAAGGCGCGATGGTATAACTTCTGGCACTTAAGAATACTCTTCCTCTACTTGTATGGCGCCACCTTCATGCTGTTTTTGCTCGTGACACTTAAGGTGTTTACTATTCTTCACTAGTCAGGGCTGCCATCCCAAACGAAACCTTGCATTGTGTCAAAATTGAGTAGAGAAAAATAGGTGGAATACACAGTTATCATTAGAAAAGCACCAGACGGGTTCTATATCACCAGTTGCCCACTGATTCCGGAGGCAGTCCCCCATGCCCGCTTGCAGCGGCCACCACGAAGGATGAAAATAACAATTCCTTGTCATTCTGGCGAAGGCCATCCGCCGCAGGCGAACAGATGACGCCTAGCCCCCCACCACTGGATTCCAGCCTACGCTGGAATGACACAGTGTTCTCTATTTTCGGGGTAATGACAAAAACGACTCAGAAGGCGACCTTTTCAGACAGGCTTGGGAAGCCCTATTCGTCAACCATATCGTCTCCCCCCACCTGTAGTAAAATGGAAGTAGGGCTGAGTTTCTTTTCGGGGGGGCAGACCGTGCGGTTTTGCGGGAAATATCTGTTTTCGGCGGCAGGAGTTACTCTTCTTGCTTTACTCGTTATACTGACGGGCTGCACACTTGGGCCCATTGGGACAACTAAACCATTGCCTGCCACCACGTCACCGCTTGCTACTACTACTGCCCCACCGACAACCAGTCCGCTTCCTGAAACGGACATACCCCTGACCACACCATTGGCGCAAAGGCTGGAAATTCCCTGGTCGCTCGCTTTCCTGCCTGACGGCAGCATCATCTTCACCGAGCGGCCGGGCCGCGTCAGGCTGATTGATGCTCAGGGCAGGCTGCTGCCTGACCCGGTGCTGACCATCAGCGAGGTGGCGGCACGTGGCGAGGGCGGTTTGCTCGGTATTACCCTGCACCCGGATTTTGCCAGGAACGGCTTCATCTATGTCTATTATACCTACCAGAGCGGCGGCCGCCTGGCTAACAAGGTAGTCCGCTTCACCCTGGCCGGCAGGACTTTATCTGGTGGGAAAGCTATCATCGAGGACATCCCCGGAGCCACCATCCACGATGGTGGCCGCATCAAATTCGGGCCGGACGATCTCCTCTATATCGGCGCGGGGGATGCCGGTGTGGCTGACCTGGCCCAGGACAAGAGCTCGCTGGCGGGGAAAATCCTGCGGCTCAAGGATGACGGCAGCATTCCGCCGGACAATCCTTTTCCTGGCTCACCGGTCTATTCCTATGGCCACCGCAACCCGCAGGGCCTGGCCTGGGACACTCAGGGCAGATTATGGGAGACAGAGCACGGCTCCTCCGCCCATGACGAGGTGAACCTGATTCAGCCGGGCAAGAACTACGGCTGGCCCGTCATCCGTGGCGAAGCTAGAGTTGCCGGCATGGAGCCGCCGCTAATCGAGAGCGGGAATGACACCTGGGCACCATCCGGCCTTACCTTCCTTGATGGCTCGCTCTTCTTCACAGGACTGCGCGGGCAGAGCCTATTCCGACTCAATGTGGCTAATCCTCAGGTGTTTGACCGATATCTCAATGGCAGCTTTGGCCGCTTGCGGGACGTGGTGGTGGGGCCGGACAAGATGTTGTATGTCCTGACCAACAACCGGGATGGCCGCGGCTCACCCCGCACCGGCGATGACCAGATTATCCGCATAAATCCAGGGAAATTGTGAACTAATCCGTGAGCCAAACCGTCTGGAAGTGCTGCGTTGCTGGTGGACTGCTCTCCGTGAACTGAACAGGTAATATCTAGCCTCTTACCAGGTAACGGTTGCCGTCGTTATCCTTGAAGTTGAACATTTTGCCATAGGGAAGGGATTCTATCTCAGTAACCTCAACACCCCGGTCCTTCAGAGTTTTCCATAGTGACGTGATATCGTCGGTGGCAAAGATGATTGAGGGATGAGCAATCATTTCGGGGGTCATCTCTTGCGCTAATTCTTTTGAAAAAAAGCACAAGCGTGGTGAGATTCTCCCCCTTTGGAGATACTTCTATCCATTTGGCGTTGGGTGCCATCTGTTGCTCAAAGGTCACGACAAAACCCATCTTCTCAGTCCAAAACTTCTTGGCCTCTTCCTGAGAGTTTACGTAAAGCGATACCTTCTCAATTCTTGTAATCACTGTATGCCCCTTCCTTTTGAACAACTACCTTGCCGTGCCACCCTTAGTGTGCCAGGTATTTGCCAGCGTTCATGGCGGCGGTGGCGCCGTCCCCGGCGGCAGTGATGGCCTGCATGCCGGAGTAGCGGCGGATGTCGCCGGCGGCATAGACCCCAGGAATGGCCGTTTCCATCTTCTCGTTGGTGATGATGGCACCGTTCTCGTCCAGGGGCAGGACACCTTTGAGGTATCCCGTGTTGGGGTCAAGGCCTACGGCCACAAAGACCCCGGCCACCTCCAGGGCTGATTTTCGCCCGGTTGGCAGGTGGTGCAGCTTCAGCTCCCGGACGAAATCATCGCCCGCAATCTCATCAATGACAGTGCTCCACAGGAACTCGATTTTCGGCTCAGCCTGGGCCTGCTCGGCGACAACACGGGTGGCGCGAAGCTGGTCACGGCGGTGGATGAGGGTGACCTTGGAGGCAAACTTGGTCAGGTGCAGGGCCTCGCTGATGGCGGCATTGCCGCCGCCCACCACCACCACCGGCTTGTCCTGAAAAAAGCAGCCATCACAGGTAGCACAGTAGGAGACGCCTTTGCCAGTAAACTCCTTTTCGCCGGGGATGCCCAGCTTGCGCCGCTCGGCACCGCTGGCGATAATCACCGCTTCCGCCCGGAAGTCGCCTTCGCTGGTCTTGACTACCTTTTGCTTGCCCTGTAGCTCCAGGCCGGTGACGTCAGCCGTCAATGTCTTCAGCCCGAATTTGCTCGCTTGCTGGTGCAGCCGCTCGCCTAGCTCCATCCCACTGAGGCCGTCGGGGAAGCATGGGAAATTCTCCACCAGCTCGGCGGTGGCGATCTGGCCGCCGAAGATACCTCTTTCAACCAGCAGGGTATCGAGACGGTCCCGTGCCGCGTAAAGCCCGGCGGTCAGGCCGGCCGGCCCGCCACCGATGATGATGACCTGGTATTCGCTCTTCATTGTCTCATCTCCAGTCCCGCATCAATGGTATCCAAGAGCAGGCGGAAATCGAAGTTACCGGATATCCGCACCGCGCCGTCAACCAGCAGCAGCGGCAATGATAGCTCTTCCCTTTTGACTCTTTCGGCCAGTGGCGCAGCCGGTCCACCTGATGAGAGGTCCAGGAACTCCATCTGCACCCTCTCACCGAACCGCTCCTTGACGCGCTGGCGGGCCAGTGCCGCATTTTCCGCCGCTGTCCAGTCCAGCCCGCAGGCGGCTTCACATGACTCAGCCTGACGGCTGGCGGCTATGGTGACTGTGAGTGGCGCTTTGCTCTTGACTGGCATAGGTCTTGACTCCGATAATCGGCAAATAATACGGCTTTCAGCTCTCAGCCGTCAGCTATTGTCAATCTCAGATTCACGATTATTATCAAAATAGGGGTAGCACAGCGGCCGAAACGCCTGCTGGCCACACCCAGCCGAATGCCCATCCCCCTGACCCCCTTCCCATTGGGAAGGGGGAATTGAGTTAGGGGGCTTCGCCCCCTTTCTTCTTTCCCCTCTCTCCTTCGTAGGAGAGAGGGGAAAGAACCCTGAGCGAAATCGAAGGGGTGAGGTGAGTGCCCTTCGGCAGAGTGCCACCATTTTCACACATTGTGGTGTCTCTGATTAGAGACACGATAGATTATTCGATAATCCTGTATATTCTTAAATCCTATCTCATGAATCATAAATCTTCGTGATAAGCTGAATGCTGACGGCTGAGTGCTGATAGCTGACGACCCCAGGGCGCTGTCCTGATTCTTCTTCAGCTCGGCTTTGGGCTTATAGCCGACGACGCTTGTGACGAGCTGGCCGTTATTGAAGAGGAGCATCGTCGGGATGGACATGACATGATAC
>JACQTX010000198.1 GCA_016210585.1 Chloroflexota bacterium
AACAAATTAGTTTGAATGTGGGGGTTAATTTTGAAAAATGCCCTCAAAAGCATACTGTCCGGTTACATGAAAATCAATCGCTGATTTTGGGGCCGAAGTCAGAGTTACAAATATTTTCTCTTTTATGGTATTATTAAGCTTTAGTTACACCGATGGATATTTTGCTACAGTATGGTATAATATACACTTGAAAAAACGCAAGGAAGGGTAAATGGTATCAAAGGAAGCGACACCGGAAGCAACGGCAGTGGCCGATAAGAGCCTGCGGGACTATGAGCTGGTGCTGGTCATCAACCCACAGCTTGAAGGGGAGAGTCTGGACGCCCTTATAAACAAGGTAAGCCAGTTTATCACCGAGCGGGATGGCGTTGTCTCCGAGGTAGTGCGATGGGGAAAACGGAAACTGGCCTACCCGATAAAGCATTACATGGAGGGGAGCTATGTGTTAGGTCGGATAAAACTGAAGTCAACGACAAGCAAGGAGCTGGACGCGAATCTGAGAATCTCCGAGGAGATTTTGCGATATCTTCTGATTAAGGTTGAGCCGTGACGCCATAGCTGACACGTAGCGGGCGGGAGGATTGCAGGACGATGGCAAGTTTGAATAAGGTGATGATAATCGGGAATGTGGGCAGCGACCCGGAAATGCGTTTTACACCCAATGGCAGGCCAGTAACCTCTTTCCGCGTGGCGACAAACCGCGTCTATGTTACCCCGGAGGGTGAGCGCAAGGAAGAGACGGAGTGGTTCGCCGTGGTGACCTGGAACAAGCTGGCAGAGCAATGCAACCAGTTTTTGACCAAGGGCCGGCTGGTTTACGCGGAGGGCAGACTGCGCACGCGTATGTGGGAAGGCCAGGACAATCAAAAGCATTACCGGACAGAAGTAATCGCTAACAGGGTATCCTTCCTGGAGAAGCGTGGGGCGGCACCCCTGCCCGCAGAGGACATTAAGGGACAGGAAGGTGAAGCTGGCGGTGACCTGGAACCGGACGACATACCGTTCTAGGCAACAGAAAATATTTGAGGGAGCAGGAAGTCTATAGGTGGTTAGAGAAAGAACAACGACGAATCGGCCGCGGGGCAAACGAGACGAAAAGGGCAGATATATACCCAAACGCAAGGTCTGTCCCTTCTGCAAGGACAAGATTGCGGTTATTGACTACAAGGACCCGGGCAAGCTGGGGCAGTTCGTATCGGGCAGGGGCAAGATTGAGCCCCGGCGGCGGACAGGCACCTGTGCCAAACATCAACGCGCCCTGGCTGTGGCCATAAAGAGGGCCCGGCATCTGGCCATGTTGCCCTTTGCCCCGGTCCATATTTACCAGACAGGTGTGCTGCCAGGCGCTCAGCGTGAATAGTGCCAGCTGAGGCTTGCCGCTCACCATCCTTGTTGTCTTTGGTCCATTTCATCCTGTATAGGAGCTACTGTGCCAAAAAGAACTTATCAACCGAAGAAGATCCCGCGCAAGCGCGAGCACGGTTTTATGAAGCGGATGAGCACCGCGGGAGGACGTGATGTCCTGAAGGCGAGGCGCCTGAAGGGACGCAAGCGATTGACCGTGGTCTAGCACTTCAGGCAGAGGCATGAAGGCGGAAAGGTTCCTGACCCGGCCCGAGCAGTACCGGCTAGTCTACGATAAGGGTGCCGCCTGGGTAAACAGCCTGGTAGTGATGAGGGCCATGCCCAACGGCTCTGGTTTCTCTCGCTACGGTATCTCGGTAAGCCGCCGTGTAGGTAATGCCGTGACCAGAAACCGTGTCAAGCGCTTGCTGCGCGAAATCCTCCGCCTTACGCCAATACTGCCGGGATGGGACATGGTGTTCATCGCCCGCCCGGCCGCTGCCGGAAAGGACTATGCCACCCTGGCCAGGGCAGTTAAGCGCCTGCTGGGCCAGGCCCGGCTCTTGCCGCCGGCAGAAGGCGCTGCCGAAGGTGAAAGCGAAACAGGCAAATTCCAGGATACAATAACCAAACAACAGTCAAAAACAAATCCATCCCGATGAAAATCGGCATCCAGTATGGACTGGGTTCCTTCTGGATTCCGGCTTCCGCCGGAATGGCTTGTTTGGTGCTTGTATTTTGGTTATGCACATACGGTCACGGCCCGCCCTACATAATATGGTGCCGAAACAATGAAACGACTGGCTCTTTGGCTAATCAAGCTTTATCAGGTGAGTATATCGCGAGTGATGCCGCCGCAGTGCCGCTTCCTGCCCACCTGCTCGCAATATACCTTTGAATCTATTGAGAAATTCGGGGTCTGGCGGGGGATATGGCTAGGTGTGCGGCGTTTGCTGCGCTGCCATCCCTGGCATCCCGGCGGCTATGACCCGGTGCCGGAGAAAGGCATTTATGATGATAGGGAAAGAACGTGCGTAAACTGAGAATACGGCCAGGCAAAAAATCGCTCCTGGCACTGGTGATATTGGTGGTAGGCATATTTGTTTTTGCCTGTGCCCCCGGCGGAACGCCGGCGAAGGGCTGGTCGGGAGCCGTAGTTGTTGACAATAACCTCTATATCGGCTCGATGGCAGGCAAGCTGGTTGGGCTGAACTTAGCCGATAGGACCCGGCTGTGGAATGACCTGACCCTGGAAGCGCCCCGGGCCTCTACCTTTGGCTGTGCCGGGCCGGCGCAAACGGTGGCAATTTACGGGACTCCCGCCGTATCCGGTGAGCTGATTTATATGGCCGGCTATAATGGCAAGGTGTATGCCGTGACCGCCGCCAGAGGCATAATCCGCTGGGTCTATCCGCGGGAAGGCACCCTCGGCAGTCCCGTCGTCGGCGGCATCCTCGTTGCCGGGAATAACATCTATTTCGGCGCGGCTAACGGCAAGGTCTATGCCCTCGATGCCGCCACCGGGGACCCGGCCTGGCCGGCGCCCTTCGCTACCGGACAGAAGATCTGGTCAACACCCGTCAGCGAGGGCGGCACCCTTTTCATTGGCTCTTTCGATAAGAAGCTCTATGCCATAGACGCCGCCACCGGCAAAGAGAAGTGGGCTTTCGAGACAGAGGGTGCTATTGCGACCACTCCTGTGGTCTATAAGAACACTGTCTATTTTGGCTCTTTTGACCGGAGCTTCTACGCTGTGGACACGGCAGCAGGCAAGCTGGCCTGGCGCTATCCGGCCGAAGGTGAAGCAAATGTCCCCGGTAGCTGGTTCTGGGCCAGGCCGGTAGTCCTGAACAACACCATCTATGCGGGCAACCTTGATGGCAAGGTCTATGTCCTGGACACAGCGACAGGTAAGCCAGTGGTGGCGCCCCTTGATCTGGGCAACGGGATTTCCTCGAACCCCGTCCTGGTTGATAGCAAGCTCATTATCGCCACCGGAAACGGCGAAATATGGGCCATAGACAACAACGTGAAAAACCGTATCCAGGACCTGAAAGACAAGGTATATGCGCCCCTTTCGGCAAGCGGTGAGATTATCTACGTGCATAGTCAGAATCGCACACTTAGCGCCGTAAATACGCGGACCGGCGTCGTCCTGTGGAATATGACGTTGAACGGTAAGTGAGGTAGCTTCTCTTGAACTGGTGGGATATAGTTTTAATTCAGCCGACGGTAAATATTCTGATTGTCTTCTCTAACGCCCTTTTCCAGAATTTTGGGCTGGCCGTCATTGCCCTGACGCTAATTGTCAACGGCCTGATATACCCGTTCACCTTGAAGCAGATCCACGCCTCCAAGGCGATGCAGGAGCTACAGCCCAAGCTGGCTGATCTCCAGAAAAAATTCGCCAAAGACCGGCAGAAGCTTGCCCAGGAGCAGATGAAGCTCTACCGTGAGTCCGGCATGAGCCCGGCCGGCTGCATCATACCGATGCTCATCCAGATGCCGGTCTGGATAGCCCTTTACCAGGCCATCATCAAGCTGCTGGCAGTAACCCCGGAGGACTTCCTGGGCCTCGCCCGCTACCTGTATTCCTGGCCAGTGGTATATTCCGCGTTACCTCTGCAAAATCACTTCCTCTGGTTTGACCTGGCCGCGCCGGACAGGTTCATGATACTGCCTGTCCTGGTCGGAGGCACTATGTGGGTCCAGCAGAAGATGGTCACACCGCCCAGCATGGACCCGAGGCAGGAGACCCAGAGCCGCATGATGCTCTGGATGATGCCCCTCATGTTCGCTTTCTTCACATTGCAGTTCCCCAGTGGCCTGGCCCTCTTCTGGGTGATTTCCAGCATCTTCCGCATTGCGCTCCAGTATTTTTCCTCGGGATGGGGCGGCCTGCTGCCCGGAAGGGCGACAAAAGAAATCGTGAAGGTCAAGAAGGAATAGCAGGTAGTGTTCCATAATCATTTTGTTGAGGGGTAGCTTCAATTTCACCCTCATCCCTTCGTTGCACTTAGGGCAAGCCTAACCTTCTCCCCTCAAGGGAGAAGGGGCTGTATTTGCATAGGTATTTACACAACTAAGCACTAGTGAGATTGCCAGTTACCCCAGTAGCCAGCTTGTGCTTAAGCCTGTCCGCCCTTGCCGAATCCAAACGGCAGGGGGAAGGGGTATGAAATGGAAGAGTTAGAGTTCAGTGCCAAGACAGTGGAAGAGGCCCTCAAGAAAGCCCTGGCCAGCCTGGGCCTCACGCGTGAACAGGTAGAGGTAACCGTCCTGAAAGAGGGGCGCAGCGGCATCCTGGGCATCGGGGCGGAGGAAGCCAAAATCAGGGTCACGCCTATCACACCAACGCCGGACACTTCTGTCCCACCGGCGCCGGAAGAAGCGGTGGATGTGGTCGCCATTGCCAAAAACATCCTTGAGACGCTCTTAGAGAAGATGGGCGTGTCCGCTACAGTGGTGGTCCAACCTGGGCCAGAGGGAGAGGCCGCGGCAATGCCGACACTGGCCTTCGATATCAAGGGTGAGGATGTCGGTATCCTGATTGGCCGTCACGGCCAGACCCTCTCGTGCCTGCAATACATTGTGGGGCTGGTTCTCTCGCACCGGACGAAAGCCAGGTATCCGATGGTGATTGACGCAGAGGGCTACAAGCAGCGGCACTACGAGTCGCTACGCGATCTGGCCCAGCGCACCGCTGAGCGCGTGAAGGCACGGCGGATGCCCTTTACCCTGCGGCCTATGTCCGCCTTTGAGCGGCGTATCATTCACGTGACTCTCGCCGATGATCCGGACGTTACAACCGAGAGCACCGGTGAGGGTGAGGCCCGTCGCGTGGTGGTCCTTACCCGCCGCCAGGGCAGACCGGAGGGCGAAAGACAACCCCGGTAAGCATCAATCGCAAAGGCTCACTGAAAGCGTTTAACAGGAATGTAGAAAATCCAACCACATTACCCTGTCATTGCGAGCGCATCCTTCGCAGAAGGAGCCGAAGCAATCTCATAGCGTCTCGTCCAGAAGCTGGGTTCGGATGAGATTGCCACGCCTCCGCCTTCGGCGGATGGCCTCGCAATCCATCATGACGGTTGTCACCGTCACCAACAAAGTATGAGAATCCTCTCTCCCCAGATGGGAGAGAGTTAGAGTGAGGGGGAATTCAACACCCTCATCCATGCCTCTCCCATCAAGGGAGAGGAGTCTGGCTA
>JACQTX010000196.1 GCA_016210585.1 Chloroflexota bacterium
GGGGGGGGGGGGGGGGCCGCTTGGTGGGCAGGTTGTCATCCAGACCTATGCCCCCGGTCACTACGCTATTCAGGCAGCGGCCCGCCACGACTATGGCCTTTTCTACAGCCAGGAAATCCTCTACCGGCGCCAGCTCCATGACCCACCCTTCAGCCGGCTGGTCAGCATGATTTACCAGCACACCAATGATGCCCGCTGCCAGCAGGAGGCCGAAAGAATGAAGCGCCTCCTGCACACCGAGAGGGACGCGCGGGGACTTACGCTAGATATCCTCGGCCCGGCCCCGGCCTTTGTCCACCGCCTGCGTGGCAAGTTCCGCTGGCAGCTCATCCTGCGGGGCACCGCGCCGGCGGCCCTTCTGGCACACACACCTGTTCCGCAGGGTTGGTCCGTGGACATTGACCCGGCGAGCATGGTGTAGGCTTCACAATTCCCCGCCGATTGGCTATAATTTTGGCAACCAGGAGATCTGATTCGCTGTCAGCACTTGGCATCAGCATATTACGAAGATTCAAGATTTACGAGATTAGATCATTGCTGTCCAAATCCCGCATGTTCACTTGTGTGGGCACCATGAAATATGAAAACTGTCACTCTGAGCAAAGCGAAGAGTCCGTAACGGATTCTTCCTCGCGGAGTTTATACTGAGCGAAGCGAATGTGCTCCTTCAGAATGACAAGTCGGTCGTTATTTTCGTAGCAAATCAAAAAGCAAAGGAGAACTATCCCTGTCATTGCGAGCGCATTCCGCCTTCGGCGGAAGCCGAAGCAATCTCATCACTCTCCGTAACACCTCTTAAACGTTTGACTCCAAAATTCAGGTTTACCATCAAAAGATGCTGTCTGAATTAGACTCGATTCAAAAACTTAATTCGGAGAAGAGTGAGATTAGATACAAATTGTTCCTAAATCATAAATCAGACTAAAGCGGAGGGCAAAATGGCAGTTCTGTCTATTCGTCTGTCTCCCGACCCGGTCCTACGGCAGAAGGCGAAACGTGTCAAGGTGGTCAGTGACTCCATCCGGAAATTGATTAGCGATATGATGGAAACGGTGCATGCCGACCCCGGGCGGTTGGGCCTGGCCGCGCCGCAGGTGGGCATTTCACTGCGCGTGATGGTTATTTGCCTGCCCGAAAAAGAGGACATTGCCCTGGTCAACCCGGAAATCGTCCGCTCCAAAGGCGAGCACGTGGTGACCGAGGGATGCCTGAGCCTGCCCGGCCGTTCCGAGGAGATAAAACGGGCTGAATCCGTCACCGTTAAAGGACTGGACCCCAATGGCAAGGCGGTGCGCATCAAGGCTAATGGCCTTCTGGCCCAGGCCTTTCAACATGAGATAGACCACTTGAATGGCGTGCTCTACATTGACCACGTTGAGCAGGTCCCGGAGTCAGCGGTCAAGCCGGCGGAAAGCGGACCGCCGGGACCGGCATGAGGCAAGTGCCTCCCCTTGGAAATTCATTAAGTAATTCCTCTCCCTTTGAAAAAGGGAGACTGAGAGGGATTCCCCATCAATCAGAGGTGAAATCCCCCTTAATCCCCCTTTGCCAAAGGGGGAGCCATCTCCCTTTTCCCAAAGAGCCTGTCCTGAGCGAAGTCGAAGGGCAAGCTCCCCATGAGCGGGTAATATAGTGCTGCTATATGCAACGAGCTAGCGCAGCCACTGCCGCAGCTCGATGGTGAGACCATCAGGGTCTTCCACCTCGGCACGGAATGATGTGGCCAGCCGCACCGGTGCCACGGCGATGCGCACCCCCTTCGACTTCAAGAAGCTGATGGCCTTGTCCATATCCTCAACCTCGATGGCAATGCGCTTGTAGCACACCTGCCAGTCCTTTGACGCCGGCTTCGGGTCAGCCACGGCGATGACCTCCAGCATCGTGTCGCCCAGTGTCAGGTAGGCGATTTCCTTCATCGGCAGCCTGTCCTTCAGACCAAACCTTTCCTTCAGTGTGAAGCCGAGCACCTCGGTGTAGAACTTGATTGTCCTGTCAATGTCCACGGGGATGATTTCGGTGTGGTCAATACGCTTGAACATATGGTTTCTCCTTTCTGCCCTCTTTATCTGTCAACAGCCTCTCTCAGTTCCTTCACAAAGCTGGCCACCGTCCCCAGCGATGGGTCAGCCTCCATAAGCTGGATGATTTTGCTGCCCACAATCACGCCATCGGCAAGCTGGGCCACCTGCCGCGCTTGCTCCGCCGTCGCAATGCCGAAGCCCACGCAGAGTGGCTGCCGGGACAACCTTCTCACCCGTGAGACAAACTCGCTGATGTCGGCGGGTAGCTTACTACGGGCACCGGTGACCCCTGTCAAGGAGACCAGATAGACAAACCCCCTCGACCTCTCCGCCACCAGCCTGGTGCGCTCTTCGGTGCTGGTCGGGGCCAGCAGGTAGATAACGTCAATGTCCTCATGACAGGCGCACGCCTCAAGCTCGGCGCCCTCTTCGGGCGGCAGGTCGGGAATGATGAGGCCGCTGACGCCGGCCTCACGGCAGGCGCAGCAGAACTTATCCAGCCCGTAGCTCAGGATGGGATTGTAGTAGGTCATGAAGACCAGTGGCGTCTTGACCTGGTTGTGCAGCTTTTTCGCCGTCTCCAGGCAAAGTTTGGGCGTCACGCCCTGCTGCAAAGCCATGTAGCTGGCGTTCTGTATGGTCACACCATCCGCTAGCGGGTCGGAGAAGGGGATGCCCAGCTCGATGATGTCTGCCCCGCTCTGTGCTAGCAGGGGCACCACCTTCAGCGTCGCCTCGATGCTGGGATAGCCCACGGTCACGTAGGGAATGAGTGCCTTGTGGTTGGCTTGCTCAAATACTGCCGCAATCTGGCTCACAGCTTCACCCCCAGTGCCGCGCTGACGATGCCCATATCCTTATCGCCACGTCCGGAGAGATTGATGATGACAATCTGGTCCTTGCTCAAGCCGCCGGCTATCTTCGCTGTGTAGGCGATGGCGTGGGCCGATTCCAGTGCCGGGGCGATGCCCTCCGTCCGGCACAGTAGCTGGAAGCCTTTCAGGGCTTCCTCATCGCTTACGGCCACGTAGGTGGCCCGGCCCGTATCTTTGAGATAGCTGTGCTCCGGCCCCACGCCGGGATAGTCCAGTCCCGCCGAGATGCTGTGTGTCTCCCGCACTTGCCCGCTCTCGTCCTGGAGCAGGTAGGACTTCGATCCGTGCAGCACGCCTACCCGACCTGCTGCCAAGGAGGCAGCGTGCTTGTCCGTGTCAAGCCCCTTTCCCCCCGCCTCCACCCCGATAAGCTTGACCTCCTTATCCTCCAGGAAAGGATAGAAAATGCCCATGGCGTTGCTGCCTCCACCCACGCAGGCGATAATGTAGTCAGGCAGACGGCCCGCTTTCTCCAGAACCTGTTGCCTGGTCTCCTGGCCAATCACCGACTGAAAGTCACGCACCATGGTGGGGTAAGGGTGCGGACCGACCACTGAGCCGAGCAGGTAGTAGGTGTCCCTGGGATTGGTAACCCAGTCACGCATAGCCTCGTTGATGGCGTCCTTCAGCGTCCGACTCCCGGACGTTACACTCCGCACTTCGGCACCCATCAATCTCATCCGGAAGACGTTAAGCGACTGGCGGCGCATATCCTCTTCGCCCATATAGACGATGCCGTTTAAGCCCAGCATGGCGCAGACGGCGGCGGTGGCCACGCCGTGCTGGCCGGCACCCGTCTCGGCGATGACGCGTTGCTTGCCCAGACGCCGGGCTAGCAAGCCCTGTCCCAGGGCGTTGTTAATCTTATGCGCCCCGGTGTGGGCCAGGTCTTCCCGCTTCAGAAAAATCCGGGCACCGCCGCAGTGCTCCGTGAGCCTTCTTGCTAGGTAGAGGGGAGTGGGCCTGCCCGAAAAGTCACGGGACAAAGACGCGAACTCCGCCCAGAAGACTTTGTCCCGCTTCGCCTCATCATAGGCGATAGTCAAGGCTTCCAGGACGGGCACCAGGGTCTCCGGCACATACCGTCCCCCGTAGCTGCCAAAGTAACCTCGCTTATCAGGTAACAATGTTCACCTCCTTATTACCCATCCCCACCGCCAGACCCCGCAAATCCTAATTTCTAAGCTCTAAACTCTAAACAATATCAAATGACCCGAATCCAGAAGAACGCTGTCACTCTGAGCGAAGCGAAGAGTCTCGGTGTGGTGGGGGATTAGCTGCGCACTGCCTGCCCCACCCACAGATTCTTCGTCGGCCTTCTTCGAAGGACTTCTCAGAATGACATTCGAACTTTGAGCCTTGAATTTGTTTAGGATTTAGAGATTAGTGCTTAGAGTTTCTTATTTATCTCCCTTACCGCCCTGATAAAAGCCCATATCTTGGCGGCATCTTTACAGCCGTCCGTCTCAACGCCGCTGGAGACATCCACACCCCAGGGCCGCGCCCGTCTAACCAGCGCACCCACGTTGCCCGGGGTCAGCCCGCCGGCGATAATCACCGGGAACCAGGCGGCTACCTCTTCCGCAAGCTGCCAGTCAAAGGTCTCTCCCGTGCCGCCATAGGCATCCCTGACCTGCGTATCCAGCAGGCAGACCAACCCGTTTCTATGGGTCATACCACACCCTATCTGTATTTCCCTCGGGACATCGGTAGCGGTGCTTGTTGTGGAGATGTGGACCGTTTTGATAACCGGCCGCTCCATCTCCCGGCAGTAAGACCAGTCTTCATCGCCGCTGAGCTGCACCCAGTCCAGACCGCAGTAGCTGGCGATGCGGTTGACCTCGCGCGCCGGCATATTGACAAAGACCCCAACGACTACCGGGCGCGGACGCAGCCGGCAGACGGCCTCGACTATCTCCCGTGCCCTTTCTGGCGAGACCTGGCGCGGGCTGCGGGCGAAGACCACGCCGAGGAAATCGGCCCCGGCTTCAGCGGCGACCAGGGCATGCGCCACCTCTTTGATTCCACAAATCTTCACCCTTGTCATAGTAGCTCCCTCATCCTGGCGGCAATGTCCGGTGCCGACATGAGCGCTTCACCGATGAGCACCGCATCCACCCGCATCTCTTCCAGTCTCCTGATGTCTTCACGTGTCTTAATCCCGCTTTCGCTGACCACGATTCTGTCCGGTGGGATAAGCGGGCGCAGCCGCTCAGTAGTATTCAGGTCAACGCTGAAAGTCTGCAGATCGCGGTTGTTGACGCCCATAATTTTAGCACCACTACTGAGTGCCACTGCAAGCTCGGCTTCATTGTGGACTTCCACCAGGCAGGACATGCCAAGCTTATGGCCCAGGGCAAGAAGCTCCGCCAGCCTTGTCTCGGTCAGTATGGCCACAATGAGCAGCAACGCGTCTGCCCCGTTCGCCCGTGCCTCATAGACCTGGTAGGGGTCATGGATGAAGTCCTTGCGCAGGAGCGGGAGCCGGTCCCCCAGCGCCGCCCGGATTTTTCTGAGGTAGTCGAGGCTGCCCTGAAAATACTTGCTTTCCGTCAATACCGAGATAGCCGCTGCGCCATTGGTGGCATAGGTCCGTGCGATGGCCACCGGGTCGAAATCAGCCCTGATGACGCCTTTGGAAGGCGAAGCCTTCTTAACCTCGGCGATGAGCCGGATGTCATCACCACGCAAAGCTGCCGCGAAATCGAGCGGTGGTGGCTGTGCCATGGCCAGCCGTTTCAGATCGGCCAAAGGCAAGCTGCGTTTTCTCGCCTCCAACTCAGGCAGATTAGCGGCAACTATTTGGTCAAGAATCATGCGACAAAACCCTAATATCTAAATCCTAA
>JACQTX010000197.1 GCA_016210585.1 Chloroflexota bacterium
GTCGTTGCCTTTTTGGGCGATGAAAGCCTCGAAATCGAAGAGCGGGGTCTGTATAATATGCATGGGGTATTTATTCCTTCTTTCCTGGGACTTTGGTTGCTTCCCAAAGCTATTTTACCAGAAAAGCTGGGGTAAATACCCCCTTGCTTTGCCCTATTCAGTTATTCAATAAAGAGTTTCGCGGATGGCTCGGGCATCCCTGCAACTGGTTTGACTTGCCTCTGGCTGTGATATAGAATGGCAGTGGCGGCGGAAGGCACCTATCCCTTGAAGGCCGGGTGAGTGCACCAGCCAGTAGTCAAGGGGGAAGCAAAGGTGAGACTTCAGGTTAAGGTCCCTCTCCTGGTAATTGCTATCCTTCTCATCACCGGCTTTATTTCAGGTGGCTCCATTCTCTACTTTCAGAGGCGTGCCAGTATCACTCAGTTCGAGCATATGGCCACGGCACTGGCCGGCGCCGTGCAGGGCTCGCTGGAGCAGGGCATGCTTACCGGCGACCGTAAGTTCATTCAGGAGGCACTCGTCCGCATCAAAGAGGAAGAGATGGTCAGCGGCATAGCCCTCTACGCCTCAGACGGTGTCATTGCCGCTTCCGACAAAACGGGTGAGATAGGCAAAAGGAACGGCTTCCCGGAAATCCAGCAGGCTTTGCAGCAGGGAAGCACCGCGGCCCGAATGCAGCAGCAAGATGGGCTGAACGAGTTCTGGATTACCACCCCGGTCTTCAATGAACTAGAGTGCCAGAGCTGTCACCGTCCCGAGGAGAATATCCTGGGTGCCATAAAGGTGAGCCTGGATGCTCGTCCTCTGGATGACCTGGCCCGCCAGCAGTCCCTTTTCATTGCCCTGCTGAGCGGACTTAGTGTTGTTATCATCGGTGCTGCTGTATCCTTCGCTCTCAAGAGGACGATACTGAATCCACTGTCCCGGCTGGCTGACTCAGCGGAGCGCTTTGCGCAGGGGGACTACTCCATTCGCGTAGAGACTACGCAGAAGGATGAAATCGGGAAGCTGTCCCAGACCTTCAATGAAATGGCGGCGAATGTGGAGGCACGCAACCGGGAACTGGAGGCTTCCCATCACGAGCTAGCCCGCTGGAACATAGACCTGGAAGATAAGATACAGCGTCGCACCCGGGAGTTGACAGCCCTCAATGCGGTCATTACCACGGTAAGCCAGTCATTGCACCTGGAGAAGGTGCTCACGGACGCGCTGAACAAGATTCTCTCGGTGATGGATATTGAAGCAGGGGCAGTCTATCTCCATAATGAGAAGACGGAGCGGCTGATGCTGGCAGTGCAGCAGGGGCTAGCCGCCGAACGTGCCCGGAAAGTATCTGAGGTCGGGCTTGGGAAGGGTATCGTCGGGCAAGTGGTCGCCTCAGGCGGACCGGTAGTGCTTACCGGCTGGGAAAGTCAACCCGCCGCCCCGTCACTGGGAGAAGGTTTCAAGGCGTATGTGTGCGTCCCGCTTAAGTCTAAAAACAAAGTCGTTGGTGCTCTCCTTCTAGCGAGCCGTACACCGGGCCAGTTCGAAGATGAAGCCGTCCATCTGCTCTCCGCCATGGGGGAGGCCATCGGCATCGGAGTGGAGAATGCCCGGACAGCAGAACAGCTGGAAGAGGCTAATAAGATACGGGAGCAGGTGCTGGAGAAGCTGATCTCCGCTCAAGAGGAAGAACGCCGCCGCATCGCTCGCGAGCTGCATGATGAGGCTAGCCAGTCCCTGGCAGCCCTGGCCATAAACCTGGAGACGATTGCCGATACGTTGCCGGCGCGTTATACGGGTGCTCGGCAGAAGCTTGAGCTTCTTAAGGAGCGGGCACTGACGACCGTCGGCGGCATACGTAACCTGGCGCTGGAGCTACGCCCCAGCGCTCTCGATGAGCTGGGTCTATCCATGGCCATTGACTGGTATGCCAAGGACTACCTGTCCAAGCGCGGCCTTGAGGTCAAGGTCGAGAACCTCAGTCCCGGGAGCAAGCTGCCGTCCTACACGGAGACCATGCTTTTCCGGATTATCCAGGAGGCACTGACCAATATTGTCAAACACGCTGAGGCAAGCAAGGTCAAAGTCCGGCTGCAGGTGGCTGATGATACGGTTACGGTGCAGGTGGAGGACAACGGTAAAGGCTTCGATGTGGAGGCCGCCCTGAAACGGGGGGTGCGCCAAAACCTGGGCTTGCACGGGATGATTGAGCGGGCAACCCTGCTGGGTGGCACGCTTACCATCCAGGCAAAGCCCGGGCAAGGCACCAGCCTGCACGTTGCCGTTCCACTTACAAAAGGGGGGTCATATGACCAAGATACGCGTGCTGTTGGCTGACGACCATCTCATCCTGCGGGAAGGCATCCGTGCCCTGCTGCAAAGAGAGCCAGACATAGAGGTGGTGGGCGAGGCCAGCGATGGCCGGGAAGCCGTAGCCAAAGCCGGCCAACTGCTGCCGGACATTGTGTTGATGGATATAACCATGCCCGGATTGAATGGCTTAGAAGCTACGCAGGAGATTAAGAAAAAGAGTCCCCAGGTCAAGGTACTGATTCTGACCATGCATGAGACCAGCCAGTACCTGGCGGGCATGCTGAAGGCGGATGCCTCAGGATACGTGGTGAAGACGGCCACCACCACCGAGCTGATTTCAGCCATCAAGGCGGTTAATCAGGGTGATGTCTATCTTTACCCGTCCATTACCCGCATGCTCGTGGAAGACTATCTGCAAAGGGCCAAGGCCGGTGAGGAGAAGACCAGCTACGAAGGGCTGACGAGCCGGGAAAGGGAGATACTGCGCTATGTCTCCGAGGACAAGAAGAACAAGGAAATCGCCGAGCTGCTGGGCATAAGCGTCCGCACCGTCCAGGCCCACCGGACCAACCTTATGGAGAAGCTCGGTGCCCATGACCGCACCGAGCTGGTCAAGTATGCCATCCGTAAAGGCATCATTGACCTGCAATAAGGACTTGCCCCAAGCCAATATTCAGTGTCAAAGTGCCGCACAATAGTCATTGCCCGCTTGTCACCCCTGCCGCCAGTGTATCAGGATACGAGTCCCCAAATAAGACGCTGACTCTATTCACAAACAACCAGTGCTATTCTATGCTTATGGGTGGGTAAAGGGTTTTTGCTACTTTTAGCCCGCAGGGTATTTGTGCCAGCCCGACTGGAGTAAGGTGCCGTGGCCAGGATAAGGGTGCTGGTTGCTGATGAGCAGACCATGTTCCGCGAGGGACTATGTGCCCTGTTGCGGACTCGCGGGGACATTGAGGTAGTGGGTGAGGCCACAGATGGACACGAGGCCGTGGCAATGGCACAGGCGAAGCTCCCGGACCTGGTCCTGATGAACATGTCTATCCCTGGCCTCGATGGTGCCGAAGTCACCCACCGGGTCCGCAAGGAAAGCAGTGAGACAAAGGTATTGCTGCTGACCCAGTGTGAAGACCGTGACCGTATTCTGAGCGGGCTGAAAGCCGGCGCCAGCGGCTACATCCCCAAGAAGGCATCTGCCGCTGACCTCGTCTCGGCGATGCAGGTGGTCTGCCGGGGAGGCTATTTCCTCTATCCCTCTATCGCCAGGGCAGTGGTGGATGACTACTCCCAGCTTGTCAAGCGTGCCGGCAGTGCTGACCCTTATGAGAAGCTGACGCACCGGGAGAGAGAGGTGCTGAAGCTTCTGGCTGAGGGGCGTAAGAGCCGGGAAATCGCTGAGATGCTGGAGATCGCTACCAAGACAGTCATCCGCCATAAGACGAGCATGATGTCCAAGCTGGGCGTTCACAACCGCACCGACCTCATCAAGTACGCCATCCGCAAGCACCTGGTGGAGCTGGAGAGGTAGAAATACAAAGATCATGAATAATGTGTCATTGTGAGGAGTCCGCTGCAAGCGGACGGGTGGCAATCTCAAGGGTTCGGGCGAGATTGCTCCGTCGCCTTCTACGAAGGATGCACTCGCAATGACAAGTTGGACTTTCTGGTTAGCGTTTCCACGGACCGAGCGATAAGACTAGCCCTTCTTGCTTTCTTCAGCCAGGCGGAACAAACGGCGGGCATTGGCGGCTGTCTCATGGGCAACAGTCTCCGGCGTTGTCCCCCTGATTTCGGCCAGTTTCCCAACCACCAGCGGTATGTAGGCAGGCTCATTGCGCTTGCCGCGATACGGCTGTGGCGGCAGGTAGGGACAGTCCGTCTCCACCACCAGCCTGTCCCCGGGAATACTCCTGATAGTGGGACCCATGCCGGACGATGGATAGCCGATATACGCCCCCAGGGACAGGAAAAAACCCATCTCCAGGTAATGCTCGGCTATTGGCGTATCGCCATTAAAGCAGTGGATGATCCCGCGCGGTTGCCCCGGCAGCTTATAAGATTCTGACCAGGCGCGCAATAAGGCCAGTATATCCTTCTCGGCCTGGCGGCAATGAATTACTACGGGGAGACTCAGGTCTTGGGCTAGCTCAAGCTGCCATTGCAGCGCTTCCAGCTGTCTGTCGCGCGGCGAGCGGTTGCGGTAAAAGTCCAGGCCGATTTCGCCAATGGCCACTACTTTGGGGTTACGACCGAGCGACGCCAGATTAGCAACAGCCGCTTTGGTCACATTGGTGACTTCGTGAGGGTGAAAGCCCACCGTGGCATAGGTGCCCGAGTAGCGCTCCGTCAACGCGATAGCCTTCTGACTTGACGCCAGGTCTGACCCCACAATGATAATCGTTCCTACGCCCGCCGCCTTTGCTCGTGCAACTACTTCATCCCGGTCCCTATCGAACTCCGGCATATCTAGGTGAGCGTGGGTATCTATCAAGGTCAGCCCTGTTTCTTTCCCGTGAGTTTTTCTATGACCTCAGCCTCAGTCAGCCCGCTAGCGATACTGATGAGCTTTGTCCGCCCTGTCAGTCCCTTTTTGATACGTATGGAGCTTTTGCTGATGTCCAGGCGCTCGGCGAGGAGCTTGACCACGGCTTGGTTGGCCTTGCCCTCGGCTGGAGAGACGGTCACTTTTACCTGCAGAATCCCCTCTTTCCAGCCCGCCACTTCGCTCCGGCTGGCGTTGGGCTGGACATGCACCCTGATTCTAACGCTTCTCTCGCCCATAGCTGTGCCTATTCTACCATGACGGTAAGAGGGCGTCATCATGATGAGGCGGGCAGACCAGAATCCGACTGATTCGTATTGACAAACTCAGTTCAATGAGCTATCGTTCATATGAACAAATATTCATATGCCTACAGAAGATAAAGAAGCGAGATTCCTCCAGTGCATCGGCGAGCCCACCCGCCTGCGCATCATGAAGCTGCTTGCCGGTGGGGAGAGATGTGTCGGGGACATCGTGAGCGCCCTTGGTCGGGAGCAGTCCTTAGTCTCGCACCATCTGAGAGCATTGAAAGACTGCAATGTCGTCATCACTCGCCAGGAAGCGCAGAAGGTGTATTACCACCTGGCCAGCCCGGAACTGGCTGAGATTGTGCTCAAAAGTGAATCACTGGTCACAAGGCTTTCCCTTTGCCAGAACGGACGGTGCGGTGAATAGACCCTTCCCCGGGAAATATCTCCTGAGGAGTGAGCCATGTGCATGACAGCAAGCGATAAGTCGCGCCTCAGCGGTACGGACAAGGGTGTCCTGCGGCGGCTTTCGATACTCGACCGCTTCCTCACGCTGTGGATTTTTCTGGCCATGGGTTTCGGCGTGGGACTTGGCTACTTCTTCCCCCGGGAGATGGCGGACCTCTATTCCCGTACCCTTGTGCTGGGTGGCACTACGTCCATACCTATCGCCATCGGGCTGATCCTGATGATGTACCCGCCGCTGGCCAAAGTCAGGTATGAAGAGATGGGGCCGGTTTTTCGCAACTGGAAGATACTGGGACTATCGCTGGTGCAGAACTGGCTTATCGGGCCAGTCCTGATGTTCTTTCTGGCTATCCTCTTCCTTGGCTTTCTCTGGCCGTATCCCGATTACATGATGGGACTGGTTATGATAGGGCTGGCACGCTGCATTGCCATGGTTATTGTCTGGAATGAGCTGGCGAGTGGAGACAGAGAATATGCTGCTGGCCTGGTGGCTTTTAACTCCGTCTTTCAGATAGTCTTCTATTCAGTCTATGCCTACGTTTTCATTACGATACTGCCCGGCTGGTTTGGACTGCGAGGTTCCGTTGTTGACATTACTATCGGAGAAATAGCCCAGAGCGTCTTTATCTATCTCGGCATCCCGTTCTTCGGCGGTATGATTACCCGCTTTACACTCATCAAGGCCAAGGGGCGGGACTGGTATGAGAGTAAGTTCATACCCAAAATCAGCCCAATCACTTTGGCGGCACTTCTCTTTACCATTGTGGTGATGTTTTCTCTCAAGGGCGAGTTCGTCGTGCAGTTGCCGCTTGACGTCGTGCGTATTGCCGTCCCCCTGCTTATCTACTTCATGATGATGTTTTTCATCTCGTTCTACATGGGAAGACGGATTGGAGCGGACTATGCTAAGACGACAAGCATCGCCTTCACCGCGGCCAGCAACAACTTTGAGTTGGCCATTGCCGTGGCGGTAGCCGTCTTCGGCATTAGCTCCGGGCAAGCCTTTGCGGCCGTCATCGGGCCGCTGGTAGAGGTCCCTGTGCTCATCGGCCTGGTGAACGTGGCCTTGTATTTCAGAAGGAAGGTGTTCGCTGACCTCCAACCGGAAGCGAGCAGCATCACCCGGTAATGTGTTGCTGGAAAAAGACGAGGCGAATCTTCCCAAACAGAGTGTGGTCAATATCACCCGGGTTTTCACGGTGGACAAACGGGACCTAACGGAAAAAATCGGCTCGCTTTCCCGCGACCGCATGGCCCAGGTGCTGGCGGGTATCGAGCTACTCATCACGCCGCGAGATATTAGAGAGTAGGACAAGTTGCTGCCGAAGCCCCCCACTTTGACATCCGAGAGGGCAAAGGCTACAATTTTCTCAGACACGCACGCCGAAAGACGCAAAGGCTTTTGAAGCGGTAATAATCTTAAGGGGACGTAATGGAAGAGATCAGGCCAGGCATTTACCATCTCCCGCTGGGGTGGACGAGTGACTATCTGGTTACTGGCGATGACGGCAATCTGCTGATTGATACCGCCTGGGAGAGCGGCTCTATGCTTGCTGCAATCCGGCAGCATCTGGGTGAGGTAGGCCTGGACCTGAAGGATATAACCCAGGTATTCATCACGCACAGCCACCCGGACCACTACGGGCTGGCCGGCAGCGTCAAGCGGGCCAGTGGGGCATCTATTGCCATGCACCGGCTGGAGGCCGACCTCCTCGTCAGGTACCGGGACAAGCGCGCGTGCTCAGCCCGGTTCGAGAAGTGGCTGAGCCTCAACGGCGTGCCGGAGCGGACGCTGCCGCCGCACCCCTCGGCGACGGCGACGCAGAGTATCTCGAATCAAGTTTCGCCGGACATCGTCTATGAAGGCGGCGAGTCCATATCTATAGGCTCGCACCGTTTGCAGGTGGTGTGGACGCCGGGACATATGCCCGGACACATCTGCCTCTATGACTTAGCGGAAAAGCTGCTCTTTTCCGGCGACTTTCTTCTGCCGACCATAACCACCAACATCAGCCTCAGCCCGCTGGAGGGCAGGCCAAACCCGCTTGATGACTTTCTGGACTCGTTGGAACGCGTGAAGGCGCTGGACATCGAGCTGGTCCTGCCGGCCCATGAGCACGCCTTCACCGGCGTGCGGCAGCGGGTCACCGAACTTCTTGCCCATCATGACCGCAGGAATGGCGAAATCCTGAGCATCCTTGACGGCAGTGCCAGAACCGCCTACGATATTGCCACCAAAATGACCTGGGCGAGAGATATGGGCGGCATTCCCTGGGGCCTGCTAAGCCCGTGGGACCAGACCATGGCCCTGCTGGAAGCGCTGGCCCACCTGGAATCGCTCAACGTGGCCGGCAAAGTCAGCAAGTTCACCAACAACGGGACTATCTATTTCCGGCTGGCATAGACCATCCCGCGTCTAAATATACCTGCCTACCGATTTGGCAATCGTCCGTAACTCTTCCATCAGCCGCGCGAAGTCTGACGGGGTGAGCGACTGGAGGCCATCTACCAGGGCTTCTTTCGGATTGGGGTGCACCTCGATGAGCAGGCCATCGGCACCGGCGGCCACGGCCGCTTTAGCCAGTGCCGGCACCAGTGACCAGTGACCGGCGGCGTGGCTTGGGTCAACAATCACCGGCAGGTGGCTGACCTTCCTGATAACCGGTATGGAAGAGATATCCAGGGAAAAACGGGTGGTGTCCTCAAACGTCCTTATGCCCCGTTCGCAGAGAATGACCTGGCTATTCCCGCCGGCCAGCACGTAGTCGGCCGCGGTCAGCCACTCGGTCACCGTGCAGGAAAAGCCCCGCTTGAGAACGACAGGACAGCTGTTCTTGCCGATGGCGGCCAGCAGGGTGAAGTTCTGCATGTTGCGGGAGCCGACCTGGAGGATATCGGCGTGGCTGGCTACTGTGCTGACGTCATGCGTGTCCACCACCTCGGTGATGACGGGGATGCCATACCGCTCTTTGGCCCGTGACAGCATTTCGAGACCGGCTTCCCCCAGTCCCTGGAAGCTGAAAGGCGAAGTGCGCGGTTTGAAAGCCCCGCCGCGCAGGACACTGGCGCCACACTGCTTTACTATCCGGGCGGCTTCCATCAACTGAGCTTCGTTTTCCACGGCACAGGGGCCGGCCATGACCACAATACGCTTGCCGCCAACCTCAACACCGTTTATGTTCACCACGCTGTTCTCGGCTTTGAACTCACGGGAGGCGAGCTTGTAGGGCTTCATAATGCGGGTGACGCTCGCCACGCCGGGCAAGACGGCAAAGAGGTCCGTAGGTATCTGTCCCGTATTGCTGCCCAACAGAGCGACCACAGCCTTCTCGGTGCCCAGGTTAAGCTGGACGCCCAGTCCCAGCGATTTCGCCCTTTGCACAACGCCGTCTATCTCTTCGGGCGTCGTGCCCGTCCTCATCTCAACTATCATGGTATCCTATCCTTAGCTATCAGCGCTCAGCTCTCAGCATGCAGCTATCAGTCCCCACCACGAAGCTGAACGCTGAAAGCCGAGCGCTGATAGCTAATCGTTTAACCCACCTGCACCGGGAAGGGCAGGTCTATCTGGTATTTCTTCAGGGTCTCCCGGATGAGGGCGGCTGACTTCTCATCCGGCTCGGTCAGGGGCAGGCGCGGCTTGCCGACATTGAAGCCCACCTGGTTCACAGCATATTTTACAGGCATGGGGTTAGCGATGACAAACAGGGTATTGACCAGCGGCAGCAGGCGGTGGTGAATGCCGGCGCCTTCGGAGATGTTACCGTTAAGGACACAATCAATCATTCTCTTAATCTGGTTGCCCACCAGATGGGACGCCACGCTGACAATACCGTAGCCGCCCAGCGTCAAGATGTGGAAGGTATCGTTGTCATTGCCGCTCCAGACCAGGAAGTCCTTCCGAGTGTTGCTGATAATCTTGGAGATTTCCTTCAGGTTCCCGCTGGCCTCCTTGATACCGGCCATGTTTTCAATCTGGCTCAGCTTGATAACGGTATCAGCAGATAAGTTGGCCACGGTCCGCGAGGGCACGTTATACAGGATACAGGGCAGCCTCGTGCTGCCGGCGATGGTCTTGAAGTGCTGGTAAAGCCCGTCCTGGGTCGGGTTATTGTAGTAGGGCACTACCAGCAGGCAGCCGTCAACACCTATCTTCTCGGCCTCCTTGGTGAGCTGCACGCTCTCGGCGGTGCTGTTGGTGCCGGTGCCGGCAATCACAGTGCCCTGCGTCCCCACCGCGTTCTTGATTTCCTCGAATAGCCACAGCTTCTCGCGGTGGGTCAGCGCCGGCGATTCCCCGGTGGTACCGGAGATAACGACGCCGTCACTGCCCGAGTTGAGCAGGGCTAGGGCGAGCTTCTTCGCCTGGGCGTAGTCAACCTCACCTTCCTTGTTGAAAGGGGTAACCATGGCAGTCAGCAAACGACCCAGCTTTTTCATTTTTATCCTCCCGGCTTTAGCCAGTTACGCTTTATTATTGCTTCGGCAATTTGAACACCGTTCAGCGCCGAGCCTTTCCGTACATTATCGGAGACAATCCACATGACCAGGCCATTGGGCAATGAGGTATCCTCACGGATGCGCCCGACGTAGGTCTCATCCCGGCCCGCCGCGGCCAGCGGGTGCGGGTACTGGCTGGCGGCAATATCGTCCACTATCCTGATACCGGGGGCGCGGCTGAGGATGTCCCGCGCCTCTGCCGGACTCATGGGACGGGAGAACTCAATCCAGACGGCCTCACTGTGGCCGACGAATACCGGCACACGCACGCAGGTCGCCGAGAAAGCAATCTCCGAAGCGTGCATGATCTTGTGCGTCTCCTCGGACATCTTCCACTCTTCCTTGGTGTAGTCATTGGCCATGGCCTTGTCTATCTCCGGCAGGACGTTGAAGGCTATCTGATAAGGGAAGATGCGTGGCGTGAAGGCCTCACCATCAAGCACCTTGCGGGCCTGCAGGCGCAGCTCATCCATGGCGGCAGCGCCCCAGCCCGAGACAGACTGGTAGGTGGCCACAATGACGCGCTTGATGGGGTTCACTCTGTGCAAGGGATGCAGGGCCACCACCAGCTGAATAGTCGAGCAGTTAGGGCCAGCCACAATACCCTTGTGCCCTTTGATGTCCTCGGCATTGACCTCGGGGACAACCAGGGGCACCTTCGGGTCAAGGCGGAAGGCCGAGCTATCATCCACCACTACCGCTCCCGCTGCGGCGGCGATAGGGGAAAACTGCCGGCTGATATCCGCTTCTGCGGCCAGAAAAACGATTTCGGTACCTTTGAAAGCCTCCGGGCTGGTCTCTTTGACCACAAGCGCCTGTCCGTTGACGGTCACCTTCTTGCCGGTGGAGCGCTCCGAGGCCAGCAGCTTGACGTCATTCATCGGGAACTTGCGCTGCTCCAGAATCTTGATATACTCCCGGCCTACCATGCCGGTAGCACCCACAATGGCAACCTTATATCCTGTCATTTCTTCTCCTGTCAAGATACTGTCTATTATAGAAAAATTGTCTGGTTTTGAAAAGCCCGCCGCGTGCGCGCGGCAACGGTAACTATGCTTTCAATTGGACGGAGCGGAAGCTTGTAGTGAATCAGGAAGCTGGTAGTGTCAGCAGCTCACTGCAGACCCAGCAGGGTGTCCAGTCCGTAGATAAGTCCCTGGCGCTTGACCACTTCTTTGATGGCCAGCATGACACCGGGCATATAGCACTCCCGGTTAATGGTGTCATGCCGGATGCTCAGGGTCTGCCCCGGCGCCCCGAAGAGCACCTCCTGGTGTGCCATGAGGCCGGGCAGGCGCACGCTGTGGATGGTGACGCCTTCCACAAGCTCCTTGCGGCTGTCCGCAAGCTCTTTTTCTACGGGGGGCCGGCTGAAGGGCTTGCCGCGGGCCTGCGCCATCAGCCGGGCGGTAGCCAGGGCTGTCCCGGAGGGCGCATCCGCTTTCTGGTTATGGTGCAGCTCGATTATTTCGACATAGTCCAGGTATTTGGCGGCTATCCTGGACAGATGCATCATCACCACCGCGCCCAGGGCGAAGTTGGGGGCCACCACCGCGCCCACCTTGTTGACGGTGGCCAGGCGACCAATCTCCTGGACATCCTCCGGTGTAAGCCCGGTGGTGCCTATCACCAGGTTCACGCCGTGCTGGGCGGCATTCTTGGCCGCCAACATGGCGACCCTCCGGTTGGTGAAGTCCACCAGCACATCAGGCAGACAGTTGACCAGGATAGATTCCATGTCAGCCGAAAAAGGCACCTTGGTGTCATCCGCCAGGGTCAGGTAGGCACTGGCCGGCTTCATCTCCACCGCACCGACAAGCTGAGTTTCAGGGTCATGGCTGACGGTGGTGACTACCTCACGCCCTACCTTACCCAGCGCCCCGTTGACAACTACTTTGATTGGTCTCATGGCTGCCTCTTAATGCTAAAGTTTCCTGGTCCGGACAGACCTGCAATAAACTCTAAGCACTAAATCCGAAATCCCTTCGGCAAGCTCAGAGCTTGCCCTGAGCAAAGCGAATGGGGCAGGCCGAAACAATACCAAAATTCAAAACTGTAATGACCGAAACGTCTTGACATTAATCCTTTGTTAATCGAACTTTTTTAGTATTTCGGTATTAGGATTTCGGATTTTCTCCTTCAGTCCTGCGCCAGATTTTGCTACTGGAGATTAGTAGCGTCCGCGGCTCCTGACCGGACCGGGACGTTGCGGTGGACGAGACGGCGGCCGGCGGGGTTCTCCTGCCGCGCCTTCCGGCTCCAGCAGGGCGCGCCGTGAAAGGTTCACCCGGCCCATGCTGTCAATATCCACAACCTTTACCGTAAGCTCATCACCCACTTTGACCACATCCTCGACCTTGCCGACCCGGTGGTCCGCCAGCTCGCTGATATGGACCAGGCCCTCACGGTTGGGGAGATACTCCACCATGGCCCCAAAGTTCAAGATGCGGGTCACCTTGCCGGTATAGATTTCCCCGACCTTGGCTTCCTTCGTTATGCCCTCAATCATGGCAATAGCCTTGCGGGCGGAGGCCTCGTCAGTGGCCCCTACGATGACCGTGCCATCGTTTTCAATATCAATGGTCGTATTGGTCTCGCTGGCAATAGCCCGGACAGTCTTGCCACCCGTGCCGATTACCGCACCAATCTTGTCCGGGTCAATGCTTATCTTGTACATGCGTGGTGCATACTTGCTTACCTCGGCACGCGGCGAGCTTATGACCTTATTCATGGCCTCCAGGACACGAAAACGGGCGGTCTTCGCCTGCTGAACGGCATTCCTGATGATTTCCATGGTCAGGCCCTTAATTTTGATATCAAGCTGCATGGCGGTAACGCCCTGCGCTGTGCCTGCCACCTTGAAGTCCATATCCCCGTAGTTGTCCTCAATGCCCTCAAGGTCAGTGAGGATAGCATACCGGCCGCTTTCATCAGTCACCAGCCCCATGGCAATGCCGGCCACGGCCGTCTTTATGGGCACGCCGGCATCCATAAGGGACAGACTGCTGGCGCAGGTACTGCCCATGGACGTGCTGCCGTTTGAGCTGAGCACCTCCGAGACCAGCCGCATGGTATAGGGGAAGACCTCTTCGCTCGGGATGACGGGCAAAAGGGCCCGCTCGGCCAAAGCGCCATGCCCTACCTCGCGCCGTCCCGGCACGCCAATGCGTTTCACCTCGCCTGTGGAGAAAGGTGGGAAGTTATAGTGGTGGATAAAGCGTTTTGTCTCCTCAATACCAAGACCGTCAAGCTGCTGCTCCATGCTCTTGGAGCCCAGCGTGGTGATGGTCAAGACCTGGGTAAGCCCACGGCTAAAGAGACCGGAGCCATGAGTGCGGGGCAGAAGGCCTACTTCACATTCCAGGGGACGTATCTCGTCCATAGCTCGCCTACTCACTCGCTGCGCCTTATTAAGGACATTGCCCCTAATTTCGGCCCTCACTCTGGTCTCAAAGGCAGATTTGATGTCTTCTTTGGGAAAAGACTCGCTCAGCTTGGCCACAACCTCCTGGCGCAGGGCATCGAGTGCCTGCTGGCGCTGTGGCTTGTCCGGTTGGTACAGCGCTTCCTCAAGCTTGCCCTCGAGCAAAGGCGCTACGGCAGCTACAACCTCGGGCGCTGGCTCATAGGCAGGCGCGGCCACCTTGGGCCGGCCACAGGCCAGCCTTATCTCCTCCAGAAGCCCGACTATTTTCTGGTTGGCCTCATGGGCAAGCTCGATAGCCCGGAGGACAATCTCTTCTGAGACCTCTTTGGCCCCGGCCTCAATCATGACTACGGCTTCTTTCGTGCTGACCACCACCAGGTCAAGCTGGCTATTCTCCAACTGCGGCAGGGTCGGGTTCAGCACCATCTCGTTATTGACGTAGCCAACGCGGATAGCGCCTACCGGCCCGGCAAAGGGAATCTCGGACATGGCCAGGACAGCGGACCCACCGATGACGGCCAGGACATCCGGGTCATTCTCCTGGTCCGCGGACAGGACGGTATTGATTATCTGTATATCATGCCGCCAGGATTTGGGCAATAGCGGGCGTAGGGGACGGTCAACGAGCCGGCTGGCGAGGGTAGCCTGCTCGCTGGGACGGCCTTCCCGGCGGATAAAACCGCCGGGGATTTTGCCAGCGGCGTAAAGCCGCTCCTCGTAGTCAATCGTCAGCGGCAGAAAGTCCACCCCCTCCCGGGGCTCGCTGCCCATGCCCAGGGTGACCAGGACTACGGTCTCCCCGTATTTCACCGTAACAGCAGCACTGGCTTGCTGCCCCAGCTTGCCCGTTTCGATAATAAGGTTTCTCCCCCCCACCTCACGCTGGAAAGTTCGAATTGTCAACAACCCCTCCGTTTTAGACTCTATTTGCGCAGGCCCAGCTTGTTAATCAGTTTCTGGTAGCGCTTAACATCAGTTTTGCTCAGGTAAGCCAGCAGGCGGCGGCGGTGCCCCACCATTTTCAGCAGACCGCGATAGGAGATGTGGTCATGGGGGCTAGCTGCCATGTGCCCGGTCAGGCGGTTTATCCTTTCCGTGAGCAAAGCCACCTGCACCTCGGTTGAGCCGGTATCCTTGCTATTGACCTTGTGCTTGGTGATGATACCCTGTTTTTGCTCTTTGTCCAATCTTTATTTACCTTCCGAACAGAATTTTGATGCCCTTTTCAATGTAAGAAATTATAGCACAAGCGGGGGTAAGTGTAAATTGCAGCGATGGTGAGAACAGGAAGGGAGTCCTTCCGAGAAGGACTCCATCAGACAGCTTCTCCTGCTCTTCCGAAAGAAAACAAACCCCCTTCATCAGGATGCGGGGGCATTACCATTGGCTAGGGTTTGTAGTTAGAGGCATCAGCGAGCTGCTCCCAGGTCTCACAGCCCATGTATGCCGGATAGCGCGGATTGCATACTATGATGCGGACCCTCTTATTGGGGTCAGCATTGAAATGCTGGTGGGCGACCATCACCGGGATATAGACCAGGTCACCCTCCGCCCAATCGAACCTCTTGGCCTCTTTCGAGATGTCCCACTCGTAGCAGGTCTTAAGGTGCAGGTCCGGGTCGTGATGGATATCGTAGCCTTTGCCTTCCAGGACAAAGAAGGCTTCTTCACGCATGTGCCGGTGCCGACCGCTATACCCAGCCGGCGGGATTTCCTGCAGGTAAACGTCGAAGGATGTCATCCACGTGTCCGTCTTCTCGTTACAGACGTGCTTGAGCTTGCCCTCCCGGCATAGCTCCCAGGGCATGGCCTCTGCCTTGACTACCTGGCGGTAGCTGGACAATTGCTCACACCTTGTCTTAACTTCCTTCAGGCGCTCCGCATAGTAGCTCGCTTTCCCCCCGCTCTTGTAGAAGTTGTCAATCTCTTTAACCATTGGTCTCCGCCCCCTCTCTGACAAGCATTTGGTCCTTGTATTCCTGGTCTGAGGCGAACTCATCGGATAGCTCCACCAGGTCATCCGCGGCCAGGTTCATGGCATGGAACATGGGCAGGGAAGCGAAGACAAGCACCCGGGCTGGTTTTTCCGGGTCAGCATTGAAGTGCTGGTGCACACAGCCGCCCGGACGGACAAAATACATATCCCCGGCTTCCCACTCGAACCGTTTGCCATCATGGATTTCAAAGCCCTTGCCTTCCAGCACATAGAAAGCGGCGTCATACTGGTGACCGTGATGGAAAGTGGAGGGTTTCCCGGGCTTCATGTTCTTCCGGAACGAAACAATCCCGGTCCCGGTGGATAGCATCTGGATAGTGTGGGCCGTCTCCTCATCGGGCAGCTTCTTCATTACCCTTTGTCGGCTGAGCATCTTCTTCCACTGGGCTAGTCTGGTGACGCCTTCCTCGGCAAGTTTAGGTGTGGGTGACATATAGACCTCCTTTTCTCAAACTTAGTTTCCGCAATGTCCCAGGCATCTCAGTTGGTTTATACAAGCTCCTCCTTTGTTCTGGACTTATGTTGTGACTTTGGATTTCACCACTGCCCTATCACACCTTACGTTCCCGGTGCCCGCATGAGGGTGGGTAACCACAGCACTATAGGGGGAAAGGATATCATTAATATCATGGCTATCAGGTCACAGCCCAGGAAGGGCAAGGCGGCTTTGTAAATATCGCCCATGGTGGTGTTGGGTGGGGCAACACCCTTCATGACAAACAGACTGAAGCCGAAGGGTGGTGACGTGGTAGCCATTTCCATGTTCAGCAGCATGATAGCGCCGAACCACACCGGGTTAATACCCACGGCATTGATGATAGGCATGTATATGGGCAACGTTATCATCATGATGCTTATCTGGTCTATGAACATGCCCATGACCAGCATAGTAAGCTGCATGGCAATCAGGATGAGCAGTGGCGAAATCTGGAGGCCGGATACCACCTCCACTATGCCTCTGGTAGCTCCGGAGAACGCTAGTATCTGGGAAAAGGCAGTGGCCCCGGTGAGTATCAGCAGGACCATGCCGGAGATTGAGACAGTCTCCGCCACAGACTCCTTGACCATCTTCCAGTCCAGCCCCTGGTAGATGAAGGCCAGAACAAAGCAGCCGATGGCGCCCATGGCCGCCGCTTCCGAAGGGGTCGCCACACCTAGAAAGATGAGACCGAGGACCAGGAAAATGATAGTGCTCAGCGGCAGAATATAGCGCAGTGCCGATACAATTCGGTCGGACAGGGGGACCCGTGGCACATCATAAGGCGGGGCAATTTGCGGCTGGAGCTGGCACCTGACAATGATATAGGTAGCGTAGAGGGCCGCCATCAAGAGACCGGGAATGATAATGGCCAGTAAAAAAGCACCCACTGAAATATCAGCCAGGACGGCCAGGAGGACGCCCAGGTTGGTTGGCGGAATCATGATGGCCAGGCCGGCACTGCCCAGGATAGGCCCCAGGCTCATGGACTTCTGATAGCCGCGTTTTTCCAACTCGGGCGTCAGCACTGAGCCGAGCATAGCCGTGCTGGCCATGGCCGAGCCGCTCAGGGTAGCAAAGACGGTGCCGCCGCCAACAGCCAGCAGCCCCAGGCGGCCCGGCAGGCGTCCCAGCCACTTGTCCAGCGTATCCATCATCCGGGGGGCGATACCGGAGCGGAACATCACCTCCCCCATGAGGATAAACATGGGAATAGGCACCAGGGTGAAGCTTGATATCGAGCTCCACATGCTCTGGATGAGCTGACTTAGGCCGGCCTCGCCACTCCAGAAGACGATGACACCAACCACGTTGATGAACATGAAGGCAAAGGCCACCGGCATACCGAGGAACAACAGGATTAGCAGGCTCGAGAGCAGAATCAGGGCGGCTAACCACCATTCCACAGAGTGCCTATCTCCTTCCTCAAACGGAAAAGTTGGAACAGCCCAGTATGCATTATTTGGTCATGAGCTTTCAGAGGTCAGGATTCTCTTTTCTTACTCGCATGGTTGCACACTTGAGATATTACACTCCGCCGCCACTGGCTTGCTCTTGTCCTGTCCGCCCGGCCCTCAGCTTCTGGACATAGCCACCGGTCCTCCTGATAAACTGGAGGATAAGCAGGATGCTACCTATGGGGATAATGGTGAGAAAAGGGGCCTTGAGCGGCGCCATCGTCGTGCCCATGCGTATGCCCCGCTGGAAGAAGTCCCAGACAACCTCGCTACCATATACCGCTATCACGATACATAGAGCAGCCCCGATAAGGGAAACAACGATACCGATGACCGCTTGCGCCCGGCGGGTGAAATGGTTAGCCACTATTTCCACCCTGACGTGGCCTTCCCGGCGCAAGATCCAGGCGGCGGCGAGAAAGGCAGTCCAGACCATAATGTATTCCGTGGTCTCAACAACCCATCTCTGGGGAAGAGCGAAAAAGCGTCTCAGGACAACCTCCAGGGTGATTATCAGCATGGCAGACACAATGAGGACGCCGGCAACCACCGCGAAGTAACCGATGACACGGTCATAGGCAGCCGTGATACTCTTTAATACCCGCAATGTGTCACCTTCCGCACCCTGCCGGACAGGGACGCTTCTCCCTGGCAAAGTGCATTGACGAATACATGGTTTTCCTTGCCTCGGGGCACTGGCTGCAATGCAGCCAGTGCCCCGAACAGAGGTAGGTCTTGAAACAGACCCAGGCTAGCTCTTCAGCATCTTCCGTAGCTGCGCGATCTCATCCGCGCTCAGGGACTTGCCCAGTTGTTCCCAGTAAGAGTCGAAGGCCATGGCGAGGTACTTTTGGGCATCGTCCGGGGAGGCGAAGCTAATCTTCCTCATGCCATAGTTGTCGGCCATGTCAATTAGCAGCGTCCGTTCGTAGCCCTGGGTGTATTCTATGGTGCCCTTCTCAAACTCTATCATGGTATTGGTCAGCAAGTCTTGCAGATTCTTGGGTAGCTTGTTCCATACGTCCAGGTTGACTAGGATGGCGTCATTCGTCTCGTAGAACGGATAGTCAATTATGTACTTCACCAGCTCCTGGTAGCGGCCGCCATGGAAAGAAGATATCCATGTCATAACGCCCTGGACCAGGCCACGCTCCAGGGCAGCATAGACCTCAGAACCGGCCAGGGTAACGCCGGAAGCACCCAGTGCCTTGGCGAAGGGAGCGGTAGTCCGCGATGTGCGTATCGGCACGCCTACCAAATCACCGAGCTTGGTAACTGGCTTGGTGACAAACGTATATGCCTTGGCACCAAAGTTCGCTCTCCCCAGGTAACGGACATTGAGTTTCTCGCGGTGCGCCTTGTCCATCAGGTCATAGTAGCCCACCTGCCGCTCCTCCGCCGGGCTGGACAGCCGGGACAGGGCCTGGGTGGCGGCTACCGGCACGGCTGATTCGTAATAGCCGGTGATGGCATACATCAGGTCAACCACGCCCTTCCTGGCCGCTTCATGCTGGTCAAAGGCGGGGATTACCTCCGGGCCACCAATCAGGTCAATAGTGAGCTCTCCCCCTGACCGCTCATTGACTGCCTTGCGCCACCGGTCGGCGTATTTTACTATGGCTTCATTTACAGCTATAGCAGCTACCATCCGCAGCTTTATTGGCTGGGGCTTGGTAGCTGTCGGCGCCGGCGCTGGCGTGGCCGTCACTGTCACTGGGGCGGGTTTAGGGGTTACCGTCACTGCCGGGGCTGGTGCCGCCGTTACCGTCACTGCCGGGGCAGCTCCCGGTGTTACCGTCACCGCCGGGGCTGGTGCCGCTGTCACCGTCACCGTTGGGGCTGGTGCCGTCGTCGGTTGGGGCTTAGCACAGCCAGCAAGCACCACGCTGACCAGCAATAATACAGCCAGACAAGAGTATATTGCTTTTTTTGTCATCATTTCCCTCCAGCGTTGTTTTTCTAAAATTTACTTATCAGATCCCCTCTGCTATCTGTAAAATCCTATCGCCTATCTACACCTCCCCTCACATAAGTCAGCCTTGCTTAAGAGCAGATAGAACCAGGGCTGCCTTGGCTCACTAAACGAAAAACTACCCCGCTCTTTCCTCATTCTAATATGCGACTCTTTTGATAACGCCAACAAGGGAGAGCTTCAACCCGGCGAGCGGCGCTCGGGGCTAAGCACTCAACGCCAGCAAGTTTGTCCAAGATAATACAGCAGATTTGCGCTTCTGTCAAGTGAGATATTACCCCCAAAATCCACCCCCTATTCAATGTTGCCAAAAGAAAGACTTACAGTTTTGCTGAAGGATTCAGTGTCTCGGCCAGCTCTGTCTTGATTCTGAGGTCATGTTTTTGGTGGTGGCAGTGCCCGTTATCTGAATAACACGAAGGGCAGAGTGCCACTAGCTATGCCAGTGGGTATCTACTTGAATGGATGTGAAAAGCCTGTCAATAGGACAGAAGTTATACCGGCGATTTCTGCCTGATACTGGCAAAGGCCTGACTTAGTTTCCGGTTCAAATATGGCCTTATGGCGGCCTCACTAGCCTGGATGGTGCTGTCACCCAACAGTGCCCTTAGCTTGGTCAGAGTCTCACGCAGGGCGAAGAACTCACCAGGGCTGCGGAAGACCCGGCCTAGCTCGGCGGCCAGCGCCTCACCGGAAAAGGCGTTCTTTATGCTCTGCATGACGTCTCCCACCTGGCTCACCTTGTCTTCAGCCATAGCGAAAGCGACCGACCTGGCCTTGCGCTGGAGGCGGTCAAAGAGCCGGTCCATCTTTTCGATGTAGCTCCTGACCTGCGGCCGCAGGTCATCCACGCCTGACTTGAACTCCATAAGCTTCAGCGCCGCGTCCATGGAATCGAGCCGGCTTTCCAGTCCCGCCAGGGCTTCCGCATAGCCTTTCAGCTCTTCGCCAGCGAAGAGCTGCGCCTTGAGCGCTTCATGTGCCGGCTGGCGGAAGAGTCCGGGGACTGCCAGAGCCTTGGCTGCCTTGTCATGGTCGCCGGCGCAAGTCTCAGCAATTTCCCTTTCTTCCTCTTTGGCCATGAACTCTGTGGCCAGCCTGGCGCCGCGGTCGCCCAGCAGGCGCCGGCGGTGCGCCGTAATCCGGCTTTCCAATTTCTCTCTCTCCACAGTCTGTAGAGTGCGGCTCATCTCCCGGATGTCCTCAAGCTCCTTGAGCACGGCGCTCATCTCGGCCAGTCCATCCTCGCCCGGTGTGACTGACTGGGCCTTCACGCGCTCTTCAATGGTATCAATAGCGCTTCTTATCCGGGCTATGGTCTCCTGGTTGAGTAGAAAGTAGAAGAAGTCCGGCGTCAGCTCGAAGACCCGCCCAAAATCAATCTTCTCCCCCTCGGCAACCACTTTGAACCGTACTCTGGCCCCCTTTTCCAGAGTGGCGCCTCTCACCACTACCACCCGCCCGGCTGGCGTCCGGACCAAGGGGTCGCCCTTGGTGCCAAAGCCAAAGACCTCGCCCTCCCAGACCTTTTGCTCTTTAATCATGGTATCGAGCCAGTGCCACTTGGGCAGGGCACCGCTCAAACGCATGGTGAAAGCGTTCTGGAACTGCTGTATATCCTCGTCCTTGTTCTGCCGGGGCAGGGTCTGGATCTTCTCCAATACTTGCTTCTTTTTCTCCTCCAGAAGCTCGCCAAGCCGGAGGTAGGACTTCTGGATAGCCTCGTAGTCGGCCGTTTCCATCGCCTGGACCAGGCTCTTATACTCTTCACTCGCCGCTATCTCTTTTAGGGCCTTGCTTGCCTGACTCATTTCACCACCCAAAACACATACTTAATTCGATTGGCCGTGCGCCTTTCATACCAGATTATACACCAAGGCAACGGGCGCGGGCGAGTTTTCCTCTTGTCTTTCTGGTGATACGAAACCTGCCGCACATGGTGAGGACGCTTTATTTGACCGTTACAATGTGTTTATGCGTCCGATAGGCTGGCTATAATCTGGCAACATCGCTCATGACAAGGGGCAGTGGTCTCGTGAAACCACTGCCCCTTGCGTCCTTACAATCCTGCGGAGTGGCTTACCATTCGAGCTCTTGCAGCTCCAGGGTTACGCCATGGGTCGGTCCGCGGGGTTTAATCCAGTTGATGCGGAACTTCTTGTAGGCCTCGTGAAAAGGGGTAACACCGTCCACCATCTCCTGCGGCTTATCCAGGACAAAGCTGGCGCCTTTGGCCTTGGCCTTCGCCATCACACCGTCCATATCAGTGCAGCCCAGGGCGATGGAGAATAGCCCTTCACCCCTTTTCTGGATGAAGTTGTCCACCGGGCTGCCGGGCGCAAGCGACTGCACCAGGCACAGGACTGGCACCGTGCCTTCATCCAGGGCCAGGTAGATGAACTTGGACTGCAGTGGCGGCTCGTGGCTCTCGCCCCGATTGACCTCGCGGAAGCCCAGGGCCTTGTAGTCGTTGGCGGACTCCTCGGCATCCTTGACAGCCACGATAATTTCGCGCACCGTATAGAGGTTCGTCACGGGCCTTTATCCCCCTCCTTTTGTTTTCTTGGACTACTCTTCGTGCTGCCAGAGCTCAAAGACCAAGCCGTGGGCCGGTCCCTTGGGCTTGGACCAGGTCACCCTTGACCGCTTAAAAGTCTTACCGAGGAGCTGATGTCCCTTTAGCTCCCACGGTTTCTCGATGACGAACTCGACGCCGGCCGCCTTCCATCGCTTGATAACATCATCGAGGTCATCGCAGAAGAGGGTGATGGAGAAAATGCCCTCGCCGCGCTTCTTGAGGAACCGGTCAATGGGGCTGCCCTCTTCGGTAGAGGCCATGACGGTCAGGTAGACTTCATTGTCGCCCATCTTGGCATTGGCGACATGCGCCTGAACTGGTGGCTCCGGAGACGTGAAGCGGCGGAACTCCTTCCAACCCATCTTGGCTGCATCCTCCATTGCCTTGTTCAGGTCAAAGACCGCAGTGTTTATTTCAGCTACCTGGCAACCTACTTTCTTTTGGACCATAAACGCTCCTTTCTAAATATTTTCGATGCATAGTATTGCAGTTCTGTCAGCAATTGTCAATTAGCTGATACGATGTGTTGCAACCTGGACATTAGTGCGCCGTCTTTTTGACGCTCAATGGCCGTATGAGCCAGGCACATACCAGCCCTGCGGCGGCTACGGCGGCCAGGATGATGAAGCCCAGCCGGTAGCTGTCCGTGACATCATAGGTATAACCGACCACCACCGGACCGATGGTGCCGCCGACGAGGAAGCCGGTCTGAGCGATGCCGAAGAGGGCACCGTGTGACCTCAGCCCGAAGAACTCAGCGACCATCGGTGAGGCGGGCACATAGGCCGCACCGTAGGCAAAGCCAAAGACAGCGCCAAAGACAAGGAGCGTCCACAAATCCTTGGCGAACTGCACCCAGACCAGTGCCGCCAGCATAACACAGAGCGCCACGGTAAAAGCTTGTCGGCTGCCCAGCCTGTCCGCCGTGCTGCCACCGACCATCCGGCCCACGATATTAAACGCACCGATAAGGGAGAGGATACCAGCCGCACTGGCGGCACTGATTCCTATCCCGGTGGCATGGATGACAATATGCACCAGGATAGAATAGTCGGCAATGCCCACGGCCACCATGATGGCCACGAGCAGCCAGAGCTGGCTGGAGCGGATGGCTTGCTTCACAGAGAGGCCGGTAATCTCCGCACTCATCCGGCCAGCCTCGCTTTCACCATAGGCGAGAAGCCCTATACTGCGCGGGTCACGCTTGATGAACCGGGCCGCCACAAAATACACCACCAGTCCGATGATCCCCAGGGTAACAAAAGAGACGCGCCAGCTATAGGCGGCTATAAGCCATCCCGCCAGCAGGGGCATGACCAGCACACCAGCCCCTATACCGGACAGGATGACGCCGGTCATAATGCTTCTCCGTTTCACGAACCACCGGGCTACCGTGGACTGCAGCGGGACAACAGTGCCGCTAATGCCGATACCGACAATCCCGTAGAGGAGATATAGCTGCCAGACAGTCTGCACCAGTGACATCAGCACAAAGCCCAACCCGAAGAAGACACCGCTGACCATAAGCAGCAAACGGGGGCCAAGTCTGTCATTCAGCCGGCCTACAAATGCTGCTAGTATGGCATTTACGATCATGGCCACGGACAGGGCGCCGGAGGTTACCGCCCTTGTCCAGCCGAACTCCTTCAGCACCGGCGCGAAATAGACACCGAAGCTATTAAAGCCGCCAACCGTTACTATCATGACAGCAAAAGCAACAATGACAACGATGTAGCCATAGAAGAGCTTAGCCCCTTTGTTTTGAGTCATATCACCTCGCAAAATACCCTCTCGTAATTATCCACATCTTGGCCGAGAAATCAAGGGGGCGCTTCCTTCCGTAATCCGTGGCCTTGTATTCAAATCAGTCACCTGGTGGATGCGTTGATAGGTTACGAGGCTCACTAATGCCATTGCTTCGTCCTTCACGCCACTTGCCAAACACATTGACATAGCAACATATATATGTTACCATCGGCGATGAGGTGGCAAATATGGCAACGAAGCTAAAACGCACAACGATTTTTCTTACGGAAGAGCAGCACGAAGGACTGCGCCGCCTGGCTTTTGCGCAGCGGACTTCAATGGCCAGGCTTCTCCGCGATGCCGCTTTAGAGATACTGGAAGACGTAGAGGACGTGCGGGAAGGGCTAAAAGCCTTAGCCGAAGAAGAGGGCACGGTAACCTGGGCGGAATACCAGAAGAACAGGCAGAGCCGCCGGCATGAAGTATGAAGTCCGGCTAAGGCCAGCCGCGCAGAAAGAGCTTGATGACCTTGCCGAGCAGGACTACAGGAAGATTTCGGGAATCATCAACACACTGTCCGAGGACCCCAGACCACCAAGAGTAAAAAAACTGGCCGAAAGTGGTCTGTGGCGGGTGCGGGTAGGACAATTCAGGGTGGTGTATTCGGCAGACGACAAAGCGCTTCTAGTGACAATAGTAAGGGTGGTCAGGAGAAGGGAGGACAGCTACAGGGGACTGTAATTATTCGAGTTCATTTACTTGAGAGACCCAAACAATAAGACTGTTATTGCGAGACCCGCCTGTGGCGGGCGAAGCAATCCCATACCCTTTCACAAATTCTGCCAAGCCTCATCCTCCTCCGGCCTGAGCCAGTCCTTCTGCAAGGATGGCTCGCCGAGAACCGTAACCTCTCTCTTATCTCTTCTTACCGAAATAGCCATTGAAATAGCATAGAAATTCCATGAGACCATTGGCAGTCTCATTCGCATACTGTAAAGCGTCCTGATTTGGAATGAAGTCTCTACTATTTCGCTTTGTCCCAAAGAACAATTTTGGAGGGTTTTTTCCCCAGAGGAAGAAGGCGCTCCTATCATGAGCTAAATTGTTCCTATGCTCATTCAATTCCTCAAACCATGGAGTCATCTCCATAAGATTTCGCCTATATTCAGGATCAAAACTGCAGTTGTTGCGAAACCATTGTCGCTGCCAACTGAAATGCCATGAATTATGCTTAAATTGGCTGTCTGATGACGGATAGAAATAAGGTGTCAATCTTGCTACCAAGTCTAGGATAGATATTGTGTAGTACAAGAAAGTTTCTAAGTCGATCAAAAAGTAATCGATAGTCCTGGTTCTCACCCCTGCAGGGCGAAAGAATGGAGATTTAATCGTTTCCCTCAATCTTGAGATTATTAGTAGTAAATAATTTGCCTTAGTTTCTATATCAAACATGTATTCCCTGTATCTTCGAATTTCCCCGCTTCTTAATCGGATTTCCGCTTCTGTCGTTTCGTCCATTCGTTGCATGATGTCATATAGACAAGCAAAACCAGTGGACGCATCTGATTGCTCATTGGCGAATCTGGCTTTACTTCCCAAAATCTCATCAAGAGTGGTCATGTTTTGCCTTCCTTTACGAACGTTGTGCTCGTTATTCGCTGCTGATATTGACATTCTTTCACTATCCCCTCCCCACCACTTCCTCCAACACCCCCTGCCACCTGGTGCCGAGGCGTTTGGGGCTGAGACGGAGCTGCGTCTGGCCCAGCGTCAGGCCGTCCTTGAGGAGAGACGCCAGCTTTGCCCGGTCGAAGGGGCGGCCGTCAAAGCGGCGGAGGACAATCTGGCCGTCCTCGGTGGTGATGGACTCGATGCCGGCCTTAGCGGCTAAGGCCTTAATCTTCACGGCGTAGAGCAGGTTCTTGACGGATGCTGGCGGTGGGCCGAAGCGGTCGGTGAACTCCTGGAGGAAGTCGGCGACTTTTTCCGGCTCCTTAGCTGCCGCCAGGCGCTGGTAAATACCCAGCCGCGTGTTGAGGTCGTCAATGTAGTCTTCGGGGATGTAGGCACGCAGGGGCAGGTCAACCGTTGGCTCAGGCAGGTGCAGCGTTTTGGGCACCGGAGCTCCCGTGCGTTTGGCTTTCTGCTCTGCCACCGCTTCCGCCAGAAGGCGGCAGTAGAGGCTGAAGCCCACGGCGCTGATGTGCCCGCTCTGCTTCATGCCCAGCAGTGTGCCGGCACCGCGGATTTCCAGGTCCTTCATAGCGATGCTGAAGCCGGCCCCTAGCTCGGTCGCCTCGAAGATGGTCTTCAGCCGCTTCTCGGCGGTACCGGTCAGGCGCTTGCCCTTCTCGTAGAGGAAATAGGCGTAGGCGAGGTTGGTGCCCCGGCCAATGCGGCCGCGGAGCTGGTAAAGCTGCGTCAGCCCCAGCTTGTCGGCATTGTTGACAATCAGCGTATTCACGTTGGGCATGTCCAGCCCGGACTCGATAATCGTGGTGCTGACCAGCACATCGGCCTTGCCCTGGATGAAGTCGGTCATAACCCGCTCCAGCTGGGTCTCCGGCATCTGGCCGTGCCCCACAACAATTTTCGCTTCCGGCACAAGCTCCTTGAGCTTGCTGGCAATCCAGGCGATGGACTGGACGCGGTTATGCACGAAGAAGACCTGGCCGTTACGCTCCATTTCTCTGAGGATAGCCTCTCGCACCAGACGGTCATGGTATTCGGCGACATAGGTCTTGATGGGCAGGCGGTCCTCCGGGGGCGTCTCGATGGTGCTCATATCCCTGACGCCGACCAGTGACATGTGCAGCGTGCGCGGGATAGGCGTGGCGGAAAGCGTGAGCACATCGACGTTGGCCTTCAGCTTTTTGAGCCTTTCCTTTGCCGCGACGCCAAAGCGCTGTTCCTCATCCAC